>NZ_JACBZD010000001.1:4962500-5262500 GCF_013407765.1 Allostreptomyces psammosilenae
TCGCCCCAGGAGGCCGCGGCCTCGTCGTGGGCGTAGGAGTGGGTGCGGAACTCCACTCCCGCGGCGGTCAGCGCCACCGTCGCCGGCGTGCCGCCGGCTCCCTTCACGGCGGCGTTCCGCTTGGCCGTGCCCTTCGCCATTCCAGCTCCGTCCTTCCCCACCCACCCGCTCCTCGCGGGCAACGCAACGTCAGTTCGGGTAGACCTCTTCGCGGGCCAGGTCCACCGCCGGCAGCGACGGCAGCGCGGCCAGCAGGGCCGTCTCCCGGCGCAGCAGCGCCAGCTCCTGCCGCAGCCGCTCGGCCGCGTCCGACTCCGCCAGCAGCCGCTGCTTCTCCGCCAGGTCCAGCACGGTGGCCGTGGCCACCAGGTAGGACAGCACCGCGGGCTCGGAGGGGATCTCCTGGAGCGCCGCCAGGGAGAGCTGCCGCACCCCGGCGAGCCGCTGCTGGTACGTGCGGAACGCCTCCGCCACTCCGCCGGCCAGCACGGCGGCGTCGTCGCCCTCGCTGTCCGCCAGGTACTCGACCTCGCCGACCAGGTAGGCGCCCGAGGCGTCCAGGTCCTTCAGCTCGAACCGCCGCGTTCCGGTGACCACCAGGTTGTAGCCGCCGTGGTCGTCGTCCACGTTCTGGATGGTGGCCACCTCGGCCACGCAGCCCACCGGGTGCAGCGACTCCATCGGGTCCGGCCCGAGCCCGGCCGCGGCGCCCTTGGCCAGCGGGCCGTCCGGTCCGGAGGGTGCGACCTCGCGCCCGGCCCGGAGCGTCACCACGCCGAAGCGGCGCGGCGCGTCCTCGGGCACCTGGAGGAGGTCGCCGACCAGGGCGCGGTACCGCTCCTCGAAGACGTGGAGGGGCAGCACCAGGCCCGGATACAGGACGGTGCTCAGCGGAAAGAGCGCAAGCCGTTCGGTCACGGGCGCAAGGGTATAGCTCCACGGGCCGGCCGCAGTGGCCCCGTGGAGCGGGACCGCCCGGCGCGAGAGCACGCGGGAGCACGGGGCGTGCGCGCCGGCGGGCCGGCGTCTCAGCACCCGACACGCGCGCGGGGCCGCCGGCCGGCTTCCCTACACTGGTGCCTGTGATCTCCCGAATCGACCTGCGCGGTTCCCTCGACGACCCGCGCTCCGTGCTGCCCCGTGCCGACTTCGACGTCGAGGCCGCCCTGGAGAGGGTGCGGCCGATCTGCGAGGACGTGCACCATCGGGGGGTCGAGGCGCTGGTCGAGTTGACCGAGCGGTTCGACGGCGTCCGGCTGGCCGACATCCGGGTGCCCGCCCAGGCCCTCCAGGACGCCCTGCGGAACCTGGACCGGGGCGTCCGCGAGGCGCTGGAGGAGTCGATCCGCCGCGCCCGGCTGGTCCACCGCGACCAGCGGCGCACCGACACCACCACCCGGGTCGTCCCGGGCGGGACGGTCACCGAACGCTGGGTTCCGGTGGACCGGGTCGGCCTGTACGTGCCGGGCGGGCGCGCCGTCTACCCGTCGTCCGTCGTGATGAACGTGGTGCCGGCGCAGGAGGCCGGTGTGCCGTCGCTGGCGGTCAGCTCCCCGGCGCAGAAGGAGTTCGGCGGCCTGCCCCACCCGACGATCCTGGCCGCCTGCGCCCTGCTCGGCGTGGACGAGGTGTACGCGGTCGGCGGCGCCCAGGCCGTGGCGATGTTCGCCTACGGCGCCGGCCCCTGCCGCCCGGTGACCATGGTCACCGGCCCGGGCAACATCTACGTCGCCGCCGCCAAGCGCCTGCTCAAGGGCCGCATCGGCATCGACTCCGAGGCCGGCCCGACCGAGATCGCGGTGCTGGCCGACGACAGCGCCGACCCGGTGCACGTCGCCGCCGACCTGATCAGCCAGGCCGAGCACGACCCGCTGGCCGCCGCCGTGCTGGTCACCGACTCCGTCGCGCTCGCCGACGCCGTCGAGGCCGAACTCGGCCCGCAGGTGGCCGCGACCAAGCACCGGGAGCGGATCACCGAGGCGCTCACCTCCCGGCAGTCCGGGATCGTGCTGGTCGACGACCTCGACCGGGGCCTGGAGGTGGTCAACGCCTACGGCGCGGAGCACCTGGAGATCCAGACCCGCGACGCCGCCGCCGTGGCCGCCCGGGTCCGCAACGCCGGGGCGATCTTCGTCGGCCCGCACGCCCCCGTCTCGCTGGGCGACTACGCGGCCGGCTCCAACCACGTGCTGCCCACCGGCGGCTGCGCCTGCCACTCCTCGGGGCTGTCCGTGCAGACCTTCCTGCGCGGCATCCACGTCGTGGAGTACGACGAGCGGGCGCTGGCCGAGGTCGCCGGGCACGTCGTCACCCTCGCCGAGGCGGAGGACCTGCCCGCGCACGGCGCCGCCGTCAAGGCCAGGTTCAACTGGGCGACGCCCGCCCCGGCGTCCCAGCCGGAGGGAGAACGGTGACCACCAGCACGACCGGCACGCCCGCCGCGGCCGGAGCGACCGGCACGACCGCCACCGGCGGCGCCGCGCTCACCCCGGACGACCTGCCGATCCGCGACGAGCTGCGCGGCCAGAGCGCCTACGGCGCCCCGCAGCTCGACGTCCCGGTGCGGCTGAACACCAACGAGAACCCCTACCCGCTGCCGGACGCCCTGGTGGCGCGGATCGCCGAGCGGGTCGCCGAGGCCGCGCGCCACCTCAACCGCTACCCGGACCGCGACGCCGTCGAGCTGCGCGGCGCGCTCGCCGCCTACCTGACCCGGACCACCGGCACGCCCCTGCGCACCGAGCAGGTGTGGGCCGCCAACGGGTCCAACGAGGTGCTCCAGCAGCTGCTGCAGACCTTCGGCGGCCCCGGCCGCACCGCGCTGGGCTTCGAACCGTCCTACTCCATGCACGCGCTGATCTCCCGGGGCACCGGCACCCGGTGGATCGCCGGGCCGCGCCGGGAGGACTTCTCCCTCGACCTGGCCGCCGCCCGGGCCGCGATCGCCGAGCACCGCCCCAACGTGCTCTTCGTCTGCTCGCCGAACAACCCCACCGGCAGCGCCACCGACCCGGCGGACGTGCTGGCCCTGCACGACGCGGCGCAGGCCGCCGGCCCGTGCCTGGTGGTCGTGGACGAGGCGTACGTGGAGTTCTCCCACCACCCGTCCCTGCTGCCGCTGCTCGAGGGCCGGCCGCACCTGGTCGTCACCCGCACCATGTCCAAGGCGTTCGGCGCCGCCGGCCTGCGGCTCGGCTACCTCGCCGCGGACCCGGCCGTGGTGCAGGCCGTGCAGCTGGTCCGGCTGCCCTACCACCTCTCCTCGGTCACCCAGGCCACCGCGCTGGCCGCGCTGGAGCACACCGACACCCTGCTCGGTTACGTGGCACGGTTGAAGGAGGAGCGGGACCGGATCGTCACCGAGCTGGTCGAGGCGGGCTGCGAGGTGGTCGCCTCCGACGCCAACTTCGTGCAGTTCGGCCGGTTCGCCGACAGCCACGCCACCTGGCGCGCCCTGCTGGAGCACGGCGTGCTCGTCCGGGACAACGGCCTGCCCGGCTGGCTGCGGGTCACCGCCGGCACGCCGGAGGAGAACGACGCCTTCCTGGACGCCCTGCGCGCCGTGCTCAAGGACGGCGACCACCTGGCCGCCGCCGGGGCGTGAGCCGGGCGTGACCCCGGCGCCGACCGCCGCCGCCCCCGGTACCGCCGGGCGCGGCGGCCACCGTGCCGCCGGCCCGCCCCACCAGCCAAGCTTCCGCACCACCACGATTCACGAGGAGCACGCCGAATGAGCCGCATCGGCCGCGTCGAGCGCACCACCAAGGAGACCAAGGTCGCCGTCGAGATCGACCTCGACGGCACCGGCCGCGTCGACGTCTCCACCGGCGTCGGCTTCTACGACCACATGCTCGACCAGCTCGGCCGGCACGGCCTGTTCGACCTCACCGTGCGCACCGAGGGCGACCTGCACATCGACACCCACCACACCATCGAGGACACCGCCCTCGCCCTCGGCGCCGCGTTCCGCCAGGCGCTCGGCGACAAGAGCGGCATCCGGCGGTTCGCCGACGCCTCCGTCCCGCTGGACGAGTCACTGGCCCAGGTGACCGTGGACCTCTCCGGCCGCCCCTACCTGGTGCACACCGAGCCCGAGGGCATGGCGCCGATGATCGGCTCCTACGACACCACGATGACCCGGCACATCCTGGAGTCGTTCGTCGCCCAGGCACAGATCGCCCTGCACGTGCACGTGCCCTACGGCCGCAACGCCCACCACATCGTGGAGTGCCAGTTCAAGGCGCTGGCCCGGGCCCTGCGCTACGCCAGCGAGATCGACCCGCGGCAGACCGGCATCCCCTCCACCAAGGGCGCGCTGTAGTGTCCACCGCCGCGATCCTGCTGATCTTCTTCGGGCTCTTCCTGGTCGGCGGGGCGATCTCGTTCTGGCGGCAGAAGATGCCGCTGGGCGTGGTGATCGTGCTGGCCGTGATGGCCGCCATCTCGCTGGCGTCCGGGCTGATGCGCCTGTGACCGCCCCCGCCGCCCGCCCGACCGACACCCCCCGGAGGGACACCTGATGGCCAAGCACGTGGTCGTGTTCGACTACGGCTCCGGCAACCTGCGCTCCGCGCAGCGCGCGATGGAGCGCACCGGCGCCGAGGTCGAGGTGACCGCCGACTTCGAGACCGCGCTGAACGCCGACGGCCTGGTCGTGCCCGGCGTGGGCGCCTTCGCCGCCTGCATGGCGGGGCTGCGCGCGGCGCTCGGCGACCGGCTGATCGGCCGCCGGCTCGCCGGCGGACGCCCGGTGCTGGGCATCTGCGTCGGCATGCAGATCCTGTTCGCCCGCGGCGTGGAGCACGGCGTGGAGACGGAGGGCTGCGGCGAGTGGCCGGGCACCGTCGAGCGCCTGAAGGCCCCGGTCGTGCCGCACATGGGCTGGAACATCGTCGAGGCGCCGGAGGACTCCGTGCTCTTCGCCGGCATCGACCCGGCCGAGCGGTTCTACTTCGTGCACTCCTACGGGGTGCGCCACTGGGAGCTGACCGACACGCCGCTGGTGCCGCCGAAGGTCACCTGGTCCGAGCACGGCGAGCGCTTCGTGGCCGCCGTGGAGAACGGCCCGCTCAGCGCCACCCAGTTCCACCCCGAGAAGTCCGGTGACGCCGGCGCGCACCTGCTGCGCAACTGGGTGCGGAGCCTGTAGCGGCCACCGAGGCCCGGCCCGCCCGACGCACCACACCGCCCACCGCCCGAAGCCCGACGCACCGCCGCAACCCGAGGACCGCGCAGACCATGACCACCGACACCCGACTCGAACTGCTCCCCGCCGTCGACGTGCGCGACGGCCAGGCCGTCCGCCTGGTCAAGGGCGAGTCCGGCTCCGAGACCTCCTACGGCGACCCGCTGGCCGCCGCCCTCGCCTGGCAGGAGGACGGCGCCGAGTGGATCCACCTCGTCGACCTGGACGCCGCCTTCGGCACCGGCTCCAACCGCGAGCTGCTCGCCGAGGTCGTCGGCCGCCTCGACGTCAAGGTGGAGCTCTCCGGCGGCATCCGCGACGACGAGTCGCTGCGCGCCGCCCTGGCCACCGGCTGCACCCGGGTCAACCTCGGCACCGCCGCCCTGGAGGACCCCGAGTGGACCCGCGCGGCCATCGCCGAGCACGGCGACCGGATCGCGGTCGGGCTGGACGTGCGCGGCACCACCCTGGCCGGCCGCGGCTGGACCCGGGAGGGCGGCGAGCTGTTCGAGACCCTGGCCCGCCTCGACGCCGACGGCTGCGCCCGCTACGTCGTCACCGACGTCAACAAGGACGGCACGCTCGCCGGCCCCAACCTCCAGCTGCTCCGGGACGTCTGCGCCGCCACCAAGGCACCCGTCGTGGCCAGCGGCGGCGTCTCCTCGCTGGACGACCTGCGGGCCATCGCCTCCCTCGTGCCCGAGGGCGTGGAGGGCGCCATCGTCGGCAAGGCGCTGTACGCCGGCGCCTTCACCCTGCCCGAGGCGCTGGCCGCGGTCCGGGCGGTGGCCGGGCGATGAGCGTCGCGGTACGCGTGGTGCCCTGCCTGGACGTGGACGCCGGGCGGGTCGTCAAGGGCGTGAACTTCGAGAACCTGCGGGACGCCGGCGACCCGGTGGAGATGGCCCGCGTCTACGACGCCGAGGGCGCCGACGAGCTGGTGTTCCTGGACATCACCGCCTCCTCCGGCAACCGCGAGACCACCTACGACGTGGTGCGCCGCACCGCCGAGCAGGTGTTCATCCCGCTCACCGTGGGCGGCGGGGTGCGCACCGTGGACGACGTCGACCGCCTGCTGCGGGCCGGCGCGGACAAGGTCGGCGTGAACACCGCGGCCATCGCCCGCCCGGAGCTCATCCGGGAGATCGCCGAGCGGTTCGGCCGGCAGGTGCTGGTGCTCTCGGTGGACGCCCGGCGCGTCCCCGAGGGCGGACAGCCCACCCCGTCCGGCTTCGAGGTCACCACGCACGGCGGGCGGCGCGGCACCGGCATCGACGCCGTGGAGTGGGCCGGGCGCGCCGCCGAGCTGGGCGCCGGGGAGATCCTGCTGAACTCGATGGACGCCGACGGCACCAAGGACGGCTACGACCTGGACATGCTGCGCCGGGTCCGGGCCGTGGTGGACGTGCCGGTGATCGCCTCCGGCGGGGCCGGCCGGGTCGATGACTTCGCCCCCGCCGTGGCCGCCGGCGCCGACGCGGTGCTCGCCGCAAGCGTCTTCCACTTCGGCGACCTGCGCATCGGCCAGGTCAAGGACGCGCTGCGGGAGGCCGGGCACCCGGTGCGCTGAGCACCGCGGAGCCGGGCGGTTCGGCCGGGCGGTTCGGCCGGGCGGTTCGGCCGGGCGGGGCCGGCGGCGGATGGAGTCGGAGCGATCCGGCCCCACCCGCCGCCGGCCCCGTCGGCCTCCCGGCGGACCGTGGCAGTTCACGGCGGTTCCGGGCGGTCGATGGCAGGAGGACTACGCACACGATCGGTGACACAGCGGCTGCCTCACGTCACGATCCGTAAGCACTATATTGCGCCCATGACGGATCCGGAGCGCGCCGTGGACTGCCGTGACCCCTGGTGGACGCCGCTGCCGCCGCGACCGGGCCGCTCCCACGGCCCGGTCACCGACGGCACCGGGCGGCGGCGCGCCGGTGAACACCCGTGAGCACCGCCGCGCTCGGTGGCCGCACCGGCGGCACCGAGGAGGAGACCGGCCGTGGACGCCTCTGGGCGCCGTCGCCCAGGACCTCCGCGGAGGACTGGGCGCCCGGGGATGCCCTCGCGCCCGGTGGGACCCTCGCGGCCGGTGAGGCCCTCGCGACCGCCGGAGCGGCGGCGACCGGCCGGGAACCCGCCCGCGGCACGGAGTCGGCGCCGGCGCCCCTCCCGCCGCACCGCGACCCCAACGTGCTGCGCTGGATCACCGCCTACACCTGCGCCCACATCGGCGACCACGTCTACTTCCTGGCTCTGAGCTGGTCGGCGCTGCAACTGGCCGGCGCCAGCGCGGCCGGCAGCGTCACCGCCCTGGCCGCGGCACCCCGGCTGCTGCTGATGCTCTGCGGCGGCGTGGTCGCCGACCGCTTCGGCCCGCACCGGGTCGCCGTCTGGACGGACAGCGCCCGCGCGCTGGTGATGGTGCTGGTCGGCGCCTTCGCGGCACTGGCTGGCGAGTCGCTGGCGCTGCTGGTCGCCGTGGCCCTGGCCTTCGGCGTCGCCGACGCGCTGTTCCTGCCGGCCGTGGGCGCCATGCCGGCGCGGCTCGTCGACCCCGAGCAGCTCACCCGGCTCCAGGGACTGCGCGGCCTCGGCCACCGCTTCTCCGGCATCTGCGGCCCGCCGGCCGGGGGAGTGGCCCTGGCCGCCGGCGGCCTGCCCGCGGCCTTCCTGCTCAACGGCCTGGTCTTCGCGCTCTCCGTCGCCCTGCTGCTGGAGGTGCGCGCCCGACCGGTCTGCGGCCCGCGCCGCCCGGCGACCCGGCCCGCCCCCTCCCCGGTCCGCGACGGACGGCGGCCCGGGCGGCCTCCCGGGGGACCGCGGCGCCTGCCCGCCGCCCTGGGGGAGCTGGCGGACGGGCTGCGGCACGTCCGCGCGCACCGCCTGCTCGGGCCGCTGATGCTCTTCGGAGTCGTCTCCGAGCTGGGATTCGCCGGAGTCTTCACGGCCGGCCTGAGCATCCTCACCGACACCCGGGGCTGGGGCCCGGCCGGCCTCGGCTGGCTCGGTGCCGGCTTCGGCGCCGGCGCCACCGCCAGCGCACTGCTGCTGACCTTCCTCGGCCGGCTGCCCCGGATGGGCATGGCGCTGCTGGCCTGCACCGGGACCGCCGCAGTGGCCGTCGCCGCCCTGCCGCTGGTCCCCCGGCTGGCCGCCGCCGTGGCGCTCACCGGCCTGGTCGGACTGGCCCTCGGCGTCCTCGGCATCGGCTTCGCCGCCCTGCTCCAGGCCGCCAGCGAACCCCGCTACCTCGGCCGGGTCATGGCCGTGGCCAGCATAGGGAACATGGGGCTGCCCCCACTGCTCTACCCGCTCATCGGCATCGGCGCCGACCGCTACGGGGCCGCCGCCGTCTTCCTCGGCGGGGCCGGCATCGTCGTCATCGGCACCCTGATCGGCCTGGCCTCCCGCTCGGTGCGCACCGCCGAACTGGAGTGAGCCCTCCCGGCGGACGGGCCGGCCGGCGGAAGGACGGGGCGGGGCGGGCGGCCCGCCGACGGCGCAGGCGCCCGCCCCGACCCGCCCGCCCGGGCGTCGTCACATGCCGAGCTTGGCGGTGCGCACCCGCTCCAGCGCCTCCGGCGGACCGTCCAGCTGGACGTGCGCGTGCTCCTTGCGGCCGTACGCGTACAGCAGCAGCTCCGGCGGCTCACCGGTCACCGTCACCACCGGGGCGCCCTTGCGGCCCACCACCACCTGGCCGTTCGGCCGCCTGAGCACCAGCCCCACCGGCGTCTTGCGCACCAGCACCCGGCCCATCCGCTCCAGGCGCCGCCACAGCACCTCGGTCAGCTCCGGATCGACCTCGCGGCCGGCCCACTCCGGCTGCGCCCGCCGCACGTCCTCGCCGTGCACGTAGAACTCCACGACGTTCGCCGCCTCGTCCACCTGCGAGATCGCGAACGGCGACCCCTTCGGCGGGCCCTCCCGGAACAACCGCACCAGCTCGGCGTAGGGCTTCGCCGCGTACTCCGCCTGCACCCGCTCCAGGCGGCCCGCCAGCAGCCCGATCACGGAGCCGGCGATGGCGTCCGGCCGCCGCTCCCGGACCACCAGGTGCACCAGCAGGTCCCGGGTGTTCCAGCCGGCGCACAGGGTGCTCGCGTCCGGCCCGACTCCGTCCAGCAGATCGGCGAGCAGAAGACGCTCGCGCTGCGCGTGGTTCGACATGACGTCAGCCTACGACCGCCGGCGCACGCGCCGGGGGCCCACCGCTTCCCCTCCAGGGATAAATCGGGGAATGCCCGGTGGGGGCGTGCGCTTGGATGTGAGGGAGGGGGCCCGTCGGGCACCCTCCCGTTCGGCTGCCCGCGCAACGCCCGGGCGCCCACGCCCCGTCCGCGCACACCCACCATGGAGGACCCCTTGACCGCGCCCGGTCCCGATCCCGCCCCCGGCACCCGAGGAGCCCTGAGCACCCCGGCCACGCCCGGCGCCGCCGCGACCCCC
Organism: Allostreptomyces psammosilenae; assembly: GCF_013407765.1. Taxonomy (GTDB): domain Bacteria; phylum Actinomycetota; class Actinomycetes; order Streptomycetales; family Streptomycetaceae; genus Allostreptomyces; species Allostreptomyces psammosilenae. The sequence goes on from NZ_JACBZD010000001.1 coordinate 4,972,123, forward strand.
GGCACCTCCGACGCCCCGAGCGCCCCACGAAGTCCCGGGGAACCAGCGGCGACGACCGGGCCGACCGCGCCGCCCGAGCCGACCGGCGCGCCTGCCGCCACCGGCCCGGCCGCGGCGGCCGCCGCGGCCGCGGAGCGCCGCGGGGTGTTCCTGCGCGGCATGCGCCTGATCGGCAGCGTCATCCGCGACGACCCGCGCACCTTCGCCCTCGCCGCCACCGGCGGCGCCGTCTACGGCGCGATGACCGTCGGCGTCTCCGAGGCCGTCGGCTGGGCCACCGACACCACCGTCATCCCCGCCTTCGAGTCCGGGCGCACCACCGCGGGCGTGCTCACCGCCGCCTTCCTGGTGGTCGCCGGCGCCGCGCTGGTCCGGGCCGCCGGCATCACCCTGCGCCGGATCTACGGCGGCCTGCTCGCCTACCGCGCCCAGGCCCGCTACCGGCGCCGGCTGATCCGCCGCTACCTCGACGTCTCCCTCGCCTGGCACGCCCGCCACCCCACCGGCCGCCTGCTGTCCGTCGCCAACTCCGACGTCGAGTCCGCCGCGCTGCCGCTGATCCCGCTCGCCATGGGCGTCGGCGCGCTCACCATGCTGGTCGTCGCCGTCGTCGCGATGCTGCTGACCGACCCCTTCCTCGGCGCCGTCGGCCTGCTCGTGCTGCCCGCCCTCGCCCTGCTCAACGCGGCGTACCAGCGGCAGCAGAGCCCACGCGCGGCGCTCGCCCAGCGGCTGCGCGGCGAGGTCAGCGAGATCGCCCACGAGTCCTTCGACGGCGCCCTGGTGGTCAAGACGCTCGGTCGCGAAGCGGAGGAGACGGAACGATTCGCCGACGCCGCCGGGCGGCTGCGCGACGCCAACATCGCCGTCGGCCGCTCCCGGGCCGTCTTCGACCCGCTGCTGGAGGCGCTGCCCGGCCTCGGCGTGCTGCTCGTCCTGCTCGTCGGCAGCCTGCGGCTCTCCTCCGGCGTCAGCACCGCCGACCTCGTCCAGGTCGCCTACCTGTTCACCCTCCTCGCCTTCCCGGTGCGGGCCATCGGCTGGGTCCTCGGCGACCTGCCGCGCGGCGTCGTCGGCTGGGACCGCATCCAGGCCGTGCTCGCGGCCGAGGAGCGGGTCAGCCACGGCACCGCCACCCTGCCCGACGACGCCGGCCCCGCCCGGGTCGAGGTCAGCGGGGTCCACCACCGGCACGGCGACGGCCCCGAGGTCCTCAGCGGCCTCGACCTCACCCTGGAACCCGGCCGCACCATCGCCGTCGTCGGCCCCACCGGCTCCGGCAAGTCCACCCTGACCACCCTGCTGCTCCGCCTGCTGGACCCCGAGCGCGGCACCATCCGCGTCGACGGCACCGACCTGCGGGACCTCGCCCGCGGCGAACTCGCCCGGCACGCCGCCCTCGTCCCCCAGTCCACCTTCCTGTTCAGCGACACCGTCCGCGGCAACATCACCCTCGGCGCCGACATCGACGACGTCCGCGTCGCCGACGCCCTCCGCCTCGCCCGCGCCGACGGCTTCGTCTCCCGACTGCCGCAGGGCCTGGACACCCCCGTCGGCGAGCGGGGCGCCAGCCTCTCCGGCGGCCAGCGGCAGCGCATCGCCCTGGCCCGCGCCCTCGTCCGCCGGCCCCGGCTGCTCGTCCTGGACGACGCCACCTCGGCCGTCGACCCGCACGTCGAGGCCGAGATCCTGGGAGCGCTGCGCTCCGGCGCCGTCGCCGCCACCGTCGTCGTCATCGCCTACCGCAAGGCCACCATCGCCCTGGCCGACGAGGTGCTCTACCTGGACGGCGGCCGAATAGTGGACTCCGGCACCCACGAGGAACTACTGGCCCGATGTCCCGGCTACACCCGCCTGGTCACCGCCTACGAACGCGCCGAGGCCCGCGCCGCCGCCCAGGCGAACGGCCACCCCGGCACGGACGACCCGCACGACCCGGACGAGGCGGACGGGCCGGCCGCCAGCGACGACCTGGTGGAGGCCCGCTGATGTCCGTCCACACCGCCCCCACCCGCCCGCACGGCGCGGACCAGCGGCCGCCGGAGAGCGGCTGGGCCACGCTGCGCCGCGCGCTGGGCCACACCCCCGAGTTCACCCAGGGACTGCCGCTCACCCTCCTGCTGGCCCTGCTCGCCACCGTCGGCCGCATCGTCGTCCCGGTCGCCGTACAGCAGACCATCGACAACGGCATCGCCGGCGCCGGCGGCCCCGACCTCGACACCGTGCGCGCCATGGTGGCGCTCGCCACCGGCGCCGTCGTGCTGACCGCCGTCGCCACCTGGTGGATGAACCTGCGGCTGTACCGCAGCAGCGAACGCGGCCTCGCCTCCCTGCGCACCCGCGCCTTCCGGCACATCCACGACCTGTCCGTGCTGCACCAGGCCGCCCACATGCGCGGCTCGCTGGTCTCCCGGGTCACCGGCGACGTGGACACCGTCAGCCGGTTCGTCCAGCAGGGCGGGGTGATCCTGGTGATCAGCGTCGGCCAGGTGGCCGCCGCCACCGCGATCATGCTGGTCTACTCCTGGCAGCTGACGCTGTGGGTCTGGTTCTGCTTCCTCCCGCTGGTCCTGCTGCTGCGCACCAACCAGCGCCGGTTGGCCACCGCCTACGCCGCCGTGCGGGAACGCGTCGGAGCGATCCTCGCCACCGTCTCCGAGGCCGTGGTGGGGGCCGCCGCGGTGCGCGCGCACGCCATCGAACGCCGCACCCTGGAGCGCGCCGACGCCGCCATCGACGCCCACCTCGCGGCCCAGGACGCCGCCCAGCGCCGCGCCGTGTCGGTCTCCATCCTCACCGAGGTGGTGGCCGGCGTGGCCATCGGCGGCGTGCTGGTGGCCGGCACCCTGCTCGGCGTGGACGGCGGGATCAGCCTCGGTGGCCTGGTCGCCTTCCTCTTCCTGGTCTCGCTCTTCGTCACCCCGGTGCAGTCCGGCGTGGAACTGCTCACCGAGACCCAGAACGCGCTGGCCGGCTGGCGCCGGGTGCTGCAGATCATGGACACCGAACCCGACGTCTCCGACCCCGCCAGGGCGTCCGGCGGCGCCGCGGCCAGGGCGTCCGGCGCGCCCGCGGGGCGGCCCGGCGGCACGCCGCTGCCCGCCGGCCCGCTCTCGCTGCGCTTCGAGGGCGTCGGTTTCGCCTACCCGGGCGGCGCCACCGCGCTGCGCGAGCTGGACCTGGAGATCCCGGCCGGGCGCCGGATCGCCGTGGTGGGGGAGACCGGCTCCGGCAAGACCACCTTCGCCAAGCTGCTCACCCGGCTGATGGATCCGACCAGCGGGCGGATCCTGCTCGGCGGCGTGCCCCTGCCGGAGGTCTCCTTCGCGGAGCTGCGCGGCCGGGTGGTGATGGTGCCCCAGGACGGCTTCCTCTTCGACAGCACCATCGCCGGCAACGTCCGCTACGGCCGGCCCGACGCCACCGACGAGGAGATCCGCCAGGCCGCGGCCGAGCTGGGGCTGGCGGACTGGCTGGACGGGCTGCCGCACGGCGTGCGCACCCCGGTCGGGCAGCGCGGCGAGTCGCTCTCCGCCGGCGAACGCCAGCTCGTCGCCCTGCTGCGCGCCCACGTGGCCGGCCCGGAGCTGCTGCTGCTGGACGAGGCCACCTCCGCCGTCGACCCGGCCACCGAGACCCGGCTCACCGGGGCCCTGGAGCGGCTGGCCGGCGGACGCACCGCGATCACCATCGCGCACCGGCTGTCCACCGCCCGGGCGGCCGACGAGGTCCTGGTCTTCGACTCCGGGCGCCTGGTCGAGCGCGGGCCGCACGCCGAGCTGGTCGGCATCGAGGGCGGCGTCTACGCCCGCCTGCACGCCTCCTGGATCGCCCAGCGCCGCCCCGTGGGGTGACGGGCGGACTCCGCGTGCCGGAGCGCGGGCTGACGGCGGTGCGGTATCCGTGCCGCCGTCAGCCCCTGCCGTCGGCCCGAGCCGTCAGCCCCTGCCGTCAGCCCGTGCCGTCGGCGCCGCCGGCCGGGGAAAAGCGAGGAGGCCACTCCCGCGAGGGGAGTGGCCTCCAGTGGTTCGTGGTTCCGCCGTGCGCCGGTGAGGACTACTCCACCGGGCCGTTGTCGAGGACCGCGCCCGCGGCGGTGTCGGCCACCACGGCGCACAGACCCTGCCGGTCGCCGTAGTCCTCGTACGACTCCATCGTGGGGAAGTAGTAGGTGTAGAGCAGCTCCTCGTACGTGTAGTTGGGCTGGTTGCTCGACACCTCCTCCAGGATGGGGTAGCAGAGCTCCTCGGCCTCGGCGGCGATCTCGTCGCTCGTGGTGTGGCCCTCGGAGATCGGGACCTCCTCGACGATCTGACCGTCGTGCGGGTCGTTGCAGTCGACCTTGTCCGGGCCCAGCGTGCCCTCGTCGAAGCAGTCGCCGACCTCGAGGTCGAAGAAGAGGTACTCCTCGGTCTCGGAGGAGGGGTCGGTCTCCTCGGAGGGGGTCTCCTCCTCCGCCGGGGTCTCCTCGGCGGGCGTCTCCGCGTCGGCGGAGGCGGTCGGGGTCTCGATGGCGATCGGGTCGTCGTTGTCGTCGCTACCCGAGTTGAGGAAGTACAGGAAGCCGCCGAGGGCCACCGCGGCGACCACCACGACGACGATCACGATGGCGGCGACACCCCGGCCACCACCGCCCGACGGCGGCTGCGGCGGCATCCCGCCGTAGCCCGGGCCGCCCGGGCCACCGAAGCCGCCCTGTCCGCCATAGGGCTGCTGCTGCGGGTAGCCGTAACCGGGGGCTTGCTGCTGTCCCCAACCGGGCTGCCCGGCGGGGTTGTCCTGGGGAGAGCCGGGCCAGGGACCGTGCGGTCCGCCCTGCTGTGGCGGCGGAGGAAAACTCATACCCCGCAGCATGCCTGATGGAACCGACAGTCTGCTCATCAGGATGGGCATTATTCCCGAACTGTGAACTTAACTGACAGAACGTGGGATATTTCGATCACTTTGCGGGCGATATGTCGGGAACGCGCCAAGCCCTGTCACATGTCCACCACCGGCCACGGCCGTCCCGGGCGGCGGCACAATGGAGCCATGTCCAACCCACCGCGCGCCGCCTCCGCCCTCGACCCCGCCATCGCCGCCCGCCTCAAGCGGGACCGCGACGGCCTGTTCCCCGCCGTGGCGCAGAGCCACGACACCGGGGAGGTCCTCATGGTCGGATGGATGGACGACGAGGCCCTGCACCGCACCCTCACCACCGGCCGCTGCACCTACTACAGCCGCAGCCGCCAGGACTACTGGGTCAAGGGCGACACCTCCGGCCACATCCAGCGGGTCCGCTCGGTGGCGCTCGACTGCGACGGCGACACCGTCCTGGTCAAGGTCGACCAGGTGGGCGCCGCCTGCCACACCGGCGACCGCACCTGCTTCGACGCCGGCGACCTGCCGGTCACCGTCCCGCACACGGCCGCCCAGTAGGGTGGCGGCATGACCACGGGCACCGTCACCCCCGACCTCGAGGGGTTCCGCAAGCTGGCCAGGGACCGGCGGGTCATCCCGGTCACCCGCCGCTTCCTCGCCGATGGCGACACCCCCGTCGGGCTCTACCAGAAGCTCGCCGCCGAACGCCCCGGCACCTTCCTGCTGGAGTCCGCGGAGAACGGCCGCTCCTGGTCGCGCTACTCCTTCGTCGGCGTGCGCAGCGCCGCCGTCCTCACCGAGCGGGACGGCCAGGCGCACTGGTTCGGTCGGCCCCCGGTCGGCGTGCCCACCACCGGCGACCCGCTCCAGGTGCTCCGGGCCACCCTGGAGGTGCTGCACACCCCCCGGGACGTGACCGGGCCGGACGGCCTCCTCGGCGACCCGCAGCTGCCCCCGCTCACCGGAGGCATGGTCGGCTACCTCGGCTACGACGTGGTGCGGCGCCTGGAGCGCATCCCCACCCTCGCCGCCGACGAGCTGCGGCTGCCCGAGACCACCATGCTGCTCGCCTCGGACCTCGCCGTCCTCGACCACGTGGACGGCACCGTGCTGCTGATCGCCAACGCGATCAACACCGACGGCGGCGACGCCGGCGTCGACGAGGCCTGGCACGCGGCCGTCGCCCGGCTGGACGCCATGGCCGCCGACCTCAGCCGCCCGGTGGCGGTGCCCGCGGTCAGCCTCGACACCGCCGTCCAGCCGGAGTTCCGCTCCCGCACCGGCAGCGACGCCTACCGGGCCGCGGTGGAGCGCGCCAAGGAGTACATCCGGGCCGGCGACGCCTTCCAGGTCGTCCCCTCGCAGCGGTTCGACGCCCCCTGCCAGGCCAGCGCCCTGGAGGTCTACCGGGTGCTGCGGGCCACCAACCCCAGCCCCTACATGTACCTGTTCCACTTCCCCGGACCGGACGGCACGGCCGAGGGCGGCTTCCAGGTCGTCGGCTCCAGCCCCGAGGCGCTGGTGAAGATCGCCGACGGCCGCGCGATGGTCCACCCGATCGCCGGCACCCGACGCCGCGGCGCCGACCTGGCGGAGGACTCCGCCCTGGCCGAGGAACTCCTCGCCGACCCCAAGGAACGGGCCGAACACCTGATGCTGGTCGACCTCGCCCGCAACGACCTGGGCCGGGTCTGCGCCCCGGGCACCGTCGAGGTGGTCGAGTTCATGGCCGTGGAGCGCTACAGCCACGTGATGCACCTGGTCTCCACCGTCACCGGGGAGATCGCCCAGGGGCGCGACGCGCTCTCCGTCCTCACCTCCTGCTTCCCCGCCGGCACGCTCTCCGGCGCGCCCAAGCCGCGGGCCATGGAGATCATCGAGGAACTGGAGCCGGCCCGCCGCGGCATCTACGGCGGCTGCGTCGGATACCTGGACTTCGCCGGCGACTCCGACACGGCCATCGCCATCCGCACCGCCGTCATCCGCGACGGCGTGGCGCACGTCCAGGCCGGCGCGGGCGTGGTGGCCGACTCCGACCCGGCGGCCGAGGACGCCGAGTGCCGCAACAAGGCGACCGCCGTGCTGCGCGCCGTGGCCACCGCCGGCACCATGCGGCCGGCGAGGTAAGAAGAGGTACACCATGAGCAGCGACGGATCGCCGGACCGGCCCGCGGCCGGCGGCCAGGCGGCGACGCCGGGCCGGACCACGACCGCACCCGGCACGCCCGGGGCACCCGACACGGCCGACGCGCCTGACACGGCCGACGCACCTGACGGCGCCGCAGGCTCCGGGACCACCGCGTCCGGGACCACCGCGTCGGGCGCCACCGGCAGCACCGGGCGGCGCGCCCGCCGGGGCGTGCGCAGCCTGGTCGCCGCGCTGGCCTGCTCCCTGGGCGGCAGCGGCCTGCTGCTGACCGCCTCCGGCCGGACCTGGGGCACCGGGGAGGTTTCCTTCCAGCAGGCCGTGCTGCCGGTCTCGGTCACCGGCGGCGACGTCACCCCGCTGCCCGGGGCCATCGCGCTGCTCGGCCTGGTCGGCGTGGTGGCCGCCCTGGTGATGCGGCGCACCGGCCGGCGGATCGTCGGCGCGCTGCTGACGCTCTCCGGGGCCGGGGCCGCAGCGGTCGCCGTCATGGCGGCGGCGGGGGACACGGTGGCCACCGCGCTGGACAACACCGCCGCCACCGCCTCCGGGCTGGTCACGGCGGAGGCCGTGGCGGTGGAGGTCAGCGGATGGCCCTGGCTGGCCGCCCTCGGCGGCGCGCTGGTGGCCGGATCCGGTCTGGTCGTGCTGGCCCGCTCCCACCTGTGGCCCGGCATGTCGGCCCGCTACGAGCGCCCCGCGGGCACCGCGCGGCCCGCCGCGGCCGGCCGCGGCGCCACCGAGGCGGGGGGAGCCGCACGCGAGCCCGCCTCCGCCGAGCTGTGGAAGGCGATAGACCGCGGGGAGGACCCGACCGACCAGGGGGACGACACCGACCCGGCGGGCACCCGTCCCTGATCCCCCGTCCCTGGTCCGGCTCCGCCCCCTGCCGGGGGCCGACCCCGTCCCGGATCCGCCCCCCATCCCGAATCGGACGCGCGTCCGGACCTGGGGCCCCGTCCGCTCCCGACTCCCATCCCGCCCCGAGGCCACCGCCGGGGACCTGACCTGCACCCAGACCCGGCCCCCTCCTCAGCACCGATCGCCTCCCCGGACCTGATCCCTTCCCCGGACCTGATCCCCACCCAGCCCGGGCCCGCGCCCGTAGGGGGCCCGAAGGGGGACCCCCTTGCTTCCAGGCTTTCATGAGACGATCACCCGGCGCAGCCCCCATTTCCCGCCTGTGGACAACCTCGGCGGGACGCCCTCGGCGCGGCGGCGGCGACCCCGGTCGAGGACGTCCTTGACCGCCCGGGACAATGGATCGCGTCCCACCGTCCCCGCCGGGGTGGGTGGGCCCACTTCGACCCGCGCGACCCCCGCGCGCCGCGACGCGACAAGGAGAACACCCATGTCGGCCAACAGCCACGGCCACACGCCGGCCGCTTGGACTGCCGTCACCATCATGATGATCGGCTTCCTCATCGGCAGCATCGCCGTCGTCCTGGCCTCGCCGACGCTGGTCGTGGTCGGCCTGGTGGTGGTCGTCGCCGGCCTGGTGGTCGGCGGCGTCATGCGCCAGATGGGCCTCGGCCAGAAGCCCCGTGCCTCCGCCCGTCAGGGCAGCCAGCCCGCCCGCGCCGAGGCCAGCTGACCTCAGCGCCCGCCGAGGCCGCCCGCCGCGGCCGGCCCACCGAGGTGGTCGCCGGCACCCCGAGGCGGCCGGCCGGCCGGCGGGCCCCGGAGCACCGCCCGGCCGGCGGCCCCGCCGGCGCCGGCCACGCCGCGCGGCGGGCCGCGTCGCCGGGGTCACCGGGGGTCACCGGGGGTCACCGGATGCGGGGCGGTACGCCCGGCAGATCCGGGCACGCCGTGTCGCATGATCGTCACAGTGTGTTCTGGAGCTCCTCGGTGTGCGCCCCGGCGGCCCCGGGCGCTATAGCATCGAAGCGCCCGCGACCGCTCCAGGCGTTCGGGCTCCGGCACCACCTCGCACCAGAAGGGGACAGTCCGCGTGAGTGTTCTCGCCGAGATCATCGACGGCGTCCGCGAAGACCTCGCCGTCCGGCAGGCCAGCGTTTCGCTCGACGAGCTCAAGCAGCGCGCCGAGCGGGTCGCCCCGGCCAAGGACGGCGCCGCGGCGCTGCGCGGCGACGGCGTCCGCGTCATCTGCGAGGTGAAGCGTTCCAGCCCCTCCAAGGGCGCCCTCGCCGCCATCGCCGACCCCGCGGGCCTGGCCCGGGACTACGAGGCCGGTGGTGCCGCGGCCATCAGCGTGCTCACCGAGCGCCGCCGCTTCGGCGGGACGCTCGCCGACCTCGACGCGGTCCGCGCCGCCGTGGACGTCCCGGTGCTGCGCAAGGACTTCATCGTCACCGCCTACCAGCTGTGGGAGGCCCGCGCGCACGGCGCCGACCTCGCCCTGCTGATCGTCGCGGCCCTGGAGCAGAACGCCCTCGTCTCCCTGATCGAGCGGGCCGAGTCGCTCGGCCTGACCCCGCTGGTCGAGGTGCACGACGAGGAGGAGGTGCGCCGCGCGCTGGACGCCGGCGCCCGCGTGGTGGGCGTGAACGCCCGCAACCTGAAGACGCTGGAGGTCGACCGGGACAACTTCGCCCGGCTGGCCCCGCTGATCCCGGACACCGCCGTCCGGGTCGCCGAGTCGGGCGTGCGCGGCCCGCACGACCTCATCGCCTACGCCAACGAGGGCGCGGACGCCGTGCTCGTCGGGGAGTCGCTGGTCACCGGCGGTGCCCCGCGCGAGGCGGTGGCCGACCTCGTCGCCGCCGGCGCGCACCCCGCGCTCCGCCACGGGAAGGGATGATCCGGTGCCCCGTTCCGTGAGAGCCGTCGAAGCCGTGCGCGCCTTCCCCCGCGCGCTGGGGTTCGAGTGGGAGCACGTCCCCGGAGGGCGATGGCGGCGCGGCTGAGCCGCTCCCTCCGGCCGGCGCGGAGCCGGGCCGGAGGGGCCTAATGGGGCCAGCGGACCGGGAGGTGTCCCGGGCCGCCGGCCCCGACCGGTATCCGCCGCATCCCACCACCGCACCACCTCCGAGTCGTGTCCGCGCCGGGGCGCACCCGAACGCGTCCCGCACGGCACGTGGGCCCCTCGCCCCCGGCCCGGCGGCTGGGCGGGTGCATCCCCGGGCAGGCACCGGGGAGTGCCCCCAGCCCTCGACGGGCGGGAGGGTGGTCGCGATTCACCACTCACGGAACGGGACTTCCACCATCACCATGTCCACTGACCCCACGGAACCCTCCGCCTCCGGTCCGGAGCTGCCCGACGCCGACGGCTGGTTCGGCGAGTTCGGCGGCCGGTTCGTGCCCGAGGCCCTGGTCGCCGCCATCGAGCAGGTCGCCGCCGAGTACGAGCGGGCCAAGAAGGACCCGGCCTTCCAGGACGAGCTGAAGGCCCTGCTCACCGACTACACCGGGCGGCCCAGCCCGCTCACCGAGGTGCCGCGGCTGGCCAGGCACGCCGGCGGGGCGCGGATCTTCCTCAAGCGCGAGGACCTCAACCACACCGGCTCCCACAAGATCAACAACGTGCTGGGCCAGGCGCTGCTCACCCGCCGGATGGGCAAGACCCGGGTCATCGCCGAGACCGGCGCGGGCCAGCACGGCGTGGCCACCGCCACCGCCTGCGCCCTGTTCGGCCTGGACTGCACCGTCTACATGGGCGAGGAGGACACCCGCCGGCAGGCGCTGAACGTCGCCCGCATGCGGATGCTCGGCGCCGAGGTGGTCCCGGTGCGGACGGGCAGCCGCACCCTGAAGGACGCGATCAACGAGGCGTTCCGGGACTGGGTCGCCAACGTCGACTCCACCCACTACCTGTTCGGCACCGTCGCCGGCCCGCACCCGTTCCCGGCGATGGTCCGCGACTTCCATCGGGTGATCGGCATCGAGGCCCGCGAGCAGATCCTGGCCCGCGCCGGGCGGCTGCCGGACGCCGTCGCCGCCTGCGTCGGCGGCGGCTCCAACGCCATCGGCCTGTTCCACGCGTTCATCCCGGACGAGGGGGTCCGGCTGGTGGGCCTGGAGGCGGCCGGCGACGGCGTGGCCACCGGGCGCCACGCGGCCACGCTGACCGCCGGCGAGCCCGGGATCCTGCACGGCTCCCGCTCCTACCTGCTGCAGGACGCCGAGGGTCAGACCATCGAGACGCACTCCATCTCGGCCGGCCTGGACTACCCGGGCGTCGGCCCGGAGCACTCCTGGCTCCGGCAGACCGGCCGCGGCGAGTACCGGCCGGTCACCGACCGGGAGGCCATGGACGCGCTGTTGCTGCTCTCCCGCACGGAGGGCATCATCCCGGCCATCGAAAGCGCCCACGCCGTCGCCGGCGCGCTCCAGCTCGGCAAGGAGCTCGGCGAGGACGGCCTGATCCTGGTCAACCTCTCCGGTCGCGGGGACAAGGACATGGACACGGCGGCGCGCTGGTTCGGGCTGCTGCCCGGTTCCGACGAGGCAGGGAAGTGAACGTGATGGCAACAGCGACGGGGAACGGTGGCGCCCTGGACGCCGCCCTGGCCACCGCCAGGAACGAGGGACGGGCCGCCCTGATCGGCTACCTGCCGGCCGGCTTCCCCAGCGTCGAGGGCGGCATCGAGGCCATGCGCCGGATGGTCGCCGGCGGCTGCGACGTCATCGAGGTCGGCCTGCCCTACAGCGACCCGGTGCTGGACGGCCCGACCATCCAGGCCGGGGTGGACGTCGCGCTGCGCGGCGGCACCCGGATCGCCGACGTGATGCGGACCGTCCGGGAGCTGGCCGGGGACGGCGTCCCCACGCTGGTGATGACCTACTGGAACCCGATCGACCGCTACGGGCCGGAGCGGTTCGCCGCCGAGCTGGCCGAGGCCGGCGGTGCCGGTTGCATCCTGCCGGACCTGCCGGTGGAGTCCTCCGAGCTGTGGCGCGAGGTCGCCGAGAAGCACGGTCTGCAGACCGTCTTCGTGGTGGCGCCCAGCAACCGCGACGAGCGGCTGGCCAGGATCACCGCGGCGGGCAGCGGCTTCCTGTACGCGGCGTCGGTGATGGGCGTCACCGGATCCCGGGAGCAGGTCGGCGAGCACGCGGCGGACCTGGTGGAGCGGATACGCCGCCACACCGACCTTCCCGTCTGCGTCGGCCTGGGGGTCTCCACGGGAGCCCAGGCGGCCGAGGTGGCCCGCTACGCGGACGGGGTCATCGTCGGCTCCGCCTTCGTGCAGCGCGTGCTGGACGCGGCGGACACCGAGGCGGGGCTGGAGGCCGTCGAGCGACTCGCCCGGGAGCTGGCCGCCGGAGTGCGCGCGGGCGGCTGACCGGCGCGGGCGCCGCGCCGGGCGGACCCCTCCCGGCGCGGCCGGGCGGTGCGCGAGGAGCGGACCGAGGACACCCCGGGGCGGGTGGCGGGCGAGAGATCGCCGGCCACCCGCCCCTTTTGCGTGCCTGCGTCGTTGTTCCGGGTAGCGCCGCCACCACGGAGCGTTCTCTCCCGGCGACCCGTGGGCGGTGGCGTGGATGCGCGACGGCATCGGACAGCGATCGACGACACCGCCAGAGCCCTTGGGGGTCCCGACATGAGCAAGACACCGCGTTCCTCCGCCCGAGGCTGGAGGGACTGGATCGGCACCGTGGTCCGGCTGGGGCTGGTGGTGGTGTGGGGATGGGCCGGGCTCGCCAAGGTCTCCGACCCGGCGGAGGCCGCCCAGGCGGTCCGGGTGTTCCGGGTGCTCCCCGAGCCGCTGGTCGAGCCGATCGGCCACGGGCTCCCGTTCGTCGAGCTGGGCCTGGCCCTGCTGCTGCTGCTCGGCCTGGGGACCCGGCTGGCCGCCGTCGTCTCCGCGGGGCTGCTGCTGGTCTTCGTCGCCGGCATCAGCCAGGCGTGGGCGCGGGGCCTGACCATCGACTGCGGCTGCTTCGGCGGCGGGGGCGAGGTGCACGCCTCCGAGACCAGGTACCTGGAGGAGATCCTGCGTGACCTCGGCTTCCTGCTGCTCGCCGGCTGGCTGATCGTCCGGCCGGGCAGCCGGCTGGCGCTGGACGGCGCCCTGGAACCGCGCCGGCAGGCGGACCCGGACCCGGACTCGGACTCGGACTCGGAGCCGGACTCCGAGGCGGCGGCCTCGGAGCCGGTCCCGGACGAGCAGCCGGCCTCGAAGGAGCAGCCGGGCTCGGAGCCGGACCAGGACCGGCGGCCGGAGTCGGACGCCCCCGCCCCCGCCCCCGCCGCCGGCCTGCTGCCGACGCATCCCGTTCCCCCTCCGCACGACGGGCGCGAGACCGCCCGCACTCGATGAAGCTGGATCCCAACGGTGAGCACAGAGATGAGTCAGAAGAACCGCGACGGCAAGCGCACCGCCCGTGAGCGCATGATCGAGGAGCGGCAGCGGCAGGCGCGGCGCGAGGAGCGCCGCAAGCGGCTGCTCACCGTCGGGGCCGTGGTGGGCGTGCTGGTGGTGGCAGGCGTGGTCGGCGTCGTGGTGCAGAACATCCGGTCCACCCCGGACGGGCCGGTGGCCACCCCGCCCGGGGCCGTCGGCGAGGAGCGGACGGTCATCCCGGTCGGTCCCGAGGGCGCCCCGGCCACCCTCACGGTCTACGAGGACTTCCGCTGCCCGGCCTGCGCCAACTTCGAGGGGACCTTCGCGGAGACCGTCAACGCCCTGCAGGACGAGGGGCTGCTGCGGGTCGAGTACCACCTGGCCTCGTTCATCGACCGGAACGTGCCGGGCAACGGCTCCAAGCGGGCCGCCAACGCCGCCGCCTGCGCCCAGGAGGCCGGCCACTTCCGGGAGTACCACGACGTCCTCTACGCCAACCAGCCGGCCGAGACGGACGACGCCTTCGGCGACAACGAGCACCTGATCGAGCTCGCCGGCCAGGTGGACGGCCTGGTCACCGACGAGTTCCGGGAGTGCGTGACCGGAGGCAGGTACGCCGAATGGGTGACCGCCTCGCAGGAGGAGTTCGACAAGTCCGGCTACAACTCCACCCCCACGGTCCTGCTGGACGGCGAGCAGCTCGGCCTCGGCGGGCTCACCCCCGAGTCCCTGGAGGAGCGCGTGCGGGAGAAGGCGGGCGCCTGACGGGCCCCGCCCGGGTGCCCGCCGGCTCCCGCCCGGGGCGGCCGGCGGCCGCCCCGGCCCGGTAGAGTCGCCAGCCACGGGCCGCCCACGGTTGGGCGGGCCGGGTGCGACCCGCCCCTCACAGTCAGGGAGGTATTCGGCCGCACGGCCGGACGACAGCATGGAACTCGCCTACATCCCCAGCCCCGCCGAAGGCGTGTGGTACCTGGGCCCCTTCCCGCTGCGCGCCTACGCGATCTGCATCATCATCGGCGTGGGCGTAGCCGTGTGGCTGGGCAACCGGCGGTGGATCGCCCGCGGTGGCACGGCCGGCACGGTGGCCGACGTGGCCCTGTGGGCGGTGCCGTTCGGACTGGTCGGCGGCCGCCTCTACCACGTGGTGACCAGCTACGAGCTCTACTTCGGTGAGGGCCGCGAACCGATCCGGGCCCTCTACGTGTGGGAGGGCGGCCTCGGCATCTGGGGCGCCGTCGCGCTGGGCGCGGTCGGTGCCTGGATCGGCTGCCGCCGTCGCGGCCTGCCGCTGCCCGCCTGGGCGGACGCCGTCGCCCCCGGCCTGGCCCTGGCGCAGGCCATCGGCCGCTGGGGCAACTGGTTCAACCAGGAGCTCTTCGGCCGGCCGACGGACCTGCCGTGGGCCTTGGAGATCGACCCGGAGCACCGGCCGCTGGCCACGCCCGAGCTGGCCACCTACCACCCGACGTTCCTGTACGAGTCGCTGTGGTGCGTGGGCGTGGCGCTGCTGGTGATCTGGGCCGACCGGCGGTTCACGCTGGGCCACGGCCGTGCCTTCGCGCTGTACGTGGCCGCCTACACCGTGGGCCGGTTCTGGATCGAGTACCTCCGGGTCGACGACGCGTACCACATCCTGGGCCTGCGGCTGAACAACTGGACGTCGCTGCTGGTCTTCCTCGGCGCGGTGGTGTACTTCGTGCTCTCCGCCCGGCGGCGGCCCGGCCGCGAGGCCCCCGAGACGCTGGTCGGCAGGGACGGACCGGAGCCGTCGGACGGCGCGGACGGCGAGCCTGCCGACACCGGCGAGGCGGCCGAGACCGGCGAGGCGGCCGAGACCGGCGAGGCGGCCGAGGCGGACGACGCCGAGCAGGCCGGCAGTGGCCAGAAGTCCGACGGGTCGGCCAAGGAGAAGAAGTCCGGCGAGGCGGGCGGCGCCGCCGAGCCGTCCGCGCGTTCGGCGAGCACGCAGCCGAGCTGACGGCCGGCGCGGTCCCGGCCGCACACGCATCGGCCGGTTCCCGCTCGTTCACCGCCGGCTTTCCCAGTTGTAACCCGGACCCGGGCCCCGATCGGGGCCCGGGTCCGGGTGTTTTCGATGGCCTTGCGTACCGTGGGAGTTACCCGAGCGAATTGTTGTGTTATAGATCTCGTACGGTCCCGTTCCAGCTCGTTTCGGCTCGACCTACCCTGGGAAAAGGCTCTGAGGGCCGGTGACGGGTGGCGATCAAGTCGCCCCGACGCGCAGGCCGGGACCCCTGCCTGACCGGCGAACTCCCCTGGACGCGGCATCCCGTGTCCAAATAGCGGACACGTAGGGCCGATCTTTCGAGACGGCGGCCCATCATGTAACCTGCACGAAACTGCAAAGGGCCAGCGTCGTCCCGAATGCACATGCCACACGCCACGACGACGACGGGAGAGCCGGATGCCTTCTGCGTCTCCTCACAACGGAGCCCTCCGAGCCCGCCGTGGGCACATGGACGCACGGCCCCGGCCGCAAGGTCTGTACGACCCCGCCGCCGAACACGACAACTGCGGTGTCGGCTTCGTCGCCACCCTCACCGGTGAGCGCAGCCACCGCATCGTGGAGCAGGCGGTCACCGTCCTGAAGAACCTGGAGCACCGGGGCGCCACCGGCTCCGACCCGGACACCGGTGACGGTGCCGGCATCCTGGTCCAGGTCCCCGACGCCTTCCTGCGCGACGTCGTCGACTTCACGCTGCCCGAGGCCGGCGCCTACGCCGTCGGCACCGCCTTCCTGCCGGTCGACGAGACCGACCGGAACGCCGCCGTCGCCACCATCGAGGCCATCGCCGGCGAGGAGGGCCTGACCGTCCTCGGCTGGCGCACCCTGCCCGTGGTGCCCGACATGCTCGGCCCCGGCGCCCGCGCCACCATGCCCCACTTCGCCCAGCTCTTCGTCGCCGACGCCGCCGACGGTGAGCGCCCCCGCCGCACCGGGGTGGAACTCGACCGGCTCGCCTTCGTGCTGCGCAAGCGCGCCGAACGGGACGCCGACGTCTACTTCCCCTCGCTGTCCTCGCGGACCATCGTCTACAAGGGCATGCTCACCACGGCGCAGCTGGAGCCGTTCTTCCCCGACCTGTCCGACCCGCGCTTCGCCAGCGCCATCGGCCTGGTCCACTCCCGCTTCTCCACCAACACGTTCCCGGCCTGGCCGCTCGCCCACCCCTACCGGTTCGTCGCCCACAACGGTGAGATCAACACCGTCCGCGGCAACCGCAACTGGATGCGCGCCCGCGAGTCCACCCTGGCCACCGACGCCTTCGCCGGCGAGCTGGACCGCCTGAACCCCATCTGCACCCCCGACGCCTCCGACTCCGCCTCCTTCGACGAGGTCCTGGAGCTCCTGCACCTGTCCGGCCGCTCCCTGCCGCACGCCGTGCTGATGATGATCCCGGAGGCGTGGGAGAACAACGCCACCATGGACGAGGGCCTGCGCGCCTTCTACCAGTTCCACGCCGCGATCATGGAGCCGTGGGACGGCCCGGCCTGCGTCACCTTCACCGACGGCACCCAGATCGGCGCCGTCCTGGACCGCAACGGCCTGCGCCCCGGCCGCTACTGGATCACCGACGACGGCCTCGTCGTGCTCGCCTCCGAGGTCGGCGTGCTCGACCTCGACCCGGCCACCGTCGTCCGCAAGGGCCGCCTCCAGCCCGGACGCATGTTCCTCGTCGACACCGCCCAGCACCGCATCGTCGAGGACGACGAGATCAAGGCCGAGCTGGCCGCCGCCCAGCCCTACGCCGACTGGCTGCACGCCGGCCTGATCCGCCTGGAGGACCTGCCCGAGCGCGAGCACATCGTGCACACCCACGCCTCGGTCACCCGCCGCCAGCAGACCTTCGGCTACACCGAGGAGGAACTCCGCGTCCTCCTCGCCCCGATGGCCCGCACCGGCGCCGAGCCGATCGGCGCCATGGGCACCGACACGCCCATCGCCGTCCTCTCCGACCGGCCCCGGCTGCTGTTCGACTACTTCACCCAGCTCTTCGCGCAGGTCACCAACCCGCCGCTGGACGCCATCCGGGAGGAGATGGTCACCTCCCTGGAGACCATGCTCGGCCCCGAGGGCAACCTGCTGGACGCCTCCCCGGCGCACTGCCGCAACGTCGTGCTGCCCTTCCCGGTGATCGACAACGACGAGCTCGCCAAGCTCATCCACATCAACGCCGACGGCAACCTGCCCGGCCTCAAGGCCGTCACCCTCTCCGGCCTGTACCGGGTCACCACCGGCGGGCAGGGCCTCGCCGCCCGCCTCGACGAGATCTGCGCCGAGGCCGACGCCGCCATCGCCGACGGCGCCCGGATCATCGTGCTCTCCGACCGCCACGCGGACGCCGAGCACGCCCCCATCCCCTCGCTGCTGCTCACCTCCGCCGTCCACCACCACCTGATCAAGCGGAAGACCCGCACCCAGGTCGGCCTGGTGGTCGAGGCCGGCGACGTCCGCGAGGTCCACCACGTCGCCCTGCTCATCGGCTACGGCGCCGCGGCGATCAACCCCTACCTGGCCATGGAGAGCGTCGAGGACCTGGTCCGCGACGGCGCCTACCTGCCCCAGATAGAGCCGCAGACCGCCATCAAGAACCTGATCAAGGCGCTCGGCAAGGGCGTGCTCAAGGTCATGTCCAAGATGGGCATCTCCACCGTCTCCTCCTACCGGGGCGCCCAGGTCTTCGAGGCCATCGGCCTCCACCAGGACCTCGTCGACCGCTACTTCACCGGCACCACCTCCAAGCTCGGCGGCATCACCCTCGACACCATCGCCGAGGAGGTCGCCCGCCGGCACGCCGTGGCCTACCCGCCCACCGGCATCGCCCCGGCGCACCGCCGCCTGGAGATCGGCGGCGAGTACCAGTGGCGCCGCGAGGGCGAGCCGCACCTGTTCGACCCGGAGTCGGTCTTCCGCCTCCAGCACTCCACCCGCACCGGCCGCTACGAGATCTTCAAGCAGTACACCCAGCGGGTGGACGAGCAGTCGTCCCGCCTGATGACCCTGCGCGGCCTGTTCAAGCTGCGCGAGGGCGTGCGCCCGCCCGTCCCGATCGACGAGGTCGAGCCGGTCTCCTCGATCGTCAAGCGGTTCTCCACCGGCGCCATGTCCTTCGGCTCCATCTCCCGCGAGGCCCACGAGACCCTCGCCATCGCCATGAACCGGCTGGGCGCCAAGTCCAACACCGGCGAGGGCGGCGAGGAACCCGACCGCCTCTACGACCCGGAGCGGCGCAGCGCCATCAAGCAGGTCGCGTCCGGCCGCTTCGGCGTCACCAGCGAGTACCTGGTCAACGCCGACGACATCCAGATCAAGCTCGCCCAGGGCGCCAAGCCCGGCGAGGGCGGCCAGCTGCCCGGCAACAAGGTCTACCCCTGGGTGGCCCGCACCCGGCACTCCACCCCCGGCGTCGGCCTGATCTCGCCGCCGCCGCACCACGACATCTACTCCATCGAGGACCTCGCCCAGCTCATCCACGACCTCAAGAACGCCAACCCCGAGGCGCGCATCCACGTCAAGCTGGTCTCCTCGGTCGGCGTCGGCACCGTCGCCGCGGGCGTCTCCAAGGCCCACGCCGACGTCGTGCTGATCTCCGGCCACGACGGCGGCACCGGCGCCAGCCCGCTGAACTCCCTCAAGCACGCCGGCGCCCCCTGGGAGCTCGGCCTCGCCGAGACCCAGCAGACGCTGCTGCTCAACGGGCTGCGCGACCGCATCGTGGTGCAGGCCGACGGCCAGATGAAGACCGGCCGCGACGTCATCGTCGCCGCGCTGCTCGGCGCCGAGGAGTTCGGCTTCGCCACCGCCCCGCTCGTCGTCTCCGGCTGCGTGATGATGCGCGTCTGCCACCTGGACACCTGCCCGGTCGGCGTCGCCACCCAGAACCCGGTGCTGCGCGAGCGGTTCACCGGCAAGGCCGAGTACGTGGTGAACTTCTTCGAGTTCGTCGCCCAGGAGGTCCGCGAGTACCTGGCCGCCCTCGGCTTCCGCTCCCTGGACGAGGCCGTCGGTCACGTCGAGCTCCTCGACACCCGGGACGCCACCGCGCACTGGAAGGCCTCCGGCCTCGACCTCGGCCCGATCCTGCACCGGCCCGAGCTGCCCGAGGGCGCCGCCCTGCGCAACACCGCCGCGCAGGACCACGGCCTGGAGAAGGCGCTGGACAACGAGCTGATCCGGCTCGCCACCGACGCCCTCGACCACGGCGACCCGGTCCGCATCCAGCTCGGCATCCGCAACACCCACCGCTCGGTCGGCGCCATGCTCGGCTACCAGGTCACCAAGCGCCACGGCGGCGCCGGCCTGCCCGACGACACCATCGACGTCACCTTCACCGGCTCCGCCGGCCAGTCGTTCGGCGCCTTCGTGCCCCGCGGCATCACCCTGCGCCTGGAGGGCGACGCCAACGACTTCGTCGGCAAGGGCCTGTCCGGCGGCCGCCTCGTGGTCCGCCCCGAGCGCGCCACCGGCGGCGTCGACGGCAACGCCGAGGCCAACGTCATCGCCGGCAACGTCGTCGGCTACGGCGCCACCAGCGGCGAGATCTTCCTGCGCGGCATCGTCGGCGAGCGGTTCTGCGTCCGCAACTCCGGCGCCACCGCCGTCGTCGAGGGCGTGGGCGACCACGGCTGCGAGTACATGACCGGCGGGCGCGCGGTCGTCCTTGGCCCCACCGGACGCAACTTCGCGGCCGGCATGTCCGGCGGCATCGCCTACCTCCTCGACCTCGACCGCGACCGCGTCAACGGCGAACTGGTCCGGATCGAGGAGCTCGACGACGCCGACCGCGCCTGGCTCCACGACGTGGTGCGCCGCCACCACGAGGAGACCGGCTCGACCGTCGCCGAGAAGCTCCTGGCCGACTGGACCGGAGCCCTCGCCCGGTTCAGCAAGATCATCCCCACCGACTACAAGACCGTGCTCGCCGTCAAGGACGCCGCCGAGCGCGCCGGCCTCTCCGAGGACGAGACCGCGCAGAAGATGATGGAGGCGCTCCATGGCTGACCCGAAGGGATTCCTGAACACCCCGCGCCAGGACGCGACCGCCCGTCCCGTCGACGAGCGGATCAAGGACTGGCGGGAGGTCTACCCGGAGCGCGCCCTGCTGCCGATCATCAGCAAGCAGGCCGGACGCTGCATGGACTGCGGCATCCCCTTCTGTCACAACGGCTGTCCGCTCGGCAACCTCATCCCGGAGTGGAACGACCGGGTGTGGCGCTCGGACTGGCGCGGCGCCAGCGAACTGCTGCACGCCACCAACAACTTCCCCGAGTTCACCGGCCGGGCCTGCCCCGCGCCGTGCGAGAGCGCCTGCGTGCTCGGCATCAGCCAGCCCGCCGTCACCATCAAGAACGTCGAGCTGTCCATCATCGACGAGGCGTGGGAGCGCGGCCTGGTCACCCCGCAGCCCCCGGACCGCCTCTCCGGCAAGACCGTCGCGGTCGTCGGCTCCGGCCCCGCCGGGCTCGCCGCCGCCCAGCAGCTCACCCGGGCCGGGCACACCGTCGCCGTCTTCGAGCGCGACGACCGGATCGGCGGCCTGCTGCGCTACGGCATCCCCGACTTCAAGCTGGAGAAGCGGCACATCAACCGGCGCATCGAGCAGATGCGCGCCGAGGGCACCCGCTTCCGCACCGGCGTGCGGATCGGCGAGGACATCACCGCCGCCGAGCTGCGCCACCGCTACGACGCGGTGGTGCTGGCCACCGGCGCCACCCGGCCGCGCGACGTGGACGCCCCCGGCCGCGACCTGCCGGGCATCCACTTCGCCATGGAGTACCTGACGTACGCCAACAAGACCAACGAGGGCGACTTCACCGTCTCCCCGATCGACGTGGCCGGCAAGCACGTCGTGGTCATCGGCGGCGGCGACACCGGCTCCGACTGCATCGGCACCGCCCACCGCCAGGGCGCCGCGTCGGTCACCCAGATCGACGTGCACCCCGAGGCGCCGCTGGAGCGCCCGGAGTCCACCCCGTGGCCGACCTGGCCCAACACCCTCAAGGTGAAGACCTCCTCCTCCCACGAGGAGGGCGGCGAGCGCATCTACCGCTCCAACACGGTGGAGTTCCTCCCCGGCGAGGACGGCCGGGTGCGGGCGCTCCGACTGGTCCAGGGCACCCGGGTGCGCGGCGGCTTCGTGCCGGACGAGGACGCCCAGCCGCAGGAGATCCCCGCCGACTTCGTCTTCCTGGCCATCGGCTTCTCCGGCCCGGAGACCGGCGGCCTGGTCGAGCAGTTCGGCCTGGAGCTGACCCCGCGCGGCACCATCGCCCGCGGCGAGGACTACTCGACCAACGTGGACGGCGTGTTCGCCACCGGCGACGCCGGCCGCGGGCAGTCGCTGATCGTGTGGGCGATCGCGGAGGGCCGCGCCGCGGCCGCCGCCGTCGACCGCTACCTCGGTGGCGCCGGGAACCTGCCGGCGCCGGTCAAGCCCAGCGACCAGGCGCTCACCGCGTAGCGCCCACCGCCCACCGCCTCGAGGCGCGGGCGAACGACGAGGCGAGGGCCGCCCTTCCCACCGGGGGAGGGCGGCCCTCGGCGTTCCAGCGTCCGACCGAGCCGGCGGCCGGCGCCACGCCAGGCCCCGTGACGGTGGTGCGCCGTAGGCTCGAAGGGAGGAAGCGCCAAGGAAAGCCGCCCGCAGCCGCACCGCCCCCAAGGAGTTCCGATGCCCATCGGCCCCTTCGAACCCGCCACCCCGCCGCTCCACCCGCACCCGCCGCGCGTGCCGTTCGAACCCGGCTACCCCGGGGAGCTCCCGGACGACCCGGTCGCCCGGGCCACCCACCACGCCCACGCCACCCATCCCGGCCCGAGCCCCTTCCTGCCGCCGCCGCAACCGCCGGCCCCCGCCCCCACCCCGGAGATCCGGGTGCGCGGCGTCGCCGTCGTGGAGGTGGATCCGGAGCTGGCCCGGCTGGTGGTCGCCGTGCACGCCCGGGACCGCCGCCGCACCGAGGCCCTGGACCAGCTCGGCGAGCGCCTGCGGCGCTGCCGGTCCGTGCTGGACGACTACCCGGACGCCGTCGAGGCCGCCGAGTCCGGCCCGGTCTCCGCGCACCCGGTGCTCGCCGACCGCCCCACCGAGCGGGTCAAGGGGCACCAGGCCACGGCCACGCTGCGGATCACCGTCACCGACTTCACCGACCTCGGCGCGCTCACCAGCCGGCTGGCCGACATCGACGGCGTCCGGCTGACCGGCCCCTTCTGGGCGCTGCGGCCGACCTCGCCGGTGCACCGCGACTGCCGCCGGCAGGCCGTGCAGGCGGCCCGGCAGCGCGCCGCCGACTACGCCGAGGCGCTCGGCACCCGGCTGGCCGGGCTGGTGATGGTCGCCGACGAGGGGCTGAGCGAGGTCGCGCCGGTGGCGCGGAGCCGGGCGATGCCGGCCATGGCGCGCGGTGCCGCCGGGGCGCCGGCCGAGCCGGCCGGGCCGGCGCCGATGGACCTCACCCCGGTCCGGCAGACCGTCACCGCCCGGGTGGAGGCGGTCTTCACCGCCCACCCGCTGCCCGAGGAGGCGCCGGAGGGCTGACCTCCGGCCCGGCACCGAACCGCTCGCCGCACCCTCCCCCCGGTCGCGCCACCGACCGGGGGGAGGGTCTCCGTATGGGGCCGGGGAGGAGGGTTTCGCGTGGGGCCGGAACGCTGCCTCCTGGTGCCCGGTAATCGGCACGGTGGGGCAGCCGGCGGGCTGCGGGGGCTGTCAAGGGGCCATCCGCCAGGATCCCCCGGCCCACTTTTGGGGAATCCGATCACTCTCCGCAGGGGCCCGGGCTCATCCGTTCAAGCTCTGACGAAAGTTCATCGCTCGTACACGCGAATGCTTTCCACATGTCAACGCACGCCTGGTGACGGGGATCACCCAGGGGCTAGGCTCGTACCATGCGTAGAGCGAAGATCGTGTGCACCCTTGGCCCGGCCACGGACAGCTACGACCAGATCAAGGCGCTGGTCGACGCCGGCATGAACGTGGCCCGCTTCAACCTGAGCCATGGTTCACACTCCGAACACGAAGAGCGTTACCACCGCGTCCGCAAGGCGGCCGACGAGACCGGCCAGGCGGTCGGCATCCTGGCCGACCTCCAGGGCCCCAAGATCCGCCTGGAGACCTTCGCCGACGGCCCCGTCGAGGTCCAGCGCGGCGACTCCTTCACCATCACCACCGAGGACGTCGCAGGTGACCGCACCATCTGCGGCACGACCTACAAGGGCCTCGCCGGCGACGTCACCATCGGCGAGCGCATCCTGATCGACGACGGCCGGGTGACCCTCAAGGTCACCGACGTCGACGGTCCGCGGGTGCACACCGTCGTGGTGGAGGGCGGCACGCTCTCCAACCACAAGGGCATCAACCTGCCGGGCGTCGCGGTCAGCGTGCCCGCGCTGTCCGAGAAGGACATCGAGGACCTGCGCTGGGCGCTGCGGATGCGGGTCGACATCGTGGCGCTGTCCTTCGTCCGCTCCGCCGACGACGTCGAGGACGTCCGACGGATCATGGACGAGGAGGGCTACCGCGTCCCGGTCATCGCCAAGATCGAGAAGCCGCAGGCGGTGGAGAACCTCGAGGAGATCGTCCTCGCCTTCGACGGCATCATGGTGGCCCGCGGCGACCTCGGCGTGGAGATGCCGCTGGAGCAGGTCCCGCTGGTGCAGAAGCGCGCGGTCAAGCTGGCTAAGCGCAACGCCAAGCCGGTGATCGTGGCCACCCAGATGCTCGACTCGATGATCACCAACAGCCGGCCGACCCGCGCCGAGGCCTCCGACGTCGCCAACGCGGTGCTCGACGGCACCGACGCGGTGATGCTGTCCGGGGAGACCAGCGTCGGCGCGCACGCCATCGAGACGGTCAAGACGATGGCGCGGATCGTCCGGGCCGCCGAGGAGGACACCCTGCGCAAGGGCCTGCCCCCGCTGACCGAGAGCAACAAGCCCCGCACCCAGGGCGGCGCGGTGGCCCGCGCGGCGGCGGAGATGGGCGACTTCCTCCAGGCCAAGTACCTGGTCGCCTTCACCCAGTCCGGGGACACCGCCCGGCGGCTGTCCCGCTACCGCTCCCCGATCCCGGTGCTGGCCTTCACCTACGAGCCCGCCGTGCGCAACCAGCTGGCCCTCAGCTGGGGCGTGGAGACCTTCCTCGGCCCGAAGGTGGAGCACACCGACGCCATGGTCGAGCAGGTCAACAACGAGCTGCTGAAGATCGGCCGCTGCCGCCAGGGCGACCCGGTGGTCATCACGGCCGGCTCGCCGCCCGGGGTGGCGGGGACCACCAACATGGTGCGCATCCACCACATCGGCGAGTCCGCCTCGGCGGCCTCGAAGGAGTAGCGATTCCGCGCCGCTGACGCGGCGTACGGGGGAGGGGAGGGAGAAACCGGGGGAAGACGACGCGGGCGGTGCTCCGGGTGCGGCCGAGCATCCGCCCGCCGCGGGGCGGGGGATCAGAACTTGGCGCCGACGTGCGCGTCCATGAGCGCGACCGACTCCCGGCGGGCTATGGACACATGCAGGGCGCCGTCACGTTTGGCGGCGACTTTCCAGGAGATCCCGACGAGATCCAGGGCATCGCAGTAAATCCGCACGATGTCCGCCGACTTGTTGGTGAGGAAGTACCGCGGGTACTCGTAGCGCTTCGTTTTGCCGCTCACGGTCGCGGTCGTCCAGTTGGTGACGCGTGATCCGTCGGAGTGGAACAGTCCTCGGACGACGTCCCAGGGATGGTTGGCGAGAATATCGCGCTGCCACGGTTCCAGGACGATCGCTCGCTCGTGCTTTTTACCCGGACCGTGCTGCGGAAACAGACAGGGCCAGTGGCGGCTGTAGGAGGTCAGCATCACGTGCCCCTCCCCGGTAACCCGGGGGAGTGACCACGAGCGGATCGCCCCGCGTGATATCCCGGTTGCTCGGCTGACCTCACTGAGGCTCATGCCGGATTGATACAGGGCAACGGCCCGCTGCCGCGTCGCCATGTCGTACATGGGGCGAGTGTGGAAGATCGAACACGGCTCGAAAGCGACAACAGTCGTCCGTCACTCGGATGGGTGACCTCATGGCCGGGGAAATGGGCGCTCCGCCGCCAACGGCCCGTCTTTGGTCCGCTTTCGAATCGAAGGTTGCGTGCCCCGGGTGGGATTCGAACCCACACTGTGCGGTGTTTGAGACCGCCCTCTCTACCGATTGGAGTACCGGGGCTTCCTGCGATTCCAAGGTTCCGAGATCCCCTCCCGGATCTCAAACCTTACCGTACGGGTACCCTACTGCTCGCACAACCTTGCCCGGACCGAGGAGCGCCGTGACCGTCGACGAGCAGCAGGACGCCGCACCGCGGCACACCACCCGTGTCGTCATCGCCGAGGATGAGGCACTTATCCGGCTCGACCTGAAGGAGATGCTGGAGGAGGAGGGCTACAGCGTCGTCGGCGAGGCCGGGGACGGGGAGGCGGCGGTCGCGCTCGCCGAGGAGCACCGGCCGGACCTCGTCATCCTGGACGTGAAGATGCCGGTGATGGACGGCATCACCGCCGCCGAGCGGATCGTCTCCGCGCGCATCGCGCCGGTGCTGATGCTGACCGCCTTCTCGCAGCGCGAACTGGTCGAGCGGGCGCGGGACGCCGGGGCGATGGCGTACCTGGTCAAGCCGTTCAGCAAGTCCGACGTCGTCCCGGCGATCGAGATGGCCGTCTCGCGCTTCACCGAGATGACCGCCCTGGAGCGCGAGGTCGCCGACCTGACCGAGCGGCTGGAGGCGCGCAAGCTCGTGGACCGCGCCAAGGGCGTGCTGCAGACCAAGTTCGGGCTCTCCGAGCCGGACGCCTTCCGCTGGATCCAGAAGACCTCCATGGACCGCCGGATGACCATGCGGGCGGTGGCCGAGGCGGTCATCGAGGAGGGCAAGTCGGCGTAGCGGGCGCGTCGCGCGGCGGTGTCCCGCTCGTGTCCCACTGTGGGGGATCGCGGATGATTGTCCCCGTTATCTGATGCTTTGTCACGTTGGAAGGCCGGGTTCCGCTTCGGTGGGCCCGGCCTTTCGCGTTGCCGTCGCATGTCAGCGCGCTACGCGCGTCCGCCTCGGGTATTGCCTGAATGTTTCTGGTGTATGACGCAGATCACAACCTCATCACAGGTCACTCGATCGGCTGTTCGCTCCCCCGCGTGCGCCCTAGATTCCCCGCCAACGCCGCAGGACCACTGTGGGCGCCGATGAACAGTGCCGGCCCACTCACTCTCCCCGCCCCACAACGGTGGGTGGGGGGCGGGCCTTAGCAGGGGGTTCTCCCGTGTTGAACCGGAAGTTGATCAGGATTGCCGTCCCGCTCGCGGCGAGCATGCTCGTGCTGAGCGCCTGTGCCAGTGACTCGGGCGGCGACGGCGGCTCGACCCTGAAGATCGGTTACCAGGGGCCGCTCTCCGGCGCGAACTCCGCGCTGGGCATCAACATGGAGAACGGTGTCGAGCTCGCCATCGAAGAGGCCAACGAGAGCGGTGACCTCCCCTTCCAGCTGGAGTACGTGGCCTCGGACGACCAGGGGCTGCCCGAGCAGGCCACGGCGGCCGCGCAGGCGCTGATCGACGACGAGGACGTGGTGGCCGTCGTCGGCCCCGCCTTCTCCGGCCCGACCCGCGCCGCCGGCAACCTGTACGGCAGCGCCAACCTGGCGGCGGTCTCCTCCTCCGCGACCAACCCGGACCTGACCGAGCAGGGCTTCACCAGCTTCCTGCAGGCCGTCCCCAACGACAGCTCGCAGGGCTTCGGCGCCGCCGAGTACCTGGCCGAGGTGGCCCAGGCGGAGAAGGTCTTCATCATCGACGACACCTCCGAGTACGGCGTGGGCCTGGCCACCGTGCTGGAGGAGGAGCTCGCCGCCGCCGGCGTGGAGACCGAGCGCGACGGCGTGCCGGCCGGCACCCCGGACTGGACGGCCGCCGCGACCGCCGCGAAGAACTCCGGCGCCAACGCGCTCTACTTCGCCGGCTACTACTCCGACGCCGCCCTGCTCGCCAAGGCCCTGGACAACGTGGGCTTCGAGGGCGTGAAGATGACCGCCGACGGCTCCAACGACCCGCAGTTCGTCGCGGGCGCCGGGGAGTCGGCCGAGGGCTGGCTCGCCACCTGCCCGTGCACCGACGCCACCGCCAACGAGTCGACCCAGGCCTTCGCCACCGCCTACGAGGAGAGCGCCGGCCAGGCCCCGGGCACCTACTCCGCCGAGTCCTACGACGTCACCAAGATGATCATCGACGTCCTGGCCGACCTGGGTGAGGGCGCGACCCGCGAGGCGGTCCTGGAGGCCCTGCGCGGCATCCAGTACGAGGGGCTGACCAAGACCTTCTCCTTCGACGAGACAGGCAAGATCGAGACCACCGACGTCTTCCTCTACGAGGTGCGCGACGGCGCCTTCGCCTACCTCGGGCCGATCGCCGAGGTCGTCGCCCAGGGCTGACGGCGCGGCGCAGCGCCGCAAGGGCCGTGGTGGGGACTTCGGGGAGGGAGCGGTGGGGATCAAGCCCGCGCCGCTCCCTCCCGCCATGTCGGCGCCTCCCCGCCCCGGGCCGCACGTCAGCCACGTCAGCCCCGCCCCGCCCGAGAACCGGGACGGCGGCGGGGGTCCGAACCAGGAAAGAACGGCATGGCCCTCTTCGAGAACTTCTGGGACTACCTCATACCCGGCCTGACGCTGGGCGCCGTCTACGCGGTGATCGCGATCGGCTACACGCTCGTCTACGGCGTGCTCCAACTGATCAACTTCGCGCACAGCGAGGTCTTCATGGCGGGCGGCTTCGGCGGCCTGCTGGTGCTGAGCGCGCTGATGGGCGACGCGCAGCCGTCCGGCGCCGCCTCGGTGCTGTTCGTGGTGCTCGGCATCGCGGCCGGGGCGCTGGCCGGCGGCGGCACCGCCTACGCCCTGGAACGCGTGGCCTACCGCCCGCTCCGCAGGCGCGGAGCGCCCCGGCTGATCTTCCTGATCAGCGCCGTCGGGGCCTCGTTCTTCCTGTACAACCTGGCCGGCCGGCTGTTCGGCCGCAACCCGGTGCCGATCCCGGCGCTGTACGAGAACGGCGTGCTGTTCACGGTCTTCGGCACCCCGGTGCGGATCACGCAGGTGCTGATGCTGGGCGCCGCGATCGTGATGATGATCGTCCTGGACCTGGTGGTGAACCGGACCCGGATGGGTGCCGGCATCCGGGCGGTGGCGCAGGACTCGGAGACCGCCTCGCTGATGGGCGTGAACATCGACTCGGTGATCGCCCGCACCTTCATCATCGGCGGCCTGCTGGGCGGTGTCGCCGGTTTCCTGTTCGGGATGTTCTCCACCGTCACGTACACCATGGGCTTCCTGCCCGGCATCAAGGCGTTCGCGGCGGCGGTGCTGGGAGGCATCGGGAACATCCGCGGCGCCATGCTCGGCGGGATGCTGCTGGGGATCGTGGAGAACCTCAGCGCCCCCGTGTTCGGCACGGCGTGGGTGGACGTGACGGCGTTCCTGGTGCTGGTGCTGGTGCTGATGTTCCGGCCCACCGGCATCCTGGGCGAGCGGTTGGGGAGGTCCGCGTGAGCGCGGTGACGACGAATCCGGGCGCCGCCGGCGCCCGTCCCAGGGGCGGCTTCGGCGAGTCGCCGGAGCTGCGGCGGGCCGGGACGCTGCTCGCCGTGTGGGTGCTGCTGTGCCTGGTGTCCGGGCCGGAGGGCAACGGCGAGGACCTGTGGTACGGCATCCGGGCCGCCTTCACCGGGGCGCGGCCGTGGATCCTGTTCGGGCTGCTGGCGCTGGTGTGGGTGTGGGGCGCCTTCGGCGGTGGTCTGCGGGAGCGGCTGGGCGGCCGGTGGCGGTCGGCGACCGCGGGTGCCTCCCGGGCGTGGTCGCAGGCGCCGTGGTCGGCCGGCGGCACGGCCGCCCGGCGCGGTTGGCGGCTGGGCGCGCTGGCCGTGGTGGTGGTCGCGGTCATCGTGGTGCCCACCTACCTGTCGACGTTCTGGCAGCAGGTGCTGGTCGACCAGATCGCGGTGTACGTGCTGCTGGCCATCGGCCTGAACGTGGTGATCGGCTGGGCCGGCCTGCTGGACATGGGTTTCGTGGCGTTCTTCGCGATCGGCGCCTACAGCGCGGCGTTCTGGACCGGCCACCTGCCGATCGCGCCGCCGGTCACCCTCAACCCCTTCCTGGTCATCCCGATCTCCATCGTGACCTGCCTGCTGGCCGGGCTGGTGCTGGGCGCGCCGACGCTGCGGCTGCGCGGTGACTACCTGGCCATCGTGACGCTGGGCTTCCACGAGATCATCTACCTGGCGGCGCGGAACGCCGAGGGCGTGACCGGCGGCTCGCGGGGCGCCTCCGGCATCCCGCACTTCGAGCTGTCGCTGGGCCCGATCAACTACGCCTGGGAGCTGGATCCGCTGCCGTACTGGTGGCTGCTGGCGGTGCTGATCGGCCTGCTGCTGGTGGCGTTCAACCGGCTGGAGCACTCGCGGGTCGGCCGGGCCTGGGCCGCGATCCGCGAGGACGAGGTGGCCGCGGAGGTCAGCGGCGTGGCGACGATGCGCTACAAGCTGATGGCGTTCGCGATCGGCGCCTCCACCTCGGGCGTGGCCGGCACCGTCTACGCCTCGAAGGTGGGGTTCATCAACCCGGAGAACTTCCCGCTGCTGTCCTCGGTGCTGGTGCTGGCGTACGTGATCTTCGGCGGGATGGGTTCGCTGCCGGGCGTGATCCTGGGCGCGGCGGTGCTGGCCTGGCTGCCGCAGTTCCTCCGGGACTACGTGGATCCGCGGGACCGGTTCATGTACCTGGGCGCGCTGCTGGTGCTGATGATGATCTACCGGCCGCAGGGGCTGCTGCCCTCGCGCCGGCGCCGACGGGAGCTGCTCGATCCGTCGGTCGGTGGTGACGCGGTCTCCGGCGGCGAGGCGGAGGTCGCGGCGAAGGGTGGTGTGGTGTGAGCGCGGTCCTCGACAAGCCCGGTCAGGCCGGTGGCGCGGTGGCGCCGACGGTGCTGCGCGCCGAGCGGGTGACCCTCCGGTTCGGCGGTCTGACCAGCCTGGACTCGGTGGACCTGTCCATGGCGGCCGGCGAGGTGCTGGCGGTGATCGGCCCGAACGGGGCGGGGAAGACGTCGCTGTTCAACTCGTTGACCGGGGTGTACACGCCGCAGGAGGGGCGGATCACCTTCGTCGACGGTCAGGGCCGGGAGCACGCGCTGATCGGCAAGACCACGCACGCGGTGAACCGGCTGGGCCTGGCCCGCACCTTCCAGAACATCCGGCTGTTCGGGGCCCTGACGGCGCACGAGAACGTCAAGGTGGCGGCGGAGACGCGGCAGCGCTCGGGGCCGATCTCGGTGATCCTGGGGCTGCCCCGGGCCCGTCGTGAGGAGCGGGAGGCCGACGCCACGGCCGAGCGGCTGCTGGCGTTCGTCGGCCTGTCCGGGCGGATCAACGAGGCGGCCTCCTCGCTCTCCTACGGTGAGCAGCGCCGGCTGGAGATCGCCCGGGCGCTGGCCACCGAGCCGCGGGTGCTGCTGCTGGACGAGCCGGCGGCGGGCACCAACGCGACGGAGAAGCTGGAACTGGAGGAGCTGATCCGGCGGATCAACACCGAGCTGGGCGTGGGCGTGCTGCTGATCGAGCACGACATGCGCCTGGTGATGTCGGTGGCGCACCGGGTGGTGGTGCTGAACTTCGGCCGGGTGATCGCGCAAGGCGCGCCGGAGGAGGTGCAGCGCGACCCGGTGGTGGTGGAGGCCTACCTGGGCACCTCGGGGGCCGAGGAGGCCGCGGCCGACCAGGCGGACCAGGCCGACCAGGCGGGCACGGCCGGCGGGGACGGTGGCGACGGTGAGCGGGCCGGCGGCACCGGGGACGCCGGCCAGGACGACGAGGACGGCGCGGCGCGGTCCGGTCAGGAGGAGCGATGAGCATGCTCGACCGGGTGCGCAAGCGGCCCGACGACCAGGCGGCGGCCGGCGGGTCGGCCTCCGGGGAGCGGCCGGTGGTCCTGGAGCTCTCCGACCTGCGGGTCGGCTACGGGGCGATCGAGGCGCTGCACGGCATCGACGTGACGGTCCGCCAGGGCGAGGTGGTGGCCCTGCTCGGCGCCAACGGCGCGGGCAAGACGACCACCCTGCGCACGATCTCCGGCCTGCTGCGGCCGCACTCCGGCAGCGTCGTGCTGGAGGGGCGCCGGATCGACGGGATGAAGGCCCACCAGGTGGTGGGTCTGGGTGTCGGGCACGTGCCGGAGGGCCGTCGGGTGTTCCCGGCGATGTCGGTGCTGGAGAACCTCCAGATGGGCGCCTACCGGTTCCGGCGGGTGCCGACGGAGGACCTGGACCGGGTGTTCACGCTGTTCCCGCGTCTGGCGGAGCGGCGTGCCCAGCAGGCGGGGACGCTCTCCGGTGGCGAGCAGCAGATGCTGGCGATCGGCCGCGCGCTGATGGGGCGTCCGCGGGTGCTGCTGCTGGACGAGCCGTCCATGGGGCTGGCGCCGCTGATCGTGGCGCAGATCTTCGACATCGTGGCGGAGATCAACCGCCAGGGCACGACCGTGCTGCTGGTGGAGCAGAACGCGACCCAGGCGCTGCGGCTGGCGGACCGGGGCTACGTGCTGGAGACCGGTTCGGTGGTGATGTCGGCCGAGGCCGCCACGCTGCTGGCCGACCCGCGGGTGCGGGAGGCCTACCTCGGTGAGGGGGCCGCGTAGCCGCCCCTCCCGTGTTCCGCGCCGCCCTCCCCACCGGCCCTCGGTGGGGAGGGCGGTGGCGTTTCGACGCCGTTTCGAAGCAGATGTCTTTCCTTCGTGCAGACCTCTTGCGGAATCTTGCCGCAAGACCATAGCGTCCGGATCAAACGCCGGCCCTCCCGTGTGCCGTCCGTGCCTGCGCGGCTCCCGCGGTGAGGGCCGGCGCGCCGTGGCGTGGTGTGGGCCGGCGACCGTCCCCGAGTCGCGAGGAGTCCCCCACGGTGTTTGCGAAGATGCGTGCACCCGACCCCGCCAAGTGGCATAGGCATGACATGAGACCGGCGCCGCGGCAGCGCCGCGCCGGGCGCCCCCGGCGGTCCGCCGCGCTGCTGGCCGCGGCCGTGCTGCTGCCGCTGCTGCCGGCCGCCGCCGGCGCGAGCGCCGAGGAACTGCCGCCGCCGCCCTCCGACGCCGAACTGGCCGCCGCGCCGGAACGGCACGACCTGAGCCGGGAGCAGTTCTACTTCGTCCTGCCCGACCGCTTCGCCAACGGCGACACCGGCAACGACACCGGCGGCATCACCGGAGGCCGGCTGGACCACGGCTTCGACCCCACCAACGAGGGCTTCTACCACGGCGGCGACCTGCGCGGCCTGATCGACCGCCTGGACTACATCGAGGACCTCGGCACCACCGCCATCTGGATGGCGCCGGTCTTCACCAACCGCCCGGTCCAGGGCGCCGGGGAGAGCGCCTCCGCCGGCTACCACGGTTACTGGATCACCGACTTCACCACCGTCGACCCGCACTTCGGCACCAACGCCGAACTGGCCGAACTCGTCGACGAGGCCCACGCGCGGGGGATGAAGGTCTTCTTCGACGTCATCACCAACCACACCGCGGACGTCCTCACGAACGCCGAGGGCACCGGCGCGTACCGCCCCGAGGGCGCCTACCCGTACGTGGACGCCTCCGGCGTCCCCTTCGACGACACCGACTACGCGGGCACCGGCACCTTCCCCGAGGTGAACACCGACTCCTTCGCCTACACCCCGGTCCTGCGGGACGGGGCCGACGCCACGGCGAAGTCCCCCGCCTGGCTCAACGACCCGACGATGTACCACAACCGGGGCGACTCCACCTTCGTGGGCGAGTCCGCGGAGAGCGGCGAGCACAGCGGGCTCGACGACCTGTGGACCGAGCGTCCCGAGGTCGTCCAGGGCATGATCGACATCTACTCCACCTGGGTGGAGGAGGTCGGCATCGACGGCTTCCGGATCGACACCGTCAAGCACGTCGACATGGACTTCTGGAAGCAGTGGGCCCCGGCCGTCGCCGAGAACGCCGCCGAACTCGGCCACGACGACTTCTTCATGTTCGGCGAGGTCCACGACCCCAACGCCTCGTTCACCTCGCGGTACGTCACCGAGGGCGGGCTGCAGGCCGCGCTGGACTTCCCCTTCGCCTACGCCGCCCGCGAGTACGTCTCCCAGGGCGGCTCGGCCCGGGCACTCGGTGAGATGTTCGCCGAGGACTACTGGTACACCTCGGCCGACAGCAACGCCTACTCCTCGCCCACCTTCCTGGGCAACCACGACATGGGCCGGTTCGGCTCCTTCCTGCTCCAGGACAACCCCGGCGCCACCCAGGACGAACTCCTCGCCCGGGACCGGCTCGGCCACGAACTGCTCTTCCTCAGCCGCGGCCAACCCGTCGTCTACTACGGCGACGAGCAGGGCATGACCGGCAGCGGCGGCGACAAGGCCGCCCGCCACGACCTGTTCGCCTCCGCCACGCCGATCTACAACGACGACCCGGTGCTCGGCGGCGAGAGCGGCTCGCGGGACAACTACGACACCGACTCGCCGATGTACCTGACCATCAGCGAGCTGTCCGAGCTGACCGCCGCCCACCCCGCCCTGCGGGACGGCACCCAGACCGAGCGGTACGCCGACGACGGCGCCGGCGTCTACGCCTTCTCCCGCACCGACGCCGAGGAGCGGGTCGAGTACCTGGTCGCGGTCAACAACGCCGAGCAGCCGCGCACCGCCGAGCTGCCCACCTTCTCCGCCGGCATGACGTTCGACCGGCTGTACCCGGCCGGCGGAACGGCGCCCGCGTCGCTGACGTCCGCCGCGGACGCCACGGTCACCGTCGAGGTGCCCGCGCTCTCCGCCGTCGTCTACCGGGCCGCCGCGCCGCTCGCCGAGCCGGCCGACGCCCCCGCCCTCACCCTCACCACCCCGGCCGACGGCGCCTCCGGCACCGTGACCCTGGAGGCCGAGGTCACCGGCGGCGACCTGAACCGGGTCACCTTCGCGGCCGCCGTCGGCGAGGACGACTGGCAGGTGCTCGGCACCGCCGACGCCGCCCCCCACCGCGTCACCCAGAACCTCTCCGGCGTCCCCGCCGGCACCACCGTGCGCTACAAGGCCGTGGTCGAGGACAGCGCAGGCAACCTCGCCTCCACCACCGGCCAGACCGTCCTCGGCGCCGAACCGCCCGAACCCGACCCGGTGGCCGTCCAGCGCGACCACGCCGTCGTCCACTACGTCCGCGAGGACGGCGACTACGACGACTGGAACCTGTACGCCTGGGGCGACATCGCCGACGGCGCCGCCACCGAGTACCCCGACGGCGCCCCGTTCGTCGGCCGCGACGCCTACGGCGCCTTCGCCTGGGTGCCGCTGAAGCCCGGCGCCAGCGAGATCGGCTTCCTCGTCGTCGACGACCAGGGCAACAAGGACGTCAGCGCCGACCGCACCATCGACGTCACCGCCACCGGCGAGGTCTGGATCCGCGAGGGCCAGCAGGAGGTGCTCACCGAACCCCCCATCGAGCAGCCCGACCCGCCCGCCGACACCGCCGTGCTGCACTACCACCGCGAGGACGGCGACTACACCGGCTGGGGCCTGCACACCTGGACCGGCTCCGCCAACCCCACCGACTGGAACGCCCCGCTCCAGCCCGTCTCCCAGGACGCCTACGGCGTCACCTTCGAGGTCCCGCTGCTGCCCGGCGCCACCACGCTGAACTACATCGTCCACAAGGGCGACGAGAAGGACCTGCCGAGCGACCGCTCACTGGACCTGGCCGCCGTCGGACGCGAGGTCTGGCTGCTCGCCGGCCGGGAGGGCCAGCTGCTACCGCAGGCCGGCGGCACCGGCGCCGCGCTCGACGTCACCACGGCCTACGCCCAGTGGATCGACGCGGGCACCGTGGTCTGGGACGCGGACCTGCCGCCCGCCGGGACCGCCCAGCTGCGCACCGCGCCCGACGGCGGCATCGCCGTCGCCGACGGCCGGCTGACCGGCACCGACGGCGCCACCACCATCCGGCTGCAGCCGGTCGAGGGCGGGCTGACCGAGGAGCAGCGCGCCCGGTTCCCGCACCTGGCCGACCGGCCCGCCTACACCCTGGACCCGCGCGACGCCGACCGCGCCGGCGCGGCCCTGCTCGGCCAGACCGTCGCCACCATGACCGCGCCGAACGGGGCGGTCGCCGCCGCCACCGGCGTGCAGATCGCCGGGGTGCTCGACGACCTCTACGCCGAGGAGGCCGTCCGGGAGAGCCTGGGCCTCACCTGGGGCCGCGGCAACAAGCCGACCCTCGCGGTCTGGGCGCCCACCGCGCGCTCCGTCAGCCTGGAGCTGTACGGCAAGCGGCCGCGGGACGGCGCCGAGCCCGAGGTCGTCGCGATGACCCGGGACGAGGCCACCGGCGTGTGGTCGGTGACCGGCAAGCCGTCCTGGAAGGGCCAGCACTACCGCTACCGGGTGGAGGTGTGGGCGCCCGAGGCGCAGGCCGTGGTGGTCAACTCGGTCACCGACCCCTACGCCGTCGCGCTCTCCGCCGACTCCGGGTACGCCATCGTGGCGAACCTGGACGACCGCGACACCAAGCCGCGGGGCTGGGACGACCACCGCGACGGCGACGAGGCGTCGGCCACCGCGCCGGAGCTCCAGCAGATCCAGGAGCTGCACGTCCGCGACTTCTCCGTCGCCGACACCACCGTCCCCGAGGCCGACCGCGGCACCTACCGCGCCTTCACCCACGAGGACTCGGCCGGCATGCGGCACCTGCGGGAGCTCGCCGAGGCCGGCGTCACCACCGTGCACCTGCTGCCGGTGTACGACTTCGCCTCCGCCCCGGAACGCCGCGCCGACCAGGCGCTGCCGGACTGCGACCTCGCCGCGCTCCCGGCCGACTCGGCCGAGCAGCAGGAGTGCGTGATGGCCGTGGCCGCCGAGGACGCCTTCAACTGGGGCTACGACCCGTTCCACTACAACGTCCCGGAGGGCTCGTACGCCAGCAGCCCGGACGGCACCACCCGCACCCGCGAGTTCCGGGAGATGGTGCAGGCCCTGCACGACGCCGGGCTGGAGGTCGTGCTGGACGTGGTCTACAACCACACCTTCGCGGCCGGCCAGGACGAGCGCTCCGTGCTGGACCGGATCGTGCCCGGCTACTACCACCGCCTGAACGACGACGGCTCCGTCACCGCCAACAGCTGCTGCCCGGACACCGCGCCCGAGCACGCCATGATGAACAAGCTCGTGGTGGACTCGGTGGTCGGCTGGGCGCGGGACTACCAGGTGGACGGCTTCCGCTTCGACCTGATGGGCCTGATGCCCAAGCAGACCATGGTGGACGTCCGCGCGGCCCTGGACCAGCTGACGCTGGAGGAGGACGGCGTGGACGGGGAGAGCCTGTTCCTGTACGGCGAGGGCTGGAACTTCGGTGTCGTCGCCGACGACGCCCGGTTCGAGCAGGCCACCCAGATCAACATGGCCGGCACCGGCATCGCCACCTTCAACGACCGGCTGCGCGACGCGGTGCGCGGCGGCAGCCCGTTCGACGCCGACCCGGGCGTGCAGGGCTTCGCCTCCGGCCTGTACACCGACCCCAACGCCTCGACCGCCAACGGCACCGAGGCCGAGCAGCGCGCGCGGCTGCTGCACTACCAGGACCTGATCAAGGTCGGCCTGACCGGGAACCTGGCCGGGTACCGGTTCACCGACACCAGCGGCCGGGAGACCACCGGCGCCGAGGTGGACTACAACGGCGCCCCGGCCGGCTACACCGCCGCCCCGGGCGAGGCCATCACCTACGTCGACGCGCACGACAACCTCGACCTGTTCGACACCCTGGCGTTCAAGCTGCCCACCGACACCAGCGAGGAGCAGCGGTCGCGGGCGCAGACGGTGGGCCTGGCCACGGCCGTGCTCACCCAGGGGCCGGGCTTCGTGCACGCGGGCAGCGAGCGGCTGCGGTCGAAGTCGCTGGACCACAACTCGTACAACTCGGGTGACTGGTTCAACGCCATCGAGTGGGACTGCCGGGAGGGCAACGGCTTCGGCCGCGGCCTGCCGCCGGCCCGGGACAACCAGGCCAACTGGCCGTACGCGGCGCCGCTGCTGGCCGACGAGGCGCTGGTCCCCGGCTGCGAGGCCATTCGGGCCTCCAGCAACCGCTACGAGGACCTGGTGGAGATCAAGGCCGAGGAGCCGGTGTTCCACCTGGAGACGCTGGAGCAGGTGCAGCAGCGGGTGTCCTTCCCGCTGTCCGGCACCGAGGAGACGCCCGGCGTGATCACCATGCGCCTGGACGGCAGCGGCCTCGGACGCGGGGCGCACACCATCACGGTGGTGTTCAACGCCTCCCCGGACACGGTCACCCAGACCGTGGACGAGCTGGCCGGCACCCGCCAGAACCTGCACCCCGCGCAGGCCCAGGGCTCCGACCCGGTCGTCAAGCGCTCCACCTTCGACCGGACGACGGGGACCTTCACCGTCCCCGGCCGCACGGTGGCGGTCTTCGTCCAGCGCTGACGCCCTGACCGTTCGCTGATCGCCCCGGCCCGGCCACGCACCCCACGCGCGGCCGGGCCGGCGGCTTCGTGGTCGGGAGTGGCTCGGATCAGACGCCGGCTTCCACACCTTGCTCATGGCGGTTCTGATCGAGGTTCAGCGGCAGGTCCAGCCCGGCGATCAGCTCGGACTCCACCGCCCACGGTTGCGGATGCTCCACCCAGCACACACGGGCGTACTCGGCGCTCGTGCAGACGGCGGGCACCGGGGTTGTCGGAGCGCACCAGGAGTGACGACCATGCCGGGGCGAGAGGGGCGAGAGGGGCGAGAGGGGCGAGCAGTTCGTGATGCAGACGTGTGCCTAGGTCCTCGGGCTGGAACGCCTCGACGACAGCGGCCCGGACGGCACCACCGCCTGGGCCACCCGCCCCGCCGCCCCTTCCACGGCCGCGGAGGAGCGCGAACCCCGTGTGTGATGCGGCGCCCCGACCCGCAGGCGATGACGCCGCCGCTGGCGCCAAGAATGGCGCCATAATGGACCGCGGTGCCACGTTCAGCAGGTGGCCGCAGGATTCCCCGGCTACACCGTTTCCGCAGGTGAGACCCCGATCTCCGTTCGGTGAAGCGACGCGCTCGCCGGCTGTCGTCCGCTGATGTGGCGCCTTCCTCTCGCCGTGCATGACGCCATTGGCGCTTGACGTGGCGTCATAGTGATGCCAGTGTGGCTCATGTCGATCCGGGCGCCCGCCCGACCGTCGAACCGAGTCGCGCCACGCACACGCCATCACGAGATGAGGAATGGCCATGGGGGAGTCCCTGCACACCGTCACGACCCTGCCGACGCAGCGTCAGCCCGGCTGCCCGTTCGACCCGCCGGCGGAGCTGACCGACGCCCGCCGGCACAGCCCGATCAGCAGCTACACCTTCCCCGGCGGAAAGCCCGGCTGGCTGGTCACCGGGTACGACCTGGTCCGGTCGGTCCTGGCCGACTCGCGGTTCAGCTCGCGCAGGGAGCTCATGCTCCACCCCACCATCGACTACGGGGACATCGAGGTCCCCCCGGCTCCGCCCGGCGAGTTCCTCCTCATGGACGAGCCCCGGCACAGCCGCTACCGCAAGCCGCTGATGGGCAAGTTCACCGTGCGGCGGATGCGGATGCTCACCGAGCGCGTCGAGCAGGTAACCGCCGAACACCTCGACGCCATGGAGAAGGCCGGCCCGTCCGTGGACCTGGTGACCGCGTTCGCCAAGCCCATCCCCGCCATCATGATCTGCGAGCTGCTGGGGGTGCCGTACGCGGACCGGGGCTCCTTCCAGAACCACGTCGACTCGTTCATGGACGGGGAGACCAGCGACGAGGACCTGATGGCCGCCTACACCGCCACCCAGGAGTAC
Source organism: Allostreptomyces psammosilenae (assembly GCF_013407765.1). GTDB lineage: Bacteria > Actinomycetota > Actinomycetes > Streptomycetales > Streptomycetaceae > Allostreptomyces > Allostreptomyces psammosilenae. The sequence goes on from NZ_JACBZD010000001.1 coordinate 5,011,284, forward strand.
CTCGCGGAGCTGGTGGCCGCCAAGCGCGCGAACCCCACCGACGACGTGCTCAGCGACCTCACCGACAGCGACCTGGACGACGAGGAGCTCAAGGGGATCGCCCTGATCCTCCTGGCGGCCGGGCTGGACACCACCACCAACATGCTGGCCCTCGGCACCTTCGCGCTGCTGCGCCACCCGGAGCAGCTGGCCGCGCTGCGCGCCGACCCGGCGCTCGTCGACGGGGCCGTGGAGGAACTGCTGCGGTACCTGAGCGTCGCCAAGACGTTCCAGAGGACGGCGCTGGAGGACGTCGAGCTGGGCGGCCACACCATCAAGGCCGGCTCGCCGCTGATCCTGTCGTTCCACACCGCCAACCGCGACCCCGAGCGCTTCCCCGACCCCGACGTGCTCGACATCCGCCGGAAGGCCACCGGGCACCTCGCCTTCGGCCACGGCATCCACCAGTGCCTGGGGCAGCAGCTGGCCCGCGTCGAGATGCGGGTCGCCTTCCCCGCGCTGTTCGACCGCTTCCCCACGCTGCGTCTGGCCGTCCCGGCCGATCAGGTCCCGCTGCGCCCGGAGATCGCGGACATCTACGGCGTGAAGAGCCTCCCGGTCACCTGGGACGTGTGACCGGCCGAGCCGGGGCCGCTCGTGTGGGCCCAGGGCCCGGCCTGCCATAGAGTGCCGGGCATGAGTCATCCGACGCCGTGGGAGCCCAAGGACCCTTCGGAACAGCGGGTCTCGCACGAGGAGCGCGAGCAGGTGGCCGAGGTGCTGCGGATCGCCGCCGGTGACGGGCGGTTGACGCTGGAGGAGCTCGACGAGCGGTTGGAGGCGTGCTTCTCCGCCCGCACCTACGCCGACCTGTCCCGGCTGGTGGCCGACCTGCCGGGGCAGGCACTGGCGGGGCAGCGGCTCCAGCCGCCGGCGCAGGTCCGGCCGAAGGACGTGGTGCGCGTCAAACGGGCCGGCGGCCACCTCCGGTACGAGGGGGCCTGGGTGGTGCCGCGGAGGCTGGAGGCGGAGGTGTACGGCGGCAACGTGCTGCTCGACTTCACCTCCGCGACCGTCGCCGAGCCGGTCACCGAGGTGGACCTGCGCCTGCAGGGCGGCAACCTTCGCCTCGTCCTCCCGGACGGCTACGCGGTGGACGCCGACGAGGTGGAGATCCTGGGCGGCTCCGTGGTCCGGCGCCGCGCCGCGGACCTGCCGGCGGACACTCCGGTCGTGCACCGGATCGTCGTCACCGGGCAGCTCGTCGGCGGCAACGTGGTGGTCCTCCCGTCCAGGCCCGCGCGCCGGCCCGGCCGCCTGCGCAGGATGCTGGGCCGGCGCTGAGCAGGCCGAGCCGGGCGTGGCGGACGTCCGTCCGGCAGTCGAACCCGCGACCCCTGCTTGGCAAGAGCAGGGGTCGCGGCCGAAAGGGGGTCAGCCGGCGTCGCGGATCAGGCAGGACAGGCGCGCGGTGCACACCCGGCGGTCCTGCTCGTCCGTGATCACGATCTCGTAGGACGCCAGGGTGCGGCCCAGCTGCAGCGGGGTCGCGGTGCCGGTGACCAGGCCGCTGGTGGCCGAGCGGTGGTGGGTGGCGTTCAGTTCGATGCCGACCGCGATGCGGCCCTCGCCGGCGTGCAGGGCGGCGCCCACCGAGCCGAGCGTCTCGGCCAGCACGGCGGAGGCGCCGCCGTGCAGCAGGCCGTACGGCTGGCGGTTGCCGTCGACCGGCATGGTGGCGACCAGGCGCTGCGGGGTCGCCTCCAGGATGCGGATGCCCATGCGGGTCACCAGGTCCTGGTCCGGGCCCAGGCCGGGCATGACGGGGGTGCCGTAGGGCGAGCCCTCGGCGGCGGGGCCGGCGGCTGCGTCGGCGGGCACGGGGGACACGGGCGACTCGGTGTTCATCGGTGGGCTTCCCTGTGGTGGAGGTCGGTCATGGTCGCGGTCGGCTCGGTGGGCCACGGTACGGCGTGCGCCGCCGGGGACGTCGGGCGCGCCGGGGACGTCACCTGCGTCGAGGCCGTCACGGGCGGCGCTCCAGACGGCCGGGACTGCGGCGGCGACGGCGGCGGGGGAGAAGCTGTGGAAGGTGGCGGTCACCACGCCCGGGCCGACGGCGCCCATCGGGGCGGCGCGCAGGGCGAAGTAGCCGGGGCCGGGCGGAGTGGGACTCGTCACCCCGACGGCGGCGAGTTCGGCGGCCACCTCGCGGGCGAAGAAGACGGCGGAGTACAGCCCGTTCACTGCGGCGCCGATGCGGCGTGCCGTGCTGAGGTCCATGGCCGTACGCTACCCGCCGGTAGCATCGATGTCAGGCAGGCCGCCCGCCGCCGGCCGGGGCACCCCGCACGCCCGTCCGCCGACGCCCCGGCCGTCGCCGGCGCGCCCCGACTGTCAGCGGCTCCCCCTAGGATTCAAGGCGTGGCACCGACGACAGCGAACCCCAGCACCGCCCCCGAGAACGCACCGAGCACCCCGACCCCCGAGCCCTCCGCGACCGCCCCCGCCCAGGCGACGGCCGAGTCCCGGGGCGCCGGCGAGCGCGGGCGGCTGATGCTGCTGGACGGGCACTCGCTCGCCTACCGCGCCTTCTTCGCGCTGCCCGCGGAGAACTTCTCCACCACCAGCGGCCAGACCACCAACGCCATCTACGGCTTCATCTCCATGATGGTGAACACGGTCCGCGACGAGGCCCCCACCCACCTCGCGGTGGCCTTCGACGTCTCCCGGGAGACCTTCCGCCGCGAGAAGTTCCCCGAGTACAAGGCCAACCGGACGACCACCCCCGACGAGTTCCGCGGCCAGGTGGAGCTGATCGGCGAGCTGCTCGACGCCATGTCGGTGCCCCGCCTGGCCGTGCCCGGCTACGAGGCCGACGACGTCATCGCCACCCTGGCCACCGAGGCCGCCGCCGCCGGCTACGAGGTGCTGGTCCTCACCGGGGACCGCGACTCCCTCCAGCTCGTCAACGACCACATCACCGTCCTGTACCCCACCCGGGGGGTCTCCGAGCTCACCCGCTTCACCCCCGAACGGGTGGAGGAGAAGTACGGCCTCACCCCCGCCCAGTACCCCGACTTCGCGGCGCTGCGCGGCGACCCCTCCGACAACCTCCCCGGCATCCCCGGCGTCGGCGAGAAGACCGCCGCCAAGTGGATCCGGCAGTTCGGCTCCTTCGCCGACCTCGTCGACCGGGTCGACGAGGTCAAGGGCAAGGCGGGCGACAACCTCCGCGCCCACCTGGAGTCGGTCAAGATGAACCGCGAGCTCACCGAGCTGGTGCGGGACGTCGAGCTGCCGCTGCGCCTGGCCGACCTGGGCCGCGCCGCCTACGACCGCCCGATGCTGGACGGCGTCCTGGAGGTCCTGGAGTTCCGCAACCCCAACTTCCGCGAACGCCTCTACGCGGTCGACCCGGGCGCCGCGGCCGGCGCCGCCGAGCACGCCATCGCGGCCGACGGCGTCCAGATCGACGGCACGCGGCTGGCCACCGGCCAGCTCGCCGGCTGGCTCGCCGAGCACGCCGCCGGCACCGCCCCCGTCGGCCTGGCCGCCCGCACCAGCTGGGCGCTGGGCACCGGCCGGGTGCAGGAGATGGCGCTCGCCCTCGCCGACGGCGTCGCCTGCTGGTTCGAGCCCTCCGAGCTGGACGCCGACGACGAGCGCGCCCTGGTGGCCTGGCTCGCCGACGCCGACCGCCCCAAGGTGCTGCACCAGGCCAAGCACCTGCTGCGGGTCCTGCCCGAGCACGGCTGGCCGGAGATCGCCGGCATCGCCTTCGACACCGCCCTGGCCGCCTACCTGGCCAAGCCCGGCCGCCGCTCCTTCGCCCTGGAGGACCTCGCCCAGGAGTACCTGGCCCGCGAATTGCACGCCCCCGCCGGGGACGACGGCCAGCTCACCCTGGACGCCGACGGCTCCGAGGCCGCCGACACCCTGATGCTGCACGCCCACGCCCTGCTCGACCTGGCCGACGGGCTCCGCCCCAAGCTGGAGGCCGACGGCGCGACCGAGCTGCTGCGCGACGTCGAACTCCCGCTGGCCCGGCTGCTCGCCCGCATGGAGCGCACCGGCATCGCCGCCGACCGCGCCTGGCTCGGCACCCTGGAGCAGCAGTTCGCCGCCGAGGTGCAGCAGAGCGTGGAGGCCGCCCACGACGTCGTCGGGGAGCCGTTCAACCTCGGCTCCACCAAGCAGCTCCAGGAGATCCTCTTCGGCAAGCTGGGCCTGCCCAAGACGAAGAAGACCAAGACCGGCTGGACGACCGACGCCGACGCCCTGGCCTGGCTCGCCACCCAGACCGACCACGAGCTCCCGGTCATCATGCTGCGCCACCGGGACCGCACCAAGCTGCGCTCCACGGTGGAGGGCCTGATCAAGACCGTCGCCTCGGACGGCCGGATCCACACCACCTACCAGCAGACGGTCGCCGCCACCGGACGGCTCTCCTCGACCGACCCCAACCTGCAGAACATCCCGGTGCGCACCGAGGAGGGGCGCCGCATCCGGCGCGCCTTCGTCGTCGGCGAGGGCCACGACGCCCTGCTGACGGCGGACTACAGCCAGATCGAGCTGCGCATCATGGCCCACGTCTCCGAGGACGAGGCGCTGATCGAGGCGTTCACCAGCGGCGAGGACCTGCACACCACGGTGGCCTCCCAGGTGTTCGGGGTCGCCCCCACGGCCGTCGACCCGGAGATGCGGCGCCGCATCAAGGCCATGTCCTACGGCCTGGCCTACGGCCTCTCCGCGTTCGGCCTGTCCCAGCAGCTCGGCATCGGGGCCGACGAGGCCCGCCGGCTGATGGACACCTACTTCGAGCGCTTCGGCGGCGTCCGCGACTACCTGCACCGCGTGGTGGAGGAGGCCCGGGTGACCGGCTACACCTCCACGCTGCTCGGCCGCCGCCGCTACCTGCCGGACCTCAACAGCGACAACCGGCAGCGGCGCGAGATGGCCGAGCGGATGGCGCTGAACGCCCCGATCCAGGGCTCGGCCGCGGACATCGTCAAGGTGGCGATGCTCCGGGTCGACGACGCCCTGCGGGAGTCCGGGCTGCGCAGCCGGATGCTGCTCCAGGTGCACGACGAGGTGGTGCTGGAGCTGGTCCCGGGCGAGCGTGAGCGGGTCGAGGAACTGGTGGTCCGGGAGATGGCCGGCGCCTACCCGCTGCGCGCCCCGCTCGACGTCTCGGTCGGCGTCGGCCCCAACTGGGAGGACGCCGCCCACTAGGGCCGGTCCTTCGGGTCCGTCCACCGCCCGCCCGTCCCGTCGGCGGGCCGTGACGCCTGACGCCCCGGTGCCCGTCCACCTCACGGACGGGCACCGGGGCGTCGTCGTGCCCGGCGTGGGTGCCGTGCCCGGCGGGCGTCGTGCCGGCGTCGCTGTCGTGCCGGCGTGGGTGTCGTGCCGGGCGTCGGCGTCGGCCGGTCGACGGTTCGGCGCCGCCCGTCCCAGCCGCCCGGATCGCCCCTCCGTGCGGCGGTCACCGCCCCGAGGGGCAACCGTCTCCGCGCGGCCGGCGTCCCCACAGATCGGAGCCTCCGCTCGCCCCCGGTGCCGCCGGGTTAGCGACGGCCTGCCGACAGACGTCCGCTCGGTGAACTTCCCTCATGACGTCTGGCTGGACCCGCACCATTGTCGTACCGTCAGCCTGTCCTATGGTGTTCGGGCGGTGGGGCCGCGGCGTTCCGCGGCGGCGACGCTCCGGGACACCCGGCCACCGGGATCCCGGCCGGTGAGCGGTGGGGACGGCGCGCACGACCCGCGCGGCACGCACACGCGCACGGCACGCGCGGTGCCGGGGTGCGAGCGGTGTGAATGGTCGGGCGCCGGCGAACGAGACGTGGCATCACGGAAGTGTGGAGGGGCCTTGCGCAGTACCGGGCGATGGAACGTGAGGGTGGTTCGACGGCAGGCGGCCGGCGCGGCCGCCGCGGCGCTGGCCCTCGCCGCGCTGTCCACGTCGAACGCGGACACGCTCAGACCGGACCTCAGCGGTGCCGAGACCTCGTCCACCGGCCAGCCCGGCGCCGAGGCGCTCACCGACGGCCCCCCGCGCCCCTTCCTCACCGAGCTGCCCCCGCTGATCCCGGAGGGCGGGCTGCCCGGCACCGTGCGGCCCGGCGAGACGCCCACCGCCGGCCCGACCGCGCCCGGCGCCACCACCATCACCAGCGGTGGCATCCCGGCGTCCGCGCTGGCGGCCTACCAGCAGGCGGCGCTGACCGTGAACGCCGAGCAGCCGGGCTGCAACCTGGACTGGCAGCTGCTCGCCGCCATCGGCAAGGTGGAGTCCAACCACGCGCGCGGAGGCGCCGTGGACGTCGCCGGAACGACCGCCTCCCCGATCCTCGGTCCGCGCCTGGACGGCAACGGCTTCGCGCTGATCCGGGACACCGACGGCGGCGCCTACGACGGCGACGCCGAACTCGACCGGGCCGTCGGACCGATGCAGTTCATCCCCTCCACCTGGGCCGGCTGGGGCAGCGACGGCAACGGCGACGGCGTGCGGGACCCCAACAACATCCAGGACGCCACCCTGGCGGCCGGACGCTACCTGTGCGCCAACGGGCGGGACCTGGGCACGGCCGAGGGACTGCGGCAGGGCATCCTCTCCTACAACCGGTCCGAGGAGTACCTGAACACCGTTCTGGCCTGGTACGACTACTACCGCGAGGGCGCCACGCCCATCCCGGACGCGGCCGCTGCCGGCGGAGTCCCGTCCGGCGGCCCCACGGGCGGTGCCTCCCCGACGCCGGGCGCCGGCACCACCCCGTCGCCGTCCACCACCCCCAGCCCCAGCAGCCCGACCACGCCCACCACGCCGGCGGCGCCGGACGAGAGCGGCAGCCCCGCGCCGGGCGGCTCCCAGAAGCCCACCTCGCCGACGCCCACCCCGACGCAGCCGGACGGCGAGGGTGAGACGGAGGAGCCGCAGGACCCGGGCGAGGGCGAGACGGAGAACCCGCAGGACCCGGGCGACGGTGGGACGGAGGAGCCGCAGGACCCGGGTGACGGCGGGACCGAGAACCCGCAGGACCCGGGCGAGGGCGAGCAGCCGACCGACCCCGACCCCACCGACCCGGGGGACCCGACCGACCCGGAGGACCCGGGCTGCGTGCCGCCGGAGGAGGTCGAGGAGCCGCCGGCCGGTGAGCAGCCCACCGAGCCCGGTGAGGGCGCCGAACCGAGCGAGCCCACGGATCCGACCGACCCGGCCACGGGAGAACCGACCGACCCGGCCACCCCCACGGATCCCGCCGACCCGACCGACCCCGCCGACCCCGAGGACCCGAACGCGCCCGTCGACCCGGAGGACCCGGACGGCGACGGCATCTGCGGCGTCCCGGACGGCTGGGAGGAGGACCAGGGCGAGGACGGGACCGGCGAGGACGGCGCGCAGCAGGACGGCACGCCCGCCCCCGAGACCACCTCCCAGGAGGCCACCGCCACCCGCCAGGAGGACTGACCCCGAACGCCGGAACGGCCGGGGAGAGGACGAGCCTCTCCCCGGCCGTTCCGTCCTTCCGGGGACCGCCGGTTCGCCCGCGTCGCCGGCTGCGCGGGCGCCCCGCGGGTGGTGGACGACGTCCGAGTGGGGAAACACCACCCGGAGGCCGCGGCCGTTCCCCCTCGCCGGCCGTGGCCTCCGGTGCCTGGGCCGGACAGGCGACTCAGGCGTGTGGTGAGCGGGCCCCCCGCCCGCTGCGGCACTCCGCGACCGTGCGCCCACCGGGAGCCGTGCAGGAGCTCCCCAAGGTGGCGTGATTCGGTGTCAACCGCGGACGTGCTGAAGCCATTCTCGTGGATCATTTTGGGCTCTACGAGCGTAGATCCATTGGCGTCCGGGACGAATTGATAACCTTTCATTTATTGATTTCGCGTAGCGTGACGCGAGAGGTGGGAAGCGTGGCCGTTTCGAGGACGCGGGTGGAGCCGAGCGTGCACCAGCTCCGGCTGCTGCTCGTGCTGGCGGAGGAACTCCACTACGGCCGGGCGGCGGCACGGCTGTTCATCACCCAGCCCGCGCTCAGCCGCCAGATCCGCGCGCTGGAGGAGCGGTTGGGCGTGGTGCTGGTGGAGCGGACCAGCCGCAAGGTGGAGCTGACTCCCAGCGGGGCGGCGCTGCTGCCGCGCGTGCGGGCGGTGGTGGAGGCGGTGGACGGCCTCCAGGAGGCGGCGGACGCGCACGGGCGCTCGGTCTCCGGCCGGTTGGTGGTCGGCACCTTCGAGGCCATGGGCGGGCTGCCGCTCGTCCAGGCCATCCTGCGTGACCTGCAGTACCGTCACCCCACCCTCACCGTCGAGGTCCGGGGCGTCGACTTCGTCACCCAGACCAGCGCGCTCTACGACGAATCGGTCGACGCGGTGATCTGCATCCTTCCCTTGCCCGCCGGGATCCAGGCCCAGCCGCTCGGCCAGGAGCCGCAGGTCATCTGCGTGCCCAGCAGCGACCCGCTGGCAGCGCGGGAGTCCGTGCGGATGGCCGACCTGGCCGGACGCGAGCTCATCGGGCTGACCGAGGAGGTGGCGCAGGTCTGGCGGGACGCCTGGCTGACCCGCCACCCCGACGGCCCCGACGTGCGGTACACCATTCACCAGGCCTGCGACCTGGAGACCGTGCTCTCGGCGGTCGCCCTCGGGCAGGGACTGGCCCTCGCCCCCGCCGGTTGCCGCCAGTTCTTCCCCCGCCCCGGCATCCGCTACGTCACCGTCACCGACGCCGATCCCTGCGTCATCGGAGTCGCCTGGCTGGCCCGACGACGCGACAATCCCGCCGTCGCCGCCCTCCGCGACGTGGCCCGCTCGGTCGCCGCCGCGCGGTAGCGTCGCCGCCCGGGCGGTGGGGCGCCGCCACGCGGCAGGGGCGCCGCCACGCGGCAGGGGCGCCGCCGCGCGGTAGCGTCGCCGCCGTGCGGTGGGGCGCCCCGGGCCGGCTCCCTCACGCGTCGACGTGGAAGCAGCCGGCGGAGGTCGTTCCGACCACCGCCAACGTCAGGAAGGTGCGTTCACCCAGCCAGAACCCCCACACCACGTCGTTGCCGCAGGCCAGCTCGTACTCGGCCATGCCGAAGCGCCGCTCGTCCGACACGAAGGCGCGCTGCTCGGCCGGCCGCATCTCGTCGGCCACCGCCCGGAACTCCTTGCCCAGCCACTGCGCCCCGCCCTCCGGGGTCCACAGCACCGCCCGGATCAGCCGGTCCGGCTTGTCCAGCCACTCCTTCACCACGAACGGCGGCAGGTCGTTGCCCCGCACGGCCGGCATCCGCCGGGAGTCCTCGGCGATCACCAGCTCCATGCCGTCGCCCCGCCAGGAGTAGGCGTGCCAGTGCAGGCCGAGCTCCCGCCACCGCGTCGGTCGGGCCGTCCGCCACACCTCGTGGTCGGGCGGGCGCGGCGCGGGAGGCTGCGCCTGCGGCGGTCCGGTCACCGCGTCAGGACGACTGCGGCGAAGACCAGGCAGAGGGCGACGGTGACCAGCCAGCTGTGCGACTCCAGCCAGTTCCGGACGCCGGGCAGCCGCCGGGTCGCCCGCTGGCCCAGGGCGAGCAGTGCCAGCAGCGGCAGCGCGGCGACCAGCGCGGTCGCCGTGAGGAAGGGCCAGGCCGCGCCCGGACCGGCGTGGTGGAGCTCCAGGTCCACGCCCACCGTGAGCATGATCAGGACATCGGAGGGCATCAGCAGGATCACCGTCAGGCCCGTGCGGAAGGCCCGCCCGGGACCGGCTCCCATCAGCCCGGTGAGCCAGCGGGGAGGCGTCGCGGTGTCCCGTCCGCGGTACGTCCTGACCGCCGCGACGACCAGCGCCGCGACCAGCACCAGCTGGATCACCCGGCCGAGCGAGCCCCCGTCCGAGGGCGACCCGAGCCGGACCGCGCCGCCCAGCAGGGCGGCGAGCCCGCGTCCCACCAGCACGCCGACCACGGTGGCCAGGACGACGCCCGCGAGGAAGGCGACGGACCCCCGGACCGCGCGCGGGGACGTCGCCAGGACGATCGCCGCGACGATCTGCGGGCCGAGCATCATGGTGACGGCCAGCGGAAGAACGTCAGCCAGCACCGCGATCCACCCCAGCCGTCGAAACGCCACGTCCCGATCGAGGATGGCGGCTGCGGCCCGATCCCGCCGCCAGCGACGCGGCGGGTGCACCGAATTCCACCCGGGCGCCATGCGCCTCACCCGTGATGAAACGGTTCGCCACCGGCCCGGTCTCCCGCGCATCATGGGCCCCATGGAAATCAGGGACGCCACCGCAGACGACTGGCCCGCCATCTGGCCCTTCCTGCGCCGCATCGTGGCCGCCAGCGACACCTTCAGCTGGAACCCGGACGTCAGCGAGGAGACGGCCCGCGCGATGTGGATGCACCAACCGCCGGGCGTCACCGTCGTCGCCGTGGACGACGACGGCACCGTGCTCGGCACGGCCGAGATCCATCCCAACCAGCCGGCGGGCGGACCGGCCGGGCACGTCGCCAACGCGGGCTTCATGGTGCACCCCGACCACGCGGGACGGGGCGTCGGGCGGGCGCTGGGCGAGTACGTGATCGGGCGGGCCCGTGCCGAGGGGTATCGCGCGATGCAGTTCAACGCGGTCGTGGAGACCAACACCCGGGCGGTGGCGCTGTGGCGCTCCCTCGGCTTCGAGGTGCTGGCGACCGTGCCGGAGGCCTTCCACCACCCGGACCGGGGCTACGTCGGGCTCCATGTCATGTACCGGAAGCTCTAGCCGTCTGGCCGTCTGGCCGTGTGGCCCTCTGGCCGTGTGCCCGTCTGGCCGTGTGCCGGGGCGGCGGGGCCGGGAGGACGGCGCAATCTTCCGCAACGCCGGCCAGGGGACCCCGGTGGGTCCCCCCGATTTCCACGCTCTCATGGAACTCGGGCGTGGCGGCACCCCCCTCTTTCCGCCTGTGGATAACTTCGCCGCCCCTTGTTTCCAGGGGTAGGTGATCGGGTGGTGCGGGCGCAAGAGGGGGAAATGGGGCTGTGGACAACGGGGAAACAGCCGGCCAACGCCGGCGCAGGCGGGGCAGGCCACCCGTGGTGGATCACGGCTGGTCGGCGGCGAGGTGGGGGGCGGTCCAGCCGGTGAGGTCGTAGTCGGCCATACAGCTGTCGACCAGGCCACCGAGGCGGTCGGCGAGGCCGGTGGCGTGCGCGTGGTCGTAGGCGTCCAGCCGGTTGAGCACCCAGTTGCCGGCGTACTGCCGTTCGTAGAGCGCGTGGCGGCCGGCGAACTCGCTGCCGATGGCGTCCCACAGCAGCTTCATCAGCTTCGCCCGCTCCTCGGCGGTCGTCCCGTGCGAGCCGCGCAGGTAGGTGTCCAGGAAGGGGCGGAGTTCGGGCGAGCCGAAGTCGGCGGCGTGCGAGGGCAGGTGGCACAGGGCGCCGCCGACGGCGTCCTCGACGAGGTCCCGCACCCGCCGGTAGACGGTCGGGGCCAGCACGCGGTGGGCGTGCGCGACGTCGGTGTCGGGGAGGTAGGAGCCGTCCGGCGTCCCGTGCGCGCCCTCCACCATGGCGCTGCCGAGGGCCCACACGGCGTGCCGCCATGCCAGCACCTCGCCCACGGCGGTGCGGACGCTGCCGTGGGCGTCGCCGCCGGTGACGTGGGTCGCCCGCAGCACCAGCCCGCTGAGGAAGTCCAGCTTGACGCCGAGGCGGGTGGCGCCGTGGAGCAGGAAGCGCGGGAGGAAGCCGGATTCGTGGAGGAAGGCGTTCGCCCGGTCGGTGTCCCGGTGCACCAGCACGTTCTCCCAGGGGACGAACGCGCGGTCGAAGACCAGTACGGCGTCGTTCTCGTCCAGGCGGCTGCTGAGCGGGTAGTCGAACGGGCTGCCGGTGGCGCGGGCGGCGTGTTCGTAGGAGGGGCGGCAGATCACCTTCAGGCCGGGGGTGTCCAGCGGTGCGACGAAGGCCAGGGCATGGGCCGGGTCGGTCAGCGGCGGCCCGGCATGGGCGACGAACACGCGCTGGGCGCAGGCCGCCCCCGTGGCCACCACCTTCGCGCCGGTCACCACCACGCCGGCGTCCGTCTCGCGCTCCGCCCGCACCGTGATGGCGGGTGCCTCCCCCTCCGGCAGGTGCTTGTCCACCGGCGGGTCGACCAGGGCGTGGGCGAAGAACAGCACCCGCTCCTGGGCGCGGGCGTACCAGGCGCGCGCGTTGTCGGCGAACGGGCCGTAACGCTCCGGGGCGGCCCCGAGCGTCGCCAGGAACGACGCCTTGTAGTCGGGGGAGCGGCCCAGCCAGCCGAAGGCCAGCCGCTGCCAGGCGACGATCGCCTCGCGCGCCGTGCGCAGCTCCGCAACCGAGCGGGCGACGCGGAAGAAGGGGTGGGTCGCTCCGGTGGATCCGGTGTCGGTGGGCACGGTCAGCACATCGCGTAGGGCGGGGTCGTGCAGGGCGTCGTACAGCCGGGCGACCGTCCGCGCGTGGCCGCGGAAGGCCGGGTGCGCGGTGACGTCGGGCACGCGTGAGCCGTGGATCCACACCTCGCGGCCGTCGCGCAGGCTCGCCAGGTACTCCTGGCCGGTCTGCGGGCGGGTGGGCGGCGGCGTCGCGGGGGAGCGCATGGCCGGGGGCACCTCCTGGGGGGACGTCATGGAAGCGGCGGGGACGGGCATCGGCCCGTTTCGTCCTCAGTGGTCGGCGCCGGCCGGGCGGCCCCGGGCGGCGAGCTCCCGTCCCGCCGCCACGACCTGGTCGAACGCCGCGTCGATGTCGGCCTCGGTGCCACGCGGGTTGATCGTGCACATCCGCAGCACCTGCTCGCCGCGCACCCGGGTGGGCACGACCATCGCCTGACCGCCCGCCACGACGGCCTGGCTGACCCGGGCCTGGAGCTCGTCCAGCTCCGGACCGCGAGGCAGCCCGGCGGGCCGGTAGCGGAAGGTGAGGATGCACAGTCCGGCCGGGGAGGTGAGCTCCAGTTCCGGATGGGCGGCGGCACGGCCCGCCGCGTACTCGGCCCGGCGCATGCCGTCGGCCACGGCGTCCCGGAACGCCCGCACGCCGAAGGTCTTCAGCGACAGCCACAGCTTGAGCGCCCGCAGCCCGCGGGTCAGCTGGACGCCGTAGTCGGAGAGGTTGACCGGACCGGTCGGGGCGGCGCCGGTGCCGGTGCCGGCATCGGCGCCGGCGGCACTGGCGGGGGGCGCGGGCGTCTGCGAGGCGGAGAGGTAACCGGCGTCGACGTCGACACTGTGCCGCGCCATCGCGAAGGTTCCGCGCAGGAGCTCCGGTTCGCGCAGCAGCACGCAGCCGATGTCGTACGGCTGGAACAGCCACTTGTGCGGATCCACGGTGACGGAGTCCGACGCCTCCAGCCCGGCCAGCAGCGTCCGCCCCCGCTCGGTGATCCGGGCGGTCGCGCCGATGGCGCCGTCGGTGTGCAGCCACAGGCCCTCCGCGCGGCACAGCTCGGCCAGCTCGGGCAGTGGGTCGACGGCGCCGGTGCCGGTGGTGCCGGCGGTGGCGATGACGAGGAACGGCCGCAGGCCGCCCGCCCGGTCCTGCCGGATCCGTGCCGCGAGGACGTCCACCGGCAGGCGCAGCGACGCGTCGGCCGGCACGGCCACCAGCTGGTCACGGCCGAACCCCAGGATGTGCAGCGCCTTGGCGACCGAGGGGTGGGCCTGGTCGGAGCAGTACGCCCGGGCGCCGCGCAGGTCGCCGCCCAGCCGGGTGTCGCGGGCGACTGCCAGGGCGGTCAGGTTGGCCTCGGTGCCACCGGAGACGAACAACCCGCCGCTGCCCGGCGGCAGCCCCAGCAGCTCGCACAACCAGGAGATGGTCACCAGCTCCAGTTGCGTCGGCCCGGCGCCGACCAGCCAGGCGCTCGGGACCGCCAGGAACGCCGCGGCCAGGGCGTCGGCGAGCACGGCGGGATAGGTACCGGCGGTGGGGACGAACGCGAAGCAGCGCGGGTGGTCCGAACGCATCCCGACGGCGAGGGCGGACTCGGCCAGCCGGTCGACGAGCGCCGTCAGGTCCTCGCCGTGCTCCGGCGGGGGCTCCCGCCACTCCTTGTCCAGCTCGTCGCGGGTGCGGTGCAGGCCGCGCACCGGCCCGGCGTCCGGCCGGGAGAGCCGCGCGACCACCCGTTCGATGGTGCGCTGCCCCGCCCGCAGCATGTCCGCCTCGGACAGGGACAGCGGCGGCAGCGCATGATTCGACGGCGTGTCGTTCACCTGGGCTTCTTTCTTCGACGGGTCGCTTGGACGTGACTGCACGGGATCGGGCTGGCGGGGGGCGGGGCGGGCCGGAGCGGGCCCCGGGCCGGGACCGGGCTGGTCGGCGGCCGGGTTTCCTCCAGCACCGCGCTCGGTGGACGCGCAGCTTGCTCGGCTGCGGGGCGCTGGGCGGGGGCCGCAGGAGGCCCGCTGGGCCTCGGGCTCAGCGGGACGGGGACCGGGCGGGGCTCGGGAGGTCCCCTGGGGCTCCCGGCGGAGCGGCGGACAGCGCGGCCAGCCAGGCGCGCGCCCGGGGCAGCAGGCCCCGGGCGCCGCCGGGGCCTTCCGGGGCGACCTGCTCGGCGAGCTGGACCAGCAGCAACTCGTCCCCGGGCCGCACCGGCCCGCCCGGAGGGCTCTGCGCCCACACCAGGGCCTCGCCGGGCGCCAGGTCGGCCAGGCCGGCCCCCACGGGCGCGGGACCGGTCAGCGGGCCGCCGTCCGTCAGCCGGTAGCGTCCGGGCCGCGGCAGGGCGACGGCCGTCTCCGCCCGCGCGGCGTGCGTCACCAGCTGACTCAGCGGCCCGAGGGCGACGGTCACCGTCCGCACCGGCACGGACGGCAGCAGGCAGGCCAGCACGTGCAGGCCGAGGGTGGGCAGCAGGCCGGCCTCCCGCTCCGCCCGCTGGACCAGCGAGACCACCGTCTGGAAGCGCGGGTTGATCTCCACCGCCAGCACGCGCTCGTCCGCCGCCAACAGCAGGTCAAGGCCGAACACGCCTCGGTAGCCGCGATCCCGCAGCTCCTCACCGACGCGCCGTGCGCTCTCCCGGACCCCCTGGTACGCCGCGCCGGGCAGGTCCGCCGCGCCCAGCAGCTGGTTCCCGCAGTGCGCCCCCCAGTCCTCCGTCAACCCGGGGACGCCGACCAGCTGCCGGGAGACGGCGGAGACCACGACCCGGTCGCCGATGACGCAGGCGCTGACCGTGAGCGGCAGGCCGTCGACGTACTCCCCGACCCGCAGCTCCGCGCCCGGCCAGCGGTCCAGGAGGTCCTGGAGCTCGCCCGGGTCCCGGGCCAGGCGTGTGCCGCGGCCGGTGAGGTTGTTCTCCCGAAGTTGCACCACGGCCGCCGCCCAGCGCGGGGGCCAGTAGGCCGCCGCACCGGCCCGCCCGTGCGCGGGAACGAGGAGGTACTCCGGGGTCGGCACGCCCGATGCCCGGAAGATTGCCAGCGCGTCGATCTTGTCCGCTGCCCGGGCGGTCACCGCCGGGTCGGCGGCGAGCAGGGGCAGACGGCGGGCTGTCGCCCAGGCACGCGCCGCCGTGCCGTGTTCGGGAGCGAAGGCGACGCCCACCCGGCGCCGGCCGTCCGGGCGCGGCCGTGGCCGCGCGCGGACGTGTCGGGTCGCCGTCGCGCCGAGCTGCTCCGTCGTCAGGGCGTGCACGATCGGTGGAAGTGCGGGGTCGGTGGCCGAGGCGGAGAGGAACGGGGACCGGTCCAGCCAGTGGATCTCGTCCACCAGCCCGCGCAGCAGCTTGGCTCCCTCGTCGTGCGCCACGCCCTCCAGGCGCGCCGACAGCGGTTCGCCCACCATCCGCTCCTCCCGCCCGACGGGCCCCCGAGGACCGCCGACGGAGGGCTAACTGCGAGGCCGGGGCGAAGGTCACGCTGAGGCCCCCGAGCGCCGATCGCCGAGCGCCGATCGCCGAGCGCCGAGGGCCGAGCGCCGAACGGGCCGAACGGCGAGGGCCGAACGGCGAGGGCCGAACGGTGAGGACGGAACGGGCCGAACGGCGCGGGGCGAATGGGCCGAATGGGCCGAACGGCGAGGGCTGAACGTCGAGCGCCGAACACGGAGTTACCGACGCCCAGCTGCGAACGTTGGAACACTGAGCACCGCATGCCAGGGCGGTTCGCCGGGCCACCCATCGGCGACGCGTGACGCGCCCATGCCTCCAACCCCCCCTTGGGGGGCTTTTGGGCCCCCTTCTTCAGGATCCCATCCGGGGGTGGCGCTCCGCAGGCCCCCTCTTACCGCCTGTGGATAACTCGAAGGTTCGGATGAGCGATCGAACGGATGTGCCTGCTGCCTGCTGCCTGCTGCCTGCTGCCTGCTGCCCGCTTGGCCGTCATGCCCGCCGCCCGCCGGGCCGTCACGCCCGCCGGGCCGTCACGCCCGGCGCGGGTTCGTCCGGCGGGTCGGTTCGGCGGTGGTCGGGTCCTCCGGCCAGGGGTGGCGCGGGTACCGGCCACGCAGCTCCGCCCGCACCTGGCGGTAGCCGTCCGCCCAGAACGACTCCAGGTCCCCGGTCACCGCCACCGGGCGCCCCGCCGGAGAGAGCAGGTGCACCACCAGCGGCACCCGCCCACCGGCCAGGGCCGGCGCCCGCCGCCAGCCGAACAGCTCCTGCAGCTTGACGGCCAGCACCGGCCGCTCGTCCGTGTAGTCCACCCGCACCCGGCTGCCGCTCGGCACGGCCACCCGCTCCGGAGCCAGCTCGTCCAGCCGGGTCGCGCTGCCGTCCGCCCAGGGCAGCAGCCGCCGCAGCGCCTCCACCGTGTCCACCCGCTCCAGGTCGGCCCGCCGCCGCGCGCCGGCCAGCTCCGGCCCCAGCCACAGCTCGGCGTCGGCCACCAGCGCGTCGTCGGAGACGTCCGGCCAGGGCGCGCCGAGTTCCCGGTGCAGGAACGCCAGCCGCTGCCGCAGTGCCACCGCGGCGGCCGGCCAGGGCAGCAGCGCCGGGCCCTCCCGGCGCAGCCCGTCCAGCACGGCGGCGCGCAGCAGCGCCGGGTCGGGGGCGCGCAGCGGCCGGGAGGACAGCTCCACCGCCCCCAACCGCTCGACCCGCCGGGCGACCACGTCTCCGCGGCGCTGCCCGTCCGGGACCACCCACGCGACCTCGTCGTCCGTGCGCAGCAGATGGCCGGCGGCCTCCCTGGCGGTCGCGGCGTCGATCTCCACGGCCAGCCGGACCCGCGCGGCGGCGGCGTGCTGCGGCCGGTCGGCGACGGCGATCGCCAGCCACGGTGCCTGCGCCGCCCGCGACCCGGCGGCCACCTCCGCGGCCGTGCCGGAGACCATCAGGTGGCCGCCCCGCCCCTCCCGGCGGCGGGCCAGCCGTTCCGGGAAGGCGAGCGCCGCCACCAACCCGGCCGCGGCGTCGTCGGGCAGCGTGTCGGCCGGCAGCGCGTCCGCGGGGGCGGCGGCCGGCGTGGTGCGCCTGCCGGGCTCGCCGCCGACCCCGCCGGCGTCGTCAGCGTCGCCGCCGCCGGCCGGGTCCGCCTGCACCGTTCGCAGTGCGCGCCGCAGCCGCTCGGCCTCCTCCCGCCAGCGCGCCGCCGCGCCGCCGTCCCCCGAACGACCGCCCCGCCCGGCGCGCAGCCGTCGCCACACCTCCGCCAGGTCCTCCCCGGCGTCGCGGGGGAGTGGTTCGGACAGCAGCGCCACCACCTCGGCGGCCCGCCGCGCGCCCACCCGGTCCGCGCCGTCCAGCAGGGCCCGGGCCAGCCGGGGGTGGACGCCCAGTCGGGCCAGCCGGCGCCCGCGCGGGGTGACCCGTCCCTCCCGGTCCACGGCGGCGATCGAGGCCAGCACCTCCCGGGCGACGGCCATCGCCATCGCCGGCGGCGGGTCCGGCAGGGTCAGCCCGGTTGCGTCGGGGTCGCCCCAGCAGGCCACCTGCAGGGCGAAACCGGTGAGGTCCGCGGTGGCGATCTCCGGGGTGGGGCGCGCGGGCAGCCGGTCGTGGTCCGCCGGCGACCAGCACCGGTACACCGTCCCCGGTCCCTCCCGGCCGGCCCGTCCGGCCCGCTGGTCGACGGACGCCAGGGACGCCCGCCGGGTGGTGAGCGAGCCGAGGCCGCGCGCGTGGTCGGTGCGCGGCTCGCGGGCCAACCCGGAGTCCACGACCACCCGCACCCCCGGCACGGTCAGCGAGGACTCCGCCACCGCGGTGGCCAGCACCACCCGCCGCCCGTCACCTGGGCGGAGCACCTCGTCCTGGACCTCCGGCGCCGCCCCACCGTGCACGGTGAGCACCCGAACGCCCGGGGTACCGCCCTCCAGCGCGGCCCGCACCCGGGCGAGTTCCCCGACGCCGGGCAGGAAGCACAGCACGTCCCCGTCGCGCTCGGCCAGCGCCCGGCGCACGGTCGCGGCCACGTGGTCGAGGAAGGCCGGGTCGACCCGGGTTCCCCGGGGCGGCGGCAGCGGCCGCTCCGGCGGGGCCCAGACCGCCTCGACCGGGTGCAGGATCGATTCGGCCCGCACCACCGGGGCGGGGCCCTCCTCGCCCTCGGGGGTGAGCAGCCGGGCCCACACGTCGGTGTCGGCGGTCGCCGAGGCGGCGACCAGGCGCAGGTCCGGCCGGAGCGCGGCCCGCACGTCCAGCAGGAAGGCCAGCGTGGTGTCGGCGTCCAGGTGGCGCTCGTGGCACTCGTCGAGCAGGACGGTCGCCACCGGCCCGCCGCCCCCGCCGCCGAGCTCGGGGTCGTGCTGCAGGCGCTGCAGCAGGACGCCGGTGGTGACCACCTCCACGACGGTCTCCGGACCGGCCCGGCGCTCCCCGCGCACGGCGAAGCCGACCCGCCGGCCCACCGGTTCGCCCAGCATCCAGGCCATCCGCCGCGCGGCGGCCCGGGCCGCCATCCGGCGCGGCTCGGCGACCAGCACCGGGCCGGGCGCGGCGGCCCGGTGCTGCCCGCCGAGCTGCCGCCCGCCGCCGCTGGGGGCCAGTCCGGGGACGAGGCCGGCCAGGGCCAGCGGGGCCAGCGTCGTCTTGCCGGTGCCGGGCGGGGCCGCGAGCACGGCGGAGCCGGTCGTCTCCAGGGCACGCAGCAGCGCGGGCAGTCGCTCGCGGATCGGCAGGTCGAACGGGGCGAACGGGTCGCCGGCGCCGTGCGGGGCTCGCGTGGCGCGGTCGGGGCTGGCGGGGGCGTCCGGGAGGGCCATGGGCACCAGTGTGGAGTGCCGCCGTCACGCCACGCCTCCCGGGCGGCGTCCCCGCCGGGCGCGGTCGCGCGCACGGGCGGCTCACCCGGTCGCGCCCGGTGGCGCTCCGCGCGCCGCGCCGGCGCGTCCCTCGCCCGGGCGGCTCGCGGTCGGCGGCGTTCAGTCGCGTTCGGTGACGAAGACGGCGGTGCCCGGCATGAGGCGGCCACGCAGCGGGCTCCAGCCGCCCCACTCGCGCCGCAGGTCCGCCGGCCACTCCGGCTCCACCAGGTCCACCAGCCGGAATCCGGCGGCCGTCAGCTCGCGCACCCGGTCGCCGAGCGTGCGGTGGTGCTCCACGTAGACGGCCTGGCCCCGCTCGTCCTGCTCCACGTACGGGGTGCGGTCGAAGTAGGAGTGGGTGACGGTCAGCCCCTCCGGCCCCGGCTCGTCCGGAAAGGCCCAGCGCATCGGATGGGTGACGGAGAAGACCCAGCGGCCGCCCGGGCGGAGCACCCGGTGCACCTCGCGGTGGACCGCGGCCGTGTCGGCGATGAAGGGCAGGGCGCCGTAGGCGGAGCAGGCCAGGTCGAACGAGCCGTCGAGGAAGGGCAGGCGCAGCGCGTCCGCCTGGACCAGCGGCACCGGGGTGACGTCCTCCCGGCCCGGGGCGGTGTCGATCCGGCGGGCGTGCTGGAGCTGGCGGGCGGACAGGTCCAGGGCGACCGGTCGCGCCCCGGCGGCGGCGAGCCAGCGGGAGCACTGGGCGGCGCCCGCGCCGATCTCCAGCACGGCGCGCCCCCGCACCTCGCCGAGCAGCCGGGCGTCCGCCTCGTCGAGGCCCTCCGGACACCAGGTGAAGCGGTCGTCGCCGAGGAACTCGCCGTGCTCGGCCTGGTAGCCGTCGGCGTGCCGGTCCCACCACCGGCGGTTGGCGCGCGCGGTCTCGCCGGTGCCGGCGGGGCGGTGCACCGCCTCGGAGTCGTCGTCGAAGGCGAACGGCGGGACGGAGGCGTCCGGGGCGGGCTGGCCGGCGGGGAACGGGGGGAGCCCGGTGGGGGAGTCGGGGAGGGTCACGCCGCCACTGTAGGGCGGCCGTGGGCCGAGCCGGGTACGACGGCTACCCACCGTCCGTCCCAGCCAGTAGGTTGGCCGCCGGTGCCCCCGGCCGGGGCGCCCGCGCCCACCGGCGGCGGCCGACCTCTGCGGCACGCCGCGGGAGGGGGGCGACGCGCGGGCGGGTCCTTATGTAATCTTGTATCTGCCCCCTCCGGACAGGGCCGCCGCGGACAGCGGCCGCACGTCCGGGTCGGGTGCTACGGGAACGTCCTCGGTGCCGGTTGGGGCGTTGTCGGAAGGACGGCTCCGGGCGCGGTCACCCACACGGGTGGCGGATGCCCCGGGGGTCTCCCTTTCTGGGGGACGTCCTCCCGAAACGCGTTGACCGTTGCTGGCTGCCCCCGTATGCTACAAGTTGCGCTGCGGGCCTGCGCGCCTCGGACGGAGCAGGTCGCGCTCGCATCTGTCGTGACCCCTCGGTTGCATGTGTACGCCCCCCGGCTGCAGGCACATGATGGTCGGCTGTTCGGTTTCGGCAGGGCGATTCGGGCCCTCCGGCGCAGCAGTACCTACGACTATCTGTCCGTACCGGAGCCCTTTCCCACATGACGAGCAGCACCGAGGCCCCTCGCACCACCCCGCAGGTGGCGGTCAACGACATCGGTTCCGAGGAAGCCTTCCTCGCCGCGATCGACGAGACGATCAAGTACTTCAACGACGGCGACATCGTCGATGGCGTCATCGTGAAGGTCGACCGGGACGAGGTCCTGCTCGACATCGGTTACAAGACCGAGGGCGTGATTCCGTCCCGCGAGCTCTCCATCAAGCACGACGTCGACCCCAACGAGGTCGTCGCCGTCGGTGACGAGATCGAGGCCCTCGTCCTCCAGAAGGAGGACAAGGAGGGTCGCCTGATCCTGTCCAAGAAGCGGGCTCAGTACGAGCGCGCCTGGGGCACGATCGAGAAGATCAAGGAAGAGGACGGCATCGTCACCGGTACCGTCATCGAGGTCGTCAAGGGCGGCCTGATCCTCGATATCGGCCTGCGTGGCTTCCTCCCCGCTTCCCTGGTCGAGATGCGCCGCGTCCGCGACCTCCAGCCGTACGTCGGCAAGGAGCTCGAGGCCAAGATCATCGAGCTGGACAAGAACCGCAACAACGTGGTCCTGTCCCGCCGTGCCTGGCTGGAGCAGACCCAGAGCGAGGTCCGCCAGACCTTCCTCACCACCCTGCAGAAGGGCCAGGTGCGCTCCGGCGTCGTCTCCTCGATCGTCAACTTCGGCGCCTTCGTGGACCTCGGCGGCGTCGACGGTCTGGTCCACGTGTCCGAGCTGTCCTGGAAGCACATCGACCACCCGTCCGAGGTCGTCGAGGTCGGCCAGGAGGTCACCGTCGAGGTCCTCGACGTGGACATGGACCGCGAGCGCGTCTCCCTGTCGCTGAAGGCGACCCAGGAAGACCCGTGGCAGCAGTTCGCCCGGACGCACCAGATCGGCCAGGTCGTCCCCGGCAAGGTCACCAAGCTGGTTCCGTTCGGTGCGTTCGTCCGCGTGGACGAGGGCATCGAGGGCCTGGTCCACATCTCCGAGCTGGCCGAGCGCCACGTGGAGATCCCGGAGCAGGTCGTCCAGGTCGGCGACGAGATCTTCGTCAAGGTCATCGACATCGACCTCGAGCGCCGCCGGATCAGCCTGTCGCTGAAGCAGGCCAACGAGGCCTTCGGCGCCGACCCGACGGCGGTCGAGTTCGACCCGACGCTGTACGGCATGGCCGCCTCGTACGACGATCAGGGCAACTACATCTACCCGGAGGGCTTCGACCCCGAGGCGAACGACTGGCTGCCCGGCTACGAGAAGCAGCGTGAGGAGTGGGAGCGCCAGTACGCCGAGGCGCAGGCCCGCTTCGAGGCCCACCAGGCCCAGGTGGTCAAGGCCCGTGAGGCCGAGGCCGAGGCCGCCGCTCAGGCCGCGACCGGTGGCGCTCCGGCGCCGTCGGCCGGTGGTGGCGCGGGTGCCCCCAGCTCCTACTCCTCGGGCAACGAGGAGACCAGCGGTGGCGGCGCCCTGGCCTCGGACGAGGCCCTGGCCGCGCTCCGCGAGAAGCTGGCCGGCGGCCAGAGCTGACGCCGAGCGGCTAGCTGACCGGTCGGGCTCCGGTAGCTGACTCAAGGCACACGAGGAGGGCCCCACCCGAGTGATCGGGTGGGGCCCTCCTCGTTGTCGTGCTCCGAGGGTCGTAGTGGGTCCGGGGTGCCGCGCCCCGGCCGGGTGGGGCCGCCGCCGTGTCGGCCGGGCTCGGGGGAGGCGGGGGCGCGAGTCGGTGGACGGGTCCCCGGGGGCGGATTCCCCCGGGGACAGTTCCAGGGGCGGGTCTGTCGTGCGTGGGGCGGGATCGCCCGCGCGGGCGTGGGGGCGTGGGGGCGTGGGGGCGTGGGTTCGGGCGCGCGGGCGTAGGCGGGGCCGGGCCGGGGCCACCCCGTGCACCGGGGGTGCCCCCGGTGCACGGGGTGGCCCCGGTGGGGGTCACACCCGGGCGGGGGCGCTCACGGCCTCGCGTGCCGGAGCCGCCGCCGGCGCCTCGACCGCCGGCCGGCCGTACCAGCGGTCGGCCAGCGTGCGGGGGATCTGCGCCACCAGCAGGGCCAGCGCCCAGGCGGCCAGGCAGTCGCTCAGCCAGTGGAAGTCCATCAGCACCATGGCCACGCCCACCGCCACGGTCGCCCCGCCGGCCACCGCGCGCAGCGCGGCGTAGCGGCGGGCGTCGGGGCGCAGGGCGGGCGGGCCGGCCAGCAGCAGGGCCAGCAGGGACCACCCCACCAGGGCGCCGGCGGTGTGCCCGGAGGGGTAGGAGCCGCCGGTGGAGAAGAAGAGGTCGACTCCGGCGGCCGGGGCGGTGCGGTCGGTGACCGCCTTGATCGCGCCGACCACCAGCCACAGCGGCACGAACCCCGAGGCGGCCAGCCAGACCGGGCGCAGGCTGCGCTGCCGCCACACGGTCACCGCGAGCACCACACCCACCAGCGAGGCCACCAGCCAGCGCTGACCGAGCCGGGCGACGGCCACCAGCCAGCCGGCCCGTTCCGGAATCCGCTGCTCCTCCACCCACTCGTGCACCTGCCAGTCGAGCACCCGCAGCGGGCCGTCTTCCGGCAGGACCAGGGCAGTGACCAGGGCGAACAGCAGGATGAGCGTGGCGCTCCAGGCGTATCGGGCGCGGGGGGTCGGGCTCGCGAGGCTCATTCTGAAATCATCGCAGGTCGTCCGGCGGAGTCCGTAGGCGAACATCTGAGCGGAAACCGTCCGGCAATGTCGATGCATTCCACACGCAAACATCCGAGCTGATGATCACACCGTCCGAAACCGATCCCGGCAGAAGGCGGAGCTCGATGTCGCAACCCACGACCCACACCCCGCTCGACGCACCCGGCAGCAGCCGCAGGGGCTTCCTGCGAGCCGTCGGCCTCAGCGGAGGCGCCGGCGCCATGTTCGCCACCATGGGCGCCCTCGGCCTCGCCCCCACGGCGCACGCCGCCGGCACCGAAGCCCCCTTCCGGGCGCCGTCCGCCTCCGACTTCTCCCTCACCGGCCGTTCCGCCGCCTCCGTGGTCATCCTCGGCGGAGGCGTCGCCGGCCTGGCCACCGCCTACGAGCTGGGCAAGGCGGGCTACCGATGTACCGTCCTGGAGGCCCGTGACGTCGCCGGCGGCCGCAACTTCACCGTCCGCGGCGGCACCCGCCAGGAAGACCTGGACGGCAACGTGCAGACCGCGCGGTTCTCCGACGGCGTGTACTTCAACGCCGGCCCCGGCCGCATCGCGCAGTGGATGAACACCATGGACTACTGCCGCGAACTCGGCGTGGAGCTGGAGGTGTTCAGCAACACCAACGCGAGCGCCTACATCTACAACGAGAAGGCCGGCATGCGCCCCGGCGCCCCGATGCGCTACCGCACCGCCAAGGCCGACGTCTACGGCTACGTCAGCGAACTGCTGGCCAAGGCGGCCGACCAGGGCGCCCTGGACGCCCGCCTCACCGCCGACGACAAGGAACGGCTGCTGGAGTTCCTCCGGGACTTCGGCGACATCGGCGGGCGGGTGGCCGGCGACCCCGCCGCCAGCTGGCGCTACACCGGCGGGCAGCGGCGCGGCCTGGCGGCCGATCCCGGCGGCGTCGGGGAACCCGGTACCCCGCTCGGCCCGGTGCCGGACCTCTCCACCGTCCTTGCCTCCGGCGTCGGCCGCTACTTCTCCTTCGAGTTCGGCTACGACCAGGCCATGCTGATGTTCCAGCCGGTCGGCGGCATGGACGCCATCCCGCGCGCCCTGGCCAGGGCGATCGGTGGCCGACGGATCCAGCTGGGGTGCGCCGTCACCCGGGTCACCGACCGCGCCACCGACGTCGTCGTGGAGTACCGGGACGCCGGCGGCCGGACCCGCTCGATCACCGCCGACTACTGCGTCAGCGCCCTGCCGCCCCACATCATGGCGCGCATCCCGCACAACCTCGGCGGCGAGGTGAACACCGCCCTGAACGCGCTGCGTCCCTCCTCCGCCGGGAAGATCGGCCTGGAGTACCGCAGCCGGTGGTGGGAGACCGACCACGACATCTACGGCGGCATCACCGAGACGGACATGGACCTGGCGCACATCTGGTACCCGTCCAACGGGTTCCACTCCCGGCGCGGCCTGATCGTCGGCTACTACAACACCGGGGCCAACGCGGACGCCTACACCGCGCTGAGCCCGGCGGACAGGGAGAAGCGGGCCGTCGCGCAGGGCGTGAAGATCCACGGCGAGAAGTACCGGACGGAGCTGGCGCACTCCTTCTCCATCGCCTGGCGGCGCACCCCCTACCTGGAGAGCGCCTGGAACTACCCGACCGGCGGGCAGACCATCGAGGACCTCACGCAGCTGACCGAGCCGACCGGCCGGGTCTACTTCACCGGGGACTGGCTCAGCCACGCCGTCGCCTGGCAGCACGGCAGCTTCAGCTCGGCGCGGCAGGTGGTCACCCGCCTGCACAGCCGGGTGATGGCCGGCTGAGCCGCTGGCCCTGGCGGGCCGGCTGAGCCCTTGGCCCTGGCGGGCCGGCACCGGTTCGGGCCGGCACCGGTTCGGGCCGGCGCTGGCGAGCCGGCACGGGCGGGCTGATCACCTCCTGGTGGCGCGGAGCGCAAGGGGGCTTGGTGGCCCTGTGGACAACGCGGCGCCCCCCTGGTCTTCAGGGGTAGCGCGATGCGGGTGACGCGTGCAAGGGGGTATCCGCAGGCTGTGGACAGGCCCGGTTCAGGTGTTCGCCGGGTGGTTCGGGGTGTGGTGGGGCCTTTTACCCCGGGGCGGCGCGGGGCGCAAGGGCCCCGCGCCGCCCTGTGGATGACGCGGCACCCCCCCCGGTCAACAGGGGTAGCCCGCCGCCTGTGATGGGCGCAAGAGGGTTTCTGACGGCTGTGGACAACCCCGCGCTCGGGAGGTAGCCGCCGCCGGCCGGACAGAGCGCACTCCGTTCGGTCCAGACCGAGCATTGCCTGCTCGGGCCCGGGCACGCCTCTTCCGGACCGGACCGGGCGCGCCCCCTGCGGTCCGGACCGGGCATGCCCCCTTCCGGTCCGGACCGGACCGGGCGTGCCTCCTGCCAGCCCCGGACGGCCCCTTCCGGCCCGCACCGGGCATGCCCCCTCCGGCCAGCCCCGGGCGCCCCATCCGGACCGGATGGGGCGCGCCCGGAGGGCGCGTCGGCCCCACGCCCCCGCTGCGACAGCCGTCCTCACGCCCGTCCTCACGCCCGACGAACGCGCGGTGAAGCTTTGCGGAACGCTCACCGCAGAGCACCGCCCGCCCGCACCGATGCCGCCTACGGTCGACCATCGAGCCCTGTCCGGTCCGGTGGTCTGGCGCAGTTCGCGGAGGAGATCGGTGAACGGTTTTCCCTGGTTGGAGGTCACCCTCGCCTCTCTCGGCATAGCGGTCCCGATCCTCGTCGCCTTCTACGAGTTCGTGCTCGTCGGCCGCAAACGGCTCGGCTACCGGATCCAGATGGACACCACCGCAACCGAGGCGGTGCACTCCCCGCACGCCGGCGTCCTCCAGCGGCTGCAGCGCACGGACGGGGCGGCTCTGGTGGATCCGTCGTTCGTCCTGCTGCGCATCGAGAACAACGGCTCGACGCCCATCGACGTCGGCGACTACGCCGTGCTGGACGACGACAAGGTGGGAATCCGCGTCACCTTCCCGGAACGGAGGGTGGTCGGAATGGTGGTGACGGAGACCAGTGCGGACTTCCTCCGCGCCTCCTTCGGTGACAACTCCGGCCTGAGCGTCCGGGACGGCGTCATCGAGCTGCCCAAGGCCCCACTGAACCGCGGCGCGCACTACAAGGTGCTGGCGGCGCTGGAGCGGGTCGGCGACCGCCCCGGCGACGGTGCGGACGAGTTCCCCGCCCCGCAGGTGGTCGGCGGCATCAAGGGCGGGGTGGGCAACGGGGGCATCCAGGAGACCGCCAGTCGGACCGGGGTCTCCGGTCAGGCGGTCTGGCTGATCTGCTTCCTCGTGCTGATCGTCCTCGGTCAGTTCGTGGTCTCCCTCGACCGCGACGACA
This sequence comes from Allostreptomyces psammosilenae, assembly GCF_013407765.1. Lineage (GTDB taxonomy): Bacteria > Actinomycetota > Actinomycetes > Streptomycetales > Streptomycetaceae > Allostreptomyces > Allostreptomyces psammosilenae. Next base: position 5,038,025 of record NZ_JACBZD010000001.1, read on the forward strand.
CCCCGATCGACTGCGCGCGGGGGAACCTGGTCCTCACCGGGTCGACGGCCTTCCAGGCCGTGGTCATGGACGCGGCCGCCGCCTACCAGGCCGACTGCGGCGACCAGGCCCGCTTCGACACCCGCTTCGAGGGCAGCGACATCGGTCTGCGAGACCTGGAACAGGCCGGCGTGGAGGCGGACGAGGAGGGGGCGGCGCCACCCGAGTGGGTGACCTTCTCCGACGGCCCCAAGGGCAACGGCTTCCCCGGGCTGGTGTCACGGCCGGTGGCGTTCTCCCTGTTCACCATCGTCGTCTCCCCGGAGACACAGGTACGCGACCTGAGCCTGCAGGACGTCCGGGACCTGTTCGCGGGCAGGGTCGCCACCTGGCGGGACGTCGGTGGGGCGGACCTGCCGGTGGTGCTGGTCGGCAGGGAGTCCAGCTCGGGGACACGGCGCGCCTTCCAGCGCGAAGTCCTCCAGGCCGTGGAGGGAGCGGAGAACTCCGAGGACTGCCGCACCCTGACCCCCGGGGCGCCACCCGGTGTCCTGCGCTGCCGCCGGGAGAGCACCACCCACGTGCTGGAGACGGTCGCCGAGACCCCGGGGGCCATCGGCTACAGCGGCGTGGAGGAGGCGATGGACCGCGACGACGTGGTGATGGTGCGCATCGACGACCGCGAGGCCGTGCTGGAGAACGCGGACGCGGGCGTCTACCCGTTCTGGGCGACCGAGTTCGCCTACACCTACGGAGAGCCGCCCGCGGACTCGCTGACCGCCAGCTTCCTGCGCTACCTCACCAACTCCGCCGGCCAGGACATCATCCGCGCGCACGGCCACCACACCTGCGACGCGCTGCGCGACCGGGTGCGCTGCCAACCCCTCGACCCGGTGGCGACGGACGGCGGTGTCCGGGGCGCCGCGGCCGGCGGATAGGCTCCTCGCATGCTGTCCGTAGGACTCACCGGCGGTGTCGGCAGCGGCAAGTCCGCCGTCTCGGCGCTGCTCGCCGAACACGGAGCCGTGGTCATCGACGCCGACCGCCTCGCCCGCGAGGTCGTCGAACCCGGGACCGAGGGCCTGGCCGAGATCGTCACCGCCTTCGGGCCCGGGGTGCTGCGGCCGGACGGCTCGCTGGACCGGCCCGCGCTCGCCGCGCGCGTCTTCGGCGACGAGGAGCAGCGCCGCCGCCTGAACGGCATCGTCCACCCCCGGGTGCGCGCCCGGGCCGCCGAACTCCAGGCCGCCGCCCCGGCCGACGCCGTCGTCGTGCAGGACATCCCGCTGCTGGTGGAGAGCGGCCTCGCCCCCTCCTTCGACGTCGTGGTGGTGGTGGACGCGGCACCCGAGACCCAGCTCGACCGGCTGGTCCGGCTGCGCGGCATGGCCGAGGCCGACGCCCGCGCCCGGATCGCCGCCCAGGCGACCCGCCAGGAGCGCCGCCGGGTCGCCGACCTGGTGATCGACAACGACGGCCCGCTGGAGGAGCTGCCCGGGAAGGTCGCCGAGGTCTGGCGGGAGCTGTGCCGGCGCGCGTCCGCCGGGGAGCGCCCGGCGGACGCCGGTCCGAACGGCGTCGCCTGACCGATGTCGGTGGCGGGTCGTACGGTGGTAGGCGTGCGACCCACCACCGACATCGAGCGCAGGGTGGCGCCTTTCGAGGTCGTCAGCCCGTACCAGCCCTCCGGGGACCAGCCGCGGGCCATCGAGGATCTCGAGCGCCGCATCGGCGGCGGCGAGAAGGACGTCGTCCTGCTCGGAGCCACCGGCACCGGCAAGTCCGCCACGACCGCCTGGATGATCGAGCGGCTCCAGCGACCCACGCTGGTCATGGCCCCGAACAAGACCCTGGCCGCGCAGCTCGCGAACGAGTTCCGCGAGCTGCTGCCGAACAACGCCGTCGAGTACTTCGTCTCGTACTACGACTACTACCAGCCCGAGGCGTACGTCCCGCAGACGGACACCTACATCGAGAAGGACTCCTCGATCAACGAGGAGGTGGAGCGGCTGCGCCACTCCGCCACCAACTCGCTGCTCACCCGGCGCGACGTGGTCGTCGTCGCCTCCGTCTCCTGCATCTACGGCCTGGGCACCCCGCAGGAGTACGTCGACCGGATGGTCCGGCTCCGCGTCGGCGAGGAGATCGACCGCGACCTCCTGCTGCGCCGCTTCGTGGACATCCAGTACACCCGCAACGACATGGCGTTCACCCGCGGCACCTTCCGGGTGCGGGGCGACACCATCGAGATCTTCCCGGTCTACGAGGAGCTCGCGGTGCGGATCGAGATGTTCGGCGACGAGATCGAGTCGCTGTCCACGCTGCACCCGCTCACCGGCGAGGTGGTCACCGAGGACACCGAGATGTACGTCTTCCCCGCCACCCACTACGTCGCCGGCCCGGAGCGCATGGAGCGGGCCATCGCCGGCATCGAGGCGGAGCTGGAGGAGACCCTCGCCACGATGGAGCGGCAGGGCAAGCTGCTGGAGGCGCAGCGGCTGCGCATGCGCACCACCTACGACATCGAGATGATGCGGCAGGTCGGCACCTGCGCGGGCATCGAGAACTACTCGCGGCACATCGACGGCCGGGAGCCCGGCACGGCGCCCAACACGCTCCTGGACTACTTCCCGGAGGACTTCCTCCTCGTCATCGACGAGTCGCACGTCACCGTGCCGCAGATCGGCGCCATGTACGAGGGCGACGCCTCCCGCAAGCGGACCCTGGTGGAGCACGGCTTCCGGCTGCCCTCGGCCATGGACAACCGGCCGCTGAAGTGGGAGGAGTTCCTGGAGCGGATCGGGCAGACGGTCTACCTCTCCGCCACCCCCGGCCCGTACGAGCTGTCCCGGTCCAGCGGCGTGGTGGAGCAGATCATCCGGCCGACCGGCCTGGTGGACCCGGAGGTGATCGTCAAGCCCACCAAGGGCCAGATCGACGACCTGGTCCACGAGATCCGGCTGCGCTGCGAGCGGGACGAACGGGTGCTGGTCACCACGCTCACCAAGAAGATGGCCGAGGACCTCACCGACTACCTGCTGGAACTCGACATCCGAGTCCGCTACCTGCACAGCGACATCGACACGCTCCGCCGGGTGGAGCTGCTGCGGGACCTGCGCGCCGGCGCCTACGACGTCCTGGTCGGCATCAACCTGCTGCGGGAGGGCCTGGACCTGCCGGAGGTCTCCCTGGTGGCGATCCTGGACGCCGACAAGGAGGGCTTCCTGCGCTCGGGCACCTCGCTGATCCAGACGATCGGCCGCGCGGCCCGGAACGTCTCCGGCCAGGTGCACATGTACGCCGACACGATCACGCCCTCGATGGCCAAGGCGATCGACGAGACCAACCGCCGGCGGGCCAAGCAGATCGCCTACAACGAGGCCCACGGGGTGGACCCGCAGCCGCTGCGCAAGCGCATCGGCGACATCCTGGACGCCATCGCCCGGGAGGACGCCGACACCGGCGAGCTCCTCGGCTCCGGCCGGGCCAGCTCCCGGGGCAAGGCGCCGGTGCCCGGGCCGGGCGGCGGCGGGGCGCGTGCCGGTTCCGGCAAGGGCCGCGGCGAGGGGCTGCCCGCCGCGGAGCTCGCCGACCTGATCACCCAGCTCACCGAGCAGATGCACGCCGCGGCGGCCGAGCTGCAGTTCGAGGTCGCCGCCCGGCTGCGGGACGAGGTCGGCGAGCTGAAGAAGGAGCTGCGCTCGATGAAGGACGCCGGGGTGGCCTGACCTCCGCGTTCCCCGCCCACGGATCCGCGCGCGCGGTGGCGCGGAACACGTCCCCGGGCCACCCGCCCGGGGACGTTTCGGGCGTGCCGTTCGTCCTCCTCATGACGCCCGTAACCCCCGGCGCACGGGCATGTTGCAGGACTGCCACAAAAACCCACCCGATTTGGCGCGACGTGACGCGGAGTGCGTAAGGTCTCGGGGTGTCCAACCGCCTTCGGCCGACCGGACGCCGGACGCAGAACATGAGGAGGAGCGGACCTTGTCCGTGAACTTGACCAAGGGTCAGCGCATCAGCCTGGCGAAGAGCGACGGCGGGGCGCTCAATGTGGTCCGCATGGGCCTGGGTTGGGACGCGGTGAAGCGCCGGGGGCTGTTCGGCCGTCGCGAGCAGGAGATCGACCTGGACGCCTCGGCGGTGCTCTTCGCCGACCAGCAGCCGGTCGACGTGGTCTTCTTCCAGCACCTGACCAGCAACGACGGCTCCATCCGGCACACCGGTGACAACCGCACCGGTGTCGGCGACGGTGACGACGAGTCGATCCTGGTGGACCTGCCGCGTGTGCCGGCGCACGTCAACCAGATCTTCTTCGTGGTGAACTCCTTCACCGGCCAGACCTTCCAGGAGGTCGAGAACGCCTTCTGCCGCCTGGTCGACGAGAGCACCGGCCAGGAGCTGGCCCGCTACACGCTGACCGGTGGCGGCCCGCAGACCGCGCAGATCATGGCGAAGGTCTACCGGCACGGCAACGAGTGGAAGATGGCCGCCATCGGCGAGCCGGCGCACGGCCGCACCTTCCAGGACCTGATGCCGGCGGTCGCCGCGCACCTGTGACACCGGTGCTCCTGACACCGGTTCGGGCCCCGGTCACCCCGGGGCCGGCCACACGGTGACGGGGCCCGTCGGCGACCGCCGGCGGGCCCCGCGCGCTTTCCCCACCGGGGGTCGGCTTCCCCACCGGGGCGAGCCGCCACGTTCGCGCCACCCCGCGTCACCCCACTAGCATCCCCACCACCATTCGTGCCCGAGGGCACGTCCCGTACCGCGCCGACCAGGGGGGCCCGCACGGCCATGCAGCTCAGCAAGGGACAGAACACCGCACTGCCCGGCACCACGTGGCGGATCCGGGTCGAGGCCGCGCGGCCGGCCGCCGTCGTGGCGCTGCCCACCGACGCCGAGGGCCGGCTCGGCCACCCCGACGCCGTGCTGCACTCCGCCCGCCCGCAGGCGCCCGGACTGAGCCTGCCCGTCGCGCCCGCCGGCCCGCAGCCGGCCGACGTGCTGCTGGACGCCGGGGAGCTGCCGGCCGGGGTCGAGCGCGTCTACCTCGCCCTGCTGGCCCCCGCCGGCGGTGGGTTCGCCGGCAGCGCCCCGCGGGTGACCGTGAGCGACGCCGCCCAGGGCACGGAGCTGGCCGTCTTCACGATGGCGGACCCGGATCCGGGCGCCGCCCTGGTGGCCGTGGAGGTCTACCTGCGCCAGGGGGCCTGGAAGGTGCGGGCCATCGGGCAGGGCTACGCCGGCGGGGCCGCCGCGCTGCTCGCCGACCACGGCCTGCCCGCGCCCTCGGCCGCGGGCGACCCGAGGGCCCAGGCCGTCGCCGCCCTCCTCGGCCAGCTGGAGGCCGCGCTGGCCGCCACCGGCGGCGCCGCGGTCCCGCCGGCGGTGGCCCCTGGCGGCCCGTCCGCGGGCGGCCCGTCCGCCGGAGGCCCGTCCGCCGGAGGCCCATCCGCGAGCGGCCCGTCCGCCGGAGCGCCGTCCACCGGCGTGGGCGTGGACGCCCGCAGCGCCGCCCCCGCCGCGCCGCACCCGGCCGGCTCCGGCGTCTCCTACGCCCACCCCGGCCGCCCCGGCGCCGGGGCGGTGCCCCCGGTGCCGCCCGTGCCGCCGGGCGTCCCGCCCCGGCCGGCCACGGCGCCCGCCGCGGCCCCGACCGGCCCCGCGGGTCCCCAGCCCGCCCCCGCGCCCGCCTCCGCCTCCGGCCCCGCCGCCGGCGCGGCCCGGGGTGCCACCGGGTGGTCCGACGAGGAGCGCTACTACAACCAGGTCTGGGGCGTCTTCGAGGACACCGCCCGCTCCAGCGCCGCCTACCGCTCGGCCGCGGAGTTCGCCGACAACCGCCTGGAGCGTGAGCTGGAGGCCGCCCTGGCCGACCCGCGGGCCCGCGCCGCCGGGCAGGCCGGGCAGGCGGAGGCCGAGGCCCGGGCCCGGCACGGCGAGCTGATGGACCGGGCCAGGGCGGACCTGGACCGCGACACCGTGGCCCTGCGCGGCGAGCTGGACGAGCTGGAGGCCGCCCTCCCGCCCGCGCTGGCCCGCTGGGACAGCCCCGCCTGGCTGGCCTGGCAGCCGCCGGAGGAGATGGCCCGGGCGGTGCGCTTCGGCGACGTGCGGCTGCGCGACCGCGCCGACCTGCCGGTGCCCATGCTCACCCGGCTGCCGCTGGAACGCGGCCTGTGGATCGACACCGGCGGCCCCGTCGAACCGCTGACGGACGCGCCGGCGGCCGGTGCCGGCGCGGACGTTCCGCCCTGGCTGGCGCAGGGCCCCGTCGGCCCCGGCGCCCCGGGGGTCGGCCCGGCCGGCCCCGGCGCCGGGACGGGCGGCGGCGAGGATCCCCGGGCCGCCGCCGACCGGCTGTCCTGGGCGGTGCTCGCCCGCCTGCTGGCCGCCCACCCGGCCGGCGCGCTCAAGCTGCACGTGGTGGACCCGGCCGGGCCCCGGGCGCAGGTGTGGCAGGGGCTGGTCGAGCAGGGCATCCTGCTCGGTTCGCCGGCCCGCACCGAGGCGGAGGTCACCGCCCTGCTGGAGGGCCTGACGCAGCACGCCGACCTGATGGGCATGGCGCTGCGCGGCGGCGCGCTGGACGCCCTGCCGCCGCACTTCGACCCGGCCCGCCGGCTGCTGGTGGTGCACGACTTCCCGCATGGCTTCGACGACCGCACGGTCGGCGTGCTGCGCTACCTGGCCGAGGACGGCCCGTCCATCGGCGTGCACCTGATGCTGGTGGCCGACCGCTCGGACAGCCGCGAGTACGGGCACGCCCTGGACGCGCTGTGGCGGTCGGTGCTGCGGCTCAGCCCGCAGCCGGACGAGTACCTCATGGACCCGTGGGTGGGGCACCCGTGGGTGTTCACCCCCGAGGTGCCGGCGGACGGCCGCGCGGTCGGCGAGGTGTTCTCCACGGTGGGGGCGGCGATGCGCCGCTGAGGCGGGCCGGGGCTCCAGCGGAACCGCCCCCCGGGGTGGTTCCGCTTCCTCCGCTTTGGTGGTCCCTTTGCCTTTCCTTGGGGATTCGGGCAGACTGTCGGAGGTATCGGAGGGGAGTATTCCCTGCGGCGACAGGCTCGTCATCACGATGCCCGGCGGTCCACCCAGCGGTGGTCGCTCGGGTGTCCGGTCCTGTCGGTGAGGCCAGCGGGCGCGGATTCGCATTCGCCGACCACCTTGCGGAAGAGACCTCCGGCAGCGACGCCCAGATTCACCCGTGGTCCGGACTCGGACGGCGGGCGTGAGCCGCGGGCGTCACCTGTCGTGTCGCCACCGCATCCGCCGGAGGAACAGTGGAAGTTTCCCTGCCCGTCTGGATCGTCTCGATCCTCGTCCTGACCGCGCTCATCGCGGTCGACTTCTTCATCAGCCGCAAGCCGCACGACGTCTCCATCCGCGAGGCCAGCATCTGGACCGTCGTCTGGGTCGGTCTGGCCTGTGTCTTCGGCCTGGGGCTGTTCATCTTCGGCGACAGCCAGTCGGGCGGGGAGTTCTTCGCCGGATTCATCACCGAGAAGTCGCTCAGCGTCGACAACCTCTTCGTCTTCGTACTGATCATGGCGAAGTTCTCGGTGCCGTCGATCTACCAGCAGCGCGTGCTGATGTTCGGCGTGGTGCTCGCCCTGGTGCTGCGGACCATCTTCATCCTGGCCGGCGCGGCCGTCATCTCGCAGTTCGCCTGGGTGTTCTTCATCTTCGGCGCGTTCCTGATCTGGACCGCCTGGAAGCTGATCCAGGAGGCGCGGGCCGAGCAGGGCGAGGAGGAGTGGGAGGAGAACGCCCTCCTGCGCTGGGTCGAGCGGATCGCCCCGACCACCAAGGACTACCGCGGCACCGCCCTGGTCGTCCGGGAGAACGGCAAGCGGATGGTCACCCCGCTGCTGATCGTCCTGATCGCCATCGGCACCACCGACATCCTGTTCGCCCTGGACTCCATCCCGGCGATCTTCGGCCTCACCCAGGACCCGTACATCGTCTTCACCGCCAACGCCTTCGCCCTGATGGGTCTGCGGCAGCTGTACTTCCTGATCGGTGGCCTGCTGAAGAAGCTGGTCTACCTCTCCTACGGCCTGTCGGTCATCCTGGGCTTCATCGGCGTCAAGCTCGTCATCGAGGCCTTCCACGGCATCGGCGTGCACGAGCTGGGCGGCTTCGAGATCCCGCACGTCTCCATCGCCTTCTCGCTGAGCTTCATCGGCATCACCCTGGCGGTCACCACCATCGCCAGCCTGATGAAGTCGCGCGGCGAGTCCTTCGTGGAGGCCGCCGAGCACGGCCCCGGCCACCTGGAGGACGCGGACGCCGCCTCCAAGGACGGCGCCGGCAACCGCTGAGGCGGTCGCGGCGCGTGGACCGCGCGCCGCGCACCGTCGCACCACGGGCCGCCGGGACGACTCCTCGTCGTCCCGGCGGCCCGCCGCCTTTCCCGCCCCGCGCACCGACGACCCGCCGGCGGGACCGCGTGGCTAGCCCGGCTCCGGCCCGCCCAGCACGGCGGCGGCGCCGCGCTCGGCGCGGACGAACGTCGGGAACGCCTCCGGCGGGCAGGACACCTCCCGCCACCCCGGCCCGTGCAGCGGCGGGCAGCCCAGCAGCGGCTCCCACTCCCCGGCCGGCACCCACAGCCGCCGGTGCCCTCCCGGTTCCAGCAGCGGCGCCACCAGCACGTCCGGGCCGAACAGGTACTGCAGGTCGGCGTCGCGGGCGGCGCGGTCGCCGGGGAAGGCGAGCGGCATCGGCCGCACCAGCGGCAGCCCGCCGTCCCGCGCCGCCAGCCGGGCCGAGGCGGCGACGTACGGCCGCAGCCGCGCCCGCAGCCGGCAGGCGGCGACGGCCGCCGAGCGCGCCGGCTCCGGATACGCCGTCGGCTCTCGGCGGCCCACGCCGTGGAAGCGGGTGATCGGGGAGAACGCCGCCCACTGGGCCCAGCGGGCGTACAGCTCCGGCTCCACGTCGGCCGGCACGGCGTCCGGCGTCATGGTGGCGCGCAGCTCCTGGGCCCGCCGGTAGGAGGCCGGGGACCAGTAGCCGCCGGCGTCGTGGGTCACCACCGAGCAGCCGCTGAGCGCCAGGGAGAGCACCGCGCGCAGCGTGGAGACCAGCCCGGTCCAGGTGGAGGGGAGGTCGCCGGCCCAGTGGCCCGGGTCGCGGTGCGAGCCGGCGGTGCCGGAGCGGCACAGCGAGACGAAGTCGCCGTCGCGGGCGGCCACCCCGGCGTCGCGCACCGCCTCCTGGTAGAGCAGCCCGTAGGTGTTGTGCCGGCGCAGGCCGTCGGAGCCGTCGGCGAAGACGGCGTCGTCGGGGATCTCCTCGCCGAAGTCGGCGAGGACGGCCGCGTTCCCCTCCTCGCGCAGCGTGCGCGTCAGTCGTTCGCACCACCACCGCCGGGCCGCCGGATGGGTGAAGTCCACCGCCAGCGTCTCCGGGTTGTCGGCGGTGGCCACCGGACGGCCGTCCGGCCCCCGCACCAGGTGGCCGCGGGCGGCCAGTTCGTCCGCGAGGGCGGTGCCGCGCCGGACGTACGGGTTGATCCACAGGCTGGCGCGCACGCCGCGCTCGGCCAGCGGGCCGGTCCAGCCGGCGGGGAAGCGGGCGCGGTCCGGGCCGGCGTTCCAGGAGGCGTCGTCCAGCACGGACTCCTCCATCCACTCGTCGACGTGGACGACGTCGACCGGGCAGCCGGCCGCGCGCAGCTCGTCCACGGTGCGCACCACCTCCTCCGCCGTGAAGTACGACGACCGGCTCATCCACACCCCGTAGGCCCAGTCGGGCAGGTCGCCGGGGCGGCCGGTGAGCGCCAGGTAGCGCCCCAGCAGGGTCGGGGCGTCCCCGGTGAGCAGGAAGAGGTCCAGGGCGTCGCCGTCGACCTGGACGCGCACGGCCTCCGAGTGGGTGGCGCCGATGTCGGCCTCCACCGGGCAGCCGGTGTGGACGAACAGCCCCCACCCGGCGTCCGACCACAGCAGCGGCACGTTGAGGTAGGCGGAGTCCCGTCCGGCGGCGCGGTTCTCCTCGGTGTTGCGCAGCATCCGGTGCCGGCCGCGCAGGTCGATGCCCTGGTAGCTCTCCCCGCCGCCGTACACGGCCGCGTCGGGGGCGAGGTGGATGGTCTCGACCCAGCCGGCGGGACGCCCGTCGCCGGCGGGGCGGTAGCCGGCGGAGAACGGGACGGTGGCGGCCCCGGGCTCGGAGAAGCGGCGGAACGGGCCGAAGCGGAGCCCTTGGGCGGGGCCGCCGCCGGGTTCGGCCTGCGCGGGCCCGCCGCGCTCCCACACCGCCCGCACCCCCGGGCCGGTGATCTCCACTCCCTCCCCGGTGACGGTCAGCCGGGCGGGGCGGTGCGGCAGGTCGACGAGGATGGGGTCGGGGCCGGGGAGGTCGTCGCCCTCCCGCGGCACGGCGCCGGCCGGCCCGCCCGCCCCGCCGGGCGGCACCAGCCGCAGCCGCAGCACCCCCTCCACCGGCACCGTGCAGGCGAACCGGACGCTCCGGCCGGAGGCCAGGGTCACCCGCAGGTGGCCGGGCTCGGCGTCGGGTTCGGCCGCCACGTACGGATCCGTGAGCGTCGGCAATCCGTTCTCCCTTCGGATGACTGGGAGCCAGAACGGCTACCCGCCGGTCGGGGAGGGAAACGGTGGCCGCCGGCGCCGGAGGCGAATTGGGTGTAGGGGCGCCGGAGGGCGCCGGCGACTGGACTGAGGAGGGCCGAGCTCCGTGAGGAACGAGCGGAGTGCGGGCCTGACGAAGGAAGTCGTCGGCTACTGGCCCGGAGGCGAATTGGGTGTAGGGGCGCCGGAGGGCGCCGGCGACTGGACTGAGGAGGGCCGAGCTCCGTGAGGAACGAGCGGAGTGCGGGCTGACGAAGGAAGTCGTCGGCTACCGGCCCGGAGGCGAACGGGGTGCACAGGTAGGCTCGGCGCCGAAGCCCCTTTCGAGCAGAAAGCCGAGTTGGCGACGTGGCATCGACCATCGATATCAGCAGCACGGAAGAGTGGGCCCGACTGCGCGGGCACCAGGAGCGGCTGGAGGGCACCACCCTCCGCGAGCTGTTCGCCGCCGACCCCGGGCGCGGCACCGCGTACACCGTGACCGCCGGCGACCTCTACCTCGACTACTCCAAGCACCGCGTCGACGCCGACGCGCTGCGCGACCTGGTGGCCCTGGCCGAGCGCGCCGGCCTGGCCGAGCGGATCGCGGCGATGTTCTCCGGCGAGCACATCAACGTCAGCGAGGACCGCGCGGTGCTGCACACCGCGCTGCGGCTGCCGCGCGGGGCACGGCTGACGGTGGACGGCCAGGACGTCGTCGCCGACGTCCACGCGGTGCTGGACCGGATGGGCGACTTCACCGACCGGGTCCGCTCCGGCGAGTGGACCGGCCACACCGGCAAGCGGATCCGCACCGTCGTCAACATCGGCATCGGCGGCTCGGACCTGGGCCCGGTGATGGCGTACGAGGCGCTGAAGGACTACAGCGACCGCGGCATCCAGTGCCGCTTCGTGTCCAACATCGACCCCACCGACGTGTGGGAGAAGACCCACGACCTGGACCCGGCGGAGACGCTGTTCATCGTCGCGTCCAAGACCTTCACCACGCTGGAGACGCTCACCAACGCGGTGAAGGCCCGTGACTGGCTGCTGGACGGCCTCGGCGAGAAGGGCGGCGCGGACAGCCCGGCCGTCGCCAAGCACTTCGTGGCCGTCTCCACCAACGCCGAGAAGGTCCGCGAGTTCGGCATCGACGACGCCAACATGTTCGGCTTCTGGGACTGGGTCGGCGGCCGCTACTCGTACGACTCCGCCATCGGCCTGTCGCTGATGATCGCGATCGGGCGGGAGCACTTCGCACAGATGCTGGCCGGCTTCCACGCCATGGACACGCACTTCCGCGAGGCTCCGCTGGCCGCCAACGCGCCGGTCATCGCCGGCCTGCTGAACGTCTGGTACGGCAACTTCTTCGGCGCGCAGAGCCACGCCGTGCTGCCGTACAGCCAGTACCTGCACCGCTTCCCGGCCTACCTGCAGCAGCTGACCATGGAGTCCAACGGCAAGTCGGTGCGCTGGGACGGCCAGCCGGTGACCGTGGCCACCGGGGAGATCTTCTGGGGCGAGCCGGGCACCAACGGCCAGCACGCCTTCCACCAGCTGCTGCACCAGGGCACCCAGCTGGTGCCGGTGGACTTCATCGGCTTCGCCGAGCCCAACCACGACCTGGGCGACATGCACGACCTGTTCATGTCCAACCTGTTCGCCCAGTCGGCCGCGCTGGCCTTCGGCCGCACCGCCGAGGAGATCGCGGCGGAGGGCACCGCGGCCGACGTCGTGCCGCACAAGGTGATGCCGGGCAACCGGCCCTCCACCACGATCCTGGCCCGCAAGCTGACCCCGTCGGTGCTGGGCCAGCTGGTGGCGCTGTACGAGCACACCACGTTCGTGCAGTCGGTGATCTGGCAGATCGACGCCTTCGACCAGTGGGGCGTGGAGCTGGGCAAGGTGATGGCCAAGCAGCTCGCCCCGGTGCTGGTGCAGGCCGAGGCGCCCACGGCCGAGCAGTCCCAGGACCCGTCCACCGACGCCCTGGTCGCCTGGTACCGGCGGGAGCGCGGTCGCGCCGTCTGACGGCCCCCGTCCGGTCGTCGCCGGCCCGGGGATCCCCCCGGGCCGGCGGCCCGTCAGCCGTTGGCCCGTCAGCCTTCGGGCCCATCAGACGCCGGCCCGTCAGACGCCGGCCCGTCAGACGCCGGGCCCGTCAGTCGTCACCCCTTGAGGGCGGCGGCGACCACGGCGCGGGCCTCGTCCTGCACCCGGCCGAGGTGGTCGGGGCCGAGGAAGGACTCGGCGTAGATCTTGTAGACGTCCTCGGTGCCGGAGGGGCGGGCGGCGAACCAGGCGTTCTCGGTGCACACCTTCAGCCCGCCGATGGCGGCGCCGTTGCCCGGGGCCTCGGTGAGCACGGCGGTGATCCGCTCGCCGGCCAGCTCGTCCGCCGTCACCTGCTCCGGCGACAGCTTCGCCAGCACCGCCTTCTCCTCCCGGGAGGCCGGGGCGTCCACCCGGGCGTATGCGGGCGCGCCGAAGCGCTCGGTGAGGGCCGTGTAGTGCTCGGAGGGGCTGCGGCCGGTCACCGCGAGGATCTCCGAGGCCAGCAGCGCCAGCAGGATGCCGTCCTTGTCGGTGGTCCACACCCCGCCGTCGCGGCGCAGGAAGGACGCCCCGGCGGACTCCTCGCCGCCGAAGCCCAGCGCGCCGCTGACCAGGCCGTCGACGAACCACTTGAAGCCGACGGGCACCTCGACCAGTTCCCGCTTCAGGTCCGCCGCGACCCGGTCGATCATGCTGGAGGACACCAGGGTCTTGCCGACGCCGGCCTCGGCCGGCCAGCCGTCGCGGTGGGCGTACAGGTAGGAGATGGCCACCGCGAGGTAGTGGTTGGGGTTCATCAGCCCCGCGTCGGGGGTGACGATGCCGTGCCGGTCGGCGTCGGCGTCGTTGCCGGTGGCGATCTGGAACCGCTCCCTGCGCTCGATCAGCGACGCCATGGCGGAGGGGGAGGAGCAGTCCATGCGGATCTTGCCGTCCCAGTCCAGCGTCATGAACCGCCAGGTGGGGTCGGTGAGCGGGTTGACCACGGTGAGGTCCAGGCCGTGCCGGTCGGCGATGCGGCCCCAGTAGGCCACCGAGGCGCCGCCGAGCGGGTCGGCGCCGATCCGCACGCCGGCCGAGCGGATCGCGTCGAGGTCGAGCACGGAGGGCAGGTCCTCGACGTAGGCGTCCATGAAGTCGTAGCGGCCGGTGGTGTCCGCGGCCAGCGCCCGCGCGTACGGGACGCGCCGCACGCCGGCCATGCCGTCGGCGATCAGCGCGTTGGCCCGGTCCTGGATCCAGGAGGTGGCGTCGCCGGCGGCCGGGCCGCCGTTCGGCGGGTTGTACTTGAAGCCGCCGTCGGCCGGCGGGTTGTGCGAGGGGGTGACCACCACGCCGTCGGCCAGGCCGGAGCGGCGGCCCCGGTTGTGGGTGAGGATGGCGTGGGACAGGGCGGGGGTCGGGGTGTAGCCGTCCCGGCTGTCGATCAGCACGGTCACCCCGTTGGCGGCGAACACCTCCAGGGCGGTGGCCCGCGCCGGCTCGGAGAGCGCGTGGGTGTCGGCGCCGAGGAACAGCGGGCCGTCGGTGCCCCGCTCGGCCCGGTAGTCGCAGATGGCCTGGCTGGTGGCGGCGATGTGGTCCTCGTTGAAGGAGGCGCTCAGCGAGGAGCCGCGGTGGCCGGAGGTGCCGAAGGAGACCCGCTGGGCCGGCTCGGCGGGGTCGGGGTGCAGCGTGTAGTAGGAGGTCACCAACCGGGCGACGTCGACCAGGTCGGCCGCTTGTGCCTGCTGTCCGGCACGTTCGTGCACGACAACCACTCCTCAATCGATAGCTCAGGCGCGCCCACGCGTGCGGACGCCTACCCGTATCCTCCGGGCGCCCGTCCGTGGGCCACAACAGGGCCTGGGCTGGGGGTGTCGCCCGCCGCCCGGGGCGCCCGCCCGGTGCGAGGCCGGTGGGGCGGGCGCGGGCGCCCGTGGGGCGGGCGCGCCCGGGCGCCGCGGGGCGGCGGGGCCGGCAGCCCCGCCGCCCCGCCGCCCCGCCGCCGCGCGGGCCGTTCGGCCCGGTGCCGGGATCACACCTCCTGGAGCCACTGGTGCAGGGCCCGGGCGGTGCCCTCGGCGTGCTCATCGAGCACCGTCCGGTGGTCGCCGGCGGCGTCCAGGACCTCGTGCTCGAAGCCCCAGGCGGTGCTCCAGCCGGTCCGCTCGTCCTCCTCCTCGACGGCGTCCTCGGCCCGCGGCGCCGGGCCGCCGGGCCGCACCAGCAGGACCGGGGCCTCGATCGACTCCGGCCGCCACCCCTGGAGCAGGTCCAGGTAGGCGCCCTGGGCAGTGACCTGGTCCTCCGTCATCAGGGCGAACGCCTGGTCGTCGGCGGCGGTGTCGCGCAGCCGGGCCCGGATCCGGGCGTCGAGGGGGTCGTCCTGGGGCGGGAGCGGGTCGAGCAGCACCACGGCGTCCGGCGCCAGGCCCATCGCCTCCAGCCGGCCCGCGACCCCGTGCGCCAGCCAGCCGCCCAGCGCGTGGCCGGCCAGCGCGATCGGCGTGCCGGTGAAGTGGTGGGCGATCGCCTCGGCGAGCGTGTCGAGGACGACGTCCCGGCCGGACGGGAGCGGCTCGCCGTCGCCGAAGCCGGGGTGCGGCAGGGCGAAGACGTCCCGCAGCCCGTTCAGGTGCAGGCCCAGCCGGGCGAAGGCGTGCGGTCCGGACGGCGCCTCCGGCGAGGGCAGGCAGATCAGCGTGGGGACGACCGGCCCGGAGGCGAGCCGGACCGGTTCCAGGGCCCGGCCGAACCCGTCCGGGGCGTGGAAGGCGGGGCGCAGCCGGGCGGCGGCGCGCAGCAGGTCGATCCCCTCGGTGACCTTGCCGATCTCGCAGGCGTGCCGGTAGAGGGCGCGGATCCCCGAGGGCCCGTGGCCGGGGGTGGTGTCGGCCGCCTCCGGGTCCGGGCGCCGCGGGGCGGGCCGCGGGGCCGGGGGCTGGTCGTCGCCGGCGCCGCCGGTGCCGCGGGCGCCGGTGGGGATCTCGTCGAGGAGCCGGCTGGGGCGGGCGCCGACGAACAGCGGCCGGAAGCGGTCCCAGTCGACGTCGGCGATGGTGAGCGTGGTCTCCCCGGCGGCGACGGCCTGCCACAGCGCCGCCCCGGCGGCCGCCGGCGGCATCGCGGGCAGGCCCCGCTCGCGCAGCTGGTCGCGCGTCTCCGGGTCGGCGCCCGGGCCGAACGACGCCCACGGGCCGCAGGCCACGGAGGTGGCGGCCAGGCCGCGGGCGCGGCGGGCCTCGGCGAGGGCGTCGAGGAAGGCGTTGCCGGCGCCGTGGGCGCCCTGGCCGGCGGTGCCCCAGACGCCGGAGACGGAGGAGAACAGCACGAACGCGTCCAGGGGCGCGTCGGCGAGCAGTTCGTCCAGGTGCGAGGCGCCGGCGACCCGGGCGGAGAGCACGTGGGCGAACTCGTCCAGGCCGACCTCGGTGAGCGGGGCGGACCGGCCGTTGACCCCGGCGGCGTGGACCACGGCGGTCAGCGGCTGGTCCTCCGGCAGGCCGGCCAGCAGCGCGGCGAGGCTGTCCCGGTCGGCGACGTCGCAGGTCTCCGCGCGGGCGTCGACGCCGAGCTCGGCCAGTTCGGACAGCAGGGCGGCGGCGCCGGGCGCCCCGGGGCCGCGCCGGCTGGCCAGCACCAGCCGTTCGGCCCCGTTGCGGGCCAGCCAGCGGGCGGCCTCGGCGCCCAGGGAGCCGGTGCCGCCGGTGATCAGGACGGTGCCGCGGGGGCGCCAGCCGTCCGTCTCGGGGGTGCCGGGCTCGGCGGGGACCAGCCGGCGGGCCAGCAGCCCGCCCTCGCGCACCGCGAGCTGGTCCTCGCCGTCGGCGGTGGCCAGCGCGGCGGCCATCCAGGCGACCGCGGGGTCGCCGAGGCCGCGCGGCAGGTCGATCAGGCCGCCCCAGGCGTGCGGCCGTTCCAGGGCGACGGTGCGGCCCAGGCCCCACAGCATGGCCTGGGCGGGGTCGTGCAGCGGGTCGCCGGGGCCGGTGGAGACCGCCCCGCTGGTGACCGACCACAGTGGCGCGTCGACGCCGACGTCGGCCAGCGCCTGCACCAGCGCGCAGGTCAGGGCCAGGCCGCCGGTGAGCGCGGCCGGGTGGGCGGGGTGGGCGGTGCGGTCGAAGGCGAGCAGCGACAGGACGCCGGAGACGGTGCCGCCCTCGGCGGTCACCCGCTTCTCCAGCTGTTCGGCCACCCGCAGCCGGTCGGTGTCGTCGTCGCCGAGCGGCAGCGGCAGGACGCGCGCCCCGCACCGTTCGATCACCCAGCTGATGGAGCGCAGCAGGTCGTCGCCGACCCCGCTCGGGGGCGTCACCACCAGCCAGGTGCCGGTGAGCGACGGGGAGGCCAGGCCGGCCTCGGGCAGCGGGCGGAACACGGCGCGGTAGCGCCAGTCGGCGGAGGCGGGGCGCCGGTTGCCGGCGGACGGCCGGGGCGGCTCCAGCCAGTAGCGCCGGCGCTGGAAGGGGTAGGTCGGCAGCTCGATCAGGTCGGCGCCGCGGCCGGCGAAGAGCGGGCGCCAGTCCACGCTGACGCCGCGCGCGTACAGCTCGGCCAGCGCCGCCGGCAGGGTCTGGTCCTCCGGGCGGCCGGCGCGCACGGTGGCGACCAGCGCCGGTCCGTCGGCGTCCTCGGGGAGGCAGCCGGCGCCCATCGCGGTCAGCACGGCATCGGGGCCGAGCTCCAGGTAGGTGGAGACCCGGTCGCGGTGCAGCCGCCGCATGCCGTCCAGGAAGCGGACGGGCTCGCGCAGGTGCCGCACCCAGTACTCGGCGGAGCACAGCTGCTCGGCGGAGGCCACCTGGCCGGTGAGGTTGGAGACGACCGGGAGGGTCGGCGGGTGGTAGGTGACGCCCGCGGCGACGGCCTGGAACTCCTCCAGCATGTCCTCCATGTGGGGGGAGTGGAAGGCGTGGCTGACCCGCAGCCGCGTGGTGGCCCGGCCGCGCAGCTCCCACAGCCGCGCCACCACGGTGACCGCCTCGTCGTCGCCGGCGATCACGGTGGAGGCCGGGCCGTTGACGGTGGCGATGCCCACCTGGCCGTCGAGGCCGGTGATCGAGGCCCGCATCTCCTCCTCGGAGGCCTGCACGGCGATCATGGCGCCGGGGCGGCAGGCCTGCATCAGCCGGCCGCGGGCGGCGACCAGCGCGCAGGCGTCGTCCAGCGACCACACGCCGGCCACGTAGGCGGCGGTCAGCTCGCCGACGGAGTGCCCGATCAGGATGTCCGGGGTCACCCCGCACTCCTGGAGCAGCCGGAACAGCGCGACCTCGACGGCGAAGAGCGCGGCCTGGGTGTATGAGGTCTGGTGGAGCAGTTCGGCGTCGGCGGAGTCCTCGGGCGCGAACATCACCTCGCGCAGCGGACGGTCCAGGTGCGGGTCCATCCGGGCGCAGACCTCGTCCAGCGCCCGGGCGAAGACCGGGAACGTGGTGTAGAGCCGCTCGCCCATGCCGGAGCGCTGGCTGCCCTGGCCGGTGAAGAGGAACGCCGTCCGGTCGCCGGGGCCGCGGACGGTGCCGTGGACCAGGCCGGGGTCCTCCTCGCCGGCGGCCAGGGCGCGCAGGGCCCGCAGCGCCCCGGCCCGGTCGGCGGCGAGGACGACCGCCCGGTGTTCGAACTGGGCGCGGCCGGCGAGGGTGAAGGCGGTGTCGAGGAGGTCCAGTTCGGGGTGGGCGGTCAGGTGGGCGGCCAGCCGCTCGGCCTGCTCGCGCAGCGCCGCCCCGGTGTGGGCGGACAGCAGCAGCGGCACGGCCTGGTCGGTCGCGCCGGCCTCCACGGCAGTGCCGCTCTCCGACGCCGTGCCGGCTCCCGCGGCGTCGTTCCGGTCCGCGGCGGCCTGCTCGGTGTCCTCGTCGGCGGCGGTGCCGCGCGGGGCCGAGTCGGTCGCCGGGGGCTCCTCCAGGACGGCGTGGGCGTTGGTGCCGCCCACCCCGAACGCGGAGACCCCGGCGCGGCGCGGCCGGTCCCCGCGGGGCCACGGCGTGGGCTCGGTGAGCAGCGCCACCTGCCCGGCCGACCAGTCCACGTGGGGGGAGGGGCGGTCGGCGTGCAGGGTGCGCGGCAGCACGCCGTGCCGCATGGCCAGCACCATCTTGATCACGCCGGCCACGCCGGCCGCCGCCTGGGTGTGGCCGATGTTGGACTTCACCGAGCCGATCCACAGCGGCACCTGAGCCGGGCGGTCCGCTCCGTAGGTGGCCAGCAGCGCCTGCGCCTCGACCGGGTCGCCGAGCGCGGTGCCGGCGCCGTGCGCCTCCACGGCGTCGACCTCGCCGGCCCGGACGCCGGCGTTGGCCAGCGCCTGGCGGATCATCCGCTGCTGGGAGGGCCCGTTGGGCGCGGTGAGTCCGTTGCTGGCGCCGTCGGAGTTGACGGCGGTGCCGCGGACCAGCGCGAGCACCCGGTGGCCGCGCCGCCGGGCGTCGGAGAGCCGTTCCAGCAGCAGCATTCCGGCGCCCTCGGCCCATCCGGTGCCGTCGGCGTCCGCGGAGAACGCCTTGGAGCGCCCGTCCGGTGCGAGGGCGCGGTTCCTGGCGAACTCCAGGAGCACGCCGGGCGTGGACATCACGGTCACGCCGCCGGCCAGGGCCAGGTCGCACTCGCCGGCCCGCAGCGCCTGGCCGGCCAGGTGGAGCGCCACCAGGGAGGAGGAGCAGGCGGTGTCGACGGTGAGCGCCGGCCCCCGCAGCCCGAAGGTGTAGGCGAGGCGGCCGGAGGCGACGCCCGGCGCGTTGCCGGTGAGCAGCCGGCCCTGGACGTCCTGGGGGGCCTCGTGCCAGGCGGGGCCGTAGTCCCGCAGGGACACGCCGACGAACACGCCGGTCTGGCTGCCGCGCAGCGACCGGGGGTTGACGCCGGCCCGCTCGAAGGCCTCCCAGGAGGTCTCCAGCAGCAGCCGCTGCTGCGGGTCGAGGGCGACCGCCTCGTCCGGGTCGATGCCGAAGAACCCGGGGTCGAAGAGGTCGGCGTCGTGCAGGAAGCCGCCCTGCCGGGTGTAGATGGTGCCGGGCCGCTCGGGGTCGGGGTCGTAGAGGCCGTCGAGGTCCCAGCCGCGTCCCTCGGGGAGGCCGCCGATGGCGTCGCGGCCCTCGTCGAGCAGCGTCCACAGGTCCTCCGGGGAGCGCACGCCCCCGGGGAACCGGCAGGCCATGCCGACGATCGCGATCGGATCGGCGTCGGGCTCGGCCGCCCCGCCCTGGGGTGCGGGAGCGGGTTCCTCGACGCGCAGGCCGAGCAGTTCGGCCCGCAGGTGATCGGCGAGCGCCGCCGGGCTCGGGTGGTCGAACAGCGCGGTGGCCGGAAGCCGCAGGCCGGTGGCGGCGGCGAGCGACTCCCGCAGGCGCTCGGCCTCCCGCGGTTCGACGTCCAGTCGCGGCCACGCCGCGTGCGGGTCGACGGTCCCGGAGCGTTCCGGCCCCACCACGGCGCCGAGCTGGGTGGATATCAGCGCCAGCAGCGTCTCACGCTGCGCCGCGGCCGGCAGGGCGGCCAGTTCGGCCCGCCAGGCGTCCCGGATCTCCTCCGACGTGTCGGCCGTCTCGGGCCGTGAGGTGCCGTAGTCGCTCAATCAAACTCCAAGGGAATCGACGTCGCCGGGCTGCGGGAAGGCCGCGGCGGCGGCCGTCGGCGGGTGATCCCTGCGGCGCGAGGAGTCGATGGTCCGCCGGCTGGGACGGTGCCGTGGAGTTCGGCGCTCGGACGCGCGACCACGCGTGCGGTTCCACCCACCGCGCAGTGACGGGGCCATGACCGGCCACCGGTGTGGTCAGCCTACCGGTCCGCCGGGCCGTCGCCCGAATCGGACGTCCCCTCAACTGCCGCGGTTCGCGCGCGTCCCGGCGGACCCCGTGGCGGCGGCCGGGACGCCGCGTCCTCGAACGGACGGCCGATGCGCCGCGCCCGCCACGACGGGTTTGTGTCATCTGACGGCGAGTGACCGAACAGACGGTGGCTCTTCTGCGAAGCTGTCCCACCAGACGGGCGCGCGCCGCCCCGCCCCGCCCCGCCCACCGCCGGCGGCGGGGCCGGCGGCGTCTCCCGGGGCCGTGCGTCCCCCCGTCCATGTCGGCCGCCTCAAGCATCAAGGGAGATGACTTGACGCTCGGTTACCGTTCCTACTTCGAGGTCGTCGTCCCGGACGGGATCGACGTGGTGTCCTGCGCGGCGCGGGAGATACGTTCCTGGCTGGAGCTGAAGGGCAGACGCCGCCCGTGGGATCCCGCGCCGAGCTGGCTCCGGCCCGGCGTGTACGCCCTGTCCGAACACGACGAGTACCTGGTGGCCGACGAGGACGACGGGCGCGGCCAGCGGCGGTTCCGGTTCCGGCTCGACGAGCACGGCGAGGCGGGCCGCTGGCGGACCACGGTCTCCGTGCTGTCCGCCACGGCGGGCCGGCGCGCCAGGCACCACGTGTGGGTGGACCTGGACGTCCCGGACGAGGACGACCCGCAGCGCCCCGGGGCGGGCGGGGGCGCGTGGGGCCGCGGGCGCGGGGGCGGCATAGCCGTCCCCGGGGTCGTCCACCGGCTCCTCGACCGTTTCGAGGCCCGCAACGGCAGGGCCCGGCTGAGATCCGAGCCCTGCCTGGTGCACGGCGAGGATCCCGGGACGTCCGAGGCGCTGCGGCGGATACTGGCCGACGGCACCCGCACGGTCGGCGTCGTGGTGGTCGGTCCCATGCCCAGCGCCGACCACACCCTGCTGGCCGCCTGGCGGCAGGCGGCGGGCAGCCTGTTCCACCACACGGTCGGCCTGAACGCCGTGTACCTGCTGGACGAGCCCGCGCTGGAGAGCGTCAACGCGTGGCTGGGCGCCAGCCACCGGCTCGCCCCCGGCTCCGCCCGCACCTTCGAGGCGGGGGTGGTGCCCGGCGACCGCGACGACTCCCGCCGGCACCGGATCCTCACCCCGGAGACCATCACCCGGAACCTGCGGCTGTGCGGCCGCCGCTTCCGGGCGTCCCCCCGGCTCACCGAGGTGCTCGCCGCCACCGCCCGCCGCCGCATCCTGGACGCCGGCCTGCCCCGCGAGCTGACCCGGGCGGCCTCCCTGCTCGCCCGGCGGGAGGCCGACGTCGCCCTGGACTGCGCGCTCAGCCTGCACCGGTCGGTGGCCCGGCGGGAGACGCGCGGCGGGGGCGTGGTGGCGCCCCGGCACGGCGGCGCGGGCGCCCGTGCCGCCGGCCGCGCCGCCGCGGCCCGTGCCGCGTCGGGGCACTCGGCGTACTCCGGGCCCTCCGGGTACCCGGGGCGCGGCGGGCACGCCTCGTCGGCGGCCTCACTGGTGCCGGCGTCGACGTCGGCACCGGCACCGGCGCGCCCCCGGGCGGCGTCCGGGACGGAGCCCGCCGGCGCCTGGCCGGTCGCGCTGATCGAACGGTCCTCCCCGACCCCGGCTCCGGCCGAGGCCCCGGCCCCGGCCCCGGCATCGGCCCCGGCGGTGTCCGGGGCGGATCTCGAACTGCTCGGCGCCGTCCGGCGGCTGCTCGGCGAACGGCTCGGCGTGGACTCCCCGACCGCGGCCGACGTGGAGATCCTCGGGCAGCTGCTCCAGGAGACCGACCGCAGCATCGACATGCTGAAGACCAACGCCATGGACCTGCGGGAGACCATCGAGTCGGTCGAGGCCAAGCGGCGGGAGGCGCACGCCCGGCTGGAGAGCTCGGAACTGGAACACCTGGTCACCCTGGACGAGCTGGAACGCTCCCGGCGCCAGGTGCGCTACCTGCAGGCCGAGCTGGGCCGGGCGGCCAGGGCGTACGCCGAGCCGCCCGCCGAGGAGTTCCCGCCGCCGGACTCCTTCCCCGACCTGGTCACGATCCTGAAGGAGACCGACCCCGCCCGGCGGCCGGCGGTGCTTGCGCGGGTGCGGTTCACCGGCGACGAGGCCGACACCCTGAAACTGGAGCCGCACGACACCGCCGGCGTCAACGTCTTCCAGACCTGGCAGATCCTGCTGGTCCTCGCGGACTTCGCCGAGGCCCGCGCGGCCGGGCAGTGGCACGGGGGCGTGCACGGCTACCTCAAGGAGCCGCCGCCCGGCCGGCGCACCTGGTCGCCCACGAAGCACGCGGCGACCGAGTCGGAGACCGTGCGCACCAACAGCCGGATGCGGCAGCAGCGCACGCTGCGGGTGCCGACGGAGGTGGACCCGTCCGGCTACGTCTTCATGGAGGCGCACTTCAAGATCGCCCAGCGGGACACCGTGGCGCCCCGGCTGCACTACTACGACGACACCGCCCGCTCCGGGCGGGTGTACGTCGGCTACATCGGCCCCCATCTGACCAACACCCGGAGCTGAGCCGGCCGCCCCTCGCGGCCGGGCCGGCGGAGGCCGCGGACGACCTCACGACCGAGGGCGGTGGGCAGGAACAGCGCGCCGGTGCGAGGAAGGACGTCCCCGTCGAGGCGTAGGCGCCGGGCGGCGGCCGGAACGGTGTGACGGCCCGCCGCGAGAGGTGGCGCCGCGCTGCCGTGGCGAAACCCGAACCGTGTGCGGTCCGTCCAAGGGGGCAGCAGCAGCCCCGTACCCACACCACGCGGAGGGACGGCCAGGATGCACCACCACGGAGCAGCCATCGCGGCGACCATCATCTGCCTCGGGGCCATCGGTGCCACCGGCTGCGCCGGCGGGGGCGCCACGGTGGACGACACCGCGGCGCCCCGCGACGCCGCCTCCAGCCCGCCCCCGAACCCCGGCCCGCCCCCGAACCCCGGCACGCCCGTGAATCCGGGTACGCCAGCGCCGGGCGGCCCGTCCACGCCGCCGCCGGTGGCCGACGACCCCGGCCGCGGCGCCTCCCCGACCGAGGTACCCGCCCCGGCCGGCCCGGCCTGCACCAGTGAAGGTCTGGAACCGTCGCTCGGCGAGAGTGGGGGAGCGGCCGGGAGCACGGTCGTCGACCTGGTGCTCACCAACACCTCCGACACCACCTGCCGGCTCGAAGGCTTCCCGGGGGTCTCCTTCGTCACGGGGGCCGACGGCCGGCAGGTCGGCCGCCCGGCCGACCGCCTCCCGGACGCCGAGCCCACCACGGTCACCCTCGCGCCCGGTGACACCGCCCACGCCTCCCTGCGGGTGGCGAACCCGGCCAACTACCCGGAGCAGGACTGCGACCCGACGCCCGTGCGGGGCCTGCGGATCTACCCGCCGGGGGAGCGGGCCGCACTGTTCCTGCCGACCGGTGAGTCGTTCCGCACCGGCTGCGCCGACGAAGGGGCGCCGCTGCTCACGGTCGGGCCGGTCGGCCAGGAGCCGACCTCGCCGTGAGGGGGCCGGCCCCTGCGGGTTCCGGGGCGCCTCGTGAAGCGGCCGACGGCCCGGGGGCCGGCTGTGGTGCCTCCGCCCGGGAGCGGCCGTTGGGCCGCCGCCCGGGGTCGGGCCGTTGGGCCTCCCTCCAGGGCCGGCTCAGCCCGGTGGTCGCCGGGCTGAGCCGGATGGGAGCAAGCCCCGTGACGCAGACCGGCCGCCACCGATGTGCTCACGCCCAGAGTGCCGCCCTTGATGTGCTCACGCTCTGAGTTGTCCACAGCCCTGGAGAAGGGGCCTGCGCCAGGGCGTTCGCGCGTGAAATGCTTGAAGTAAGGGGGTCCCCCTTCGGGCCCCCTACGGGGCGTGGTGAAAAGTGGTGAGTTCTGCGGCTCCTGTGGTCCAGGTGGCTGCTGCGCCCTCTCCGATCCAGCGGCTCCTACTGCCTGCGGACGCCGTGTTCGGCTTCCGGAGATGGCGAGTGATCCTCTGATCCTCGCGCCTCCCCGCATGCCCCGAACGCCGCTCAGTCGTCCAGCGCGGCGAGCAGCGCGGCCTCGCGTTCCGGTGTCAGGCCGATCGGCGGCGGGGTCGTGCCGTCCCGCCCGCGGCGGCGCGGGTGGGGCGGGAGGGAGCCGCCGGCCGCTCGCAGCCACTCCCAGGTGTCGGCCACCGTCTCGGCCACCGGACGGCAGCGGAGCCCGGCGGCCCGCGCCCGAGTGGTGTCCACCTCGTACACGAACCGGTACTCGTGCCCCTCGGGAACCCAGATCGGCAGTTCGTTCCACGGCTCCACACCGGCCGCGAGCACCCTCTCCGGCTCCGCCCAACGCAACCGCGCCCCGGAGCCGGTCGCCTCGACGCAGGCGTCCAGCAGCTCCTCCATGGTGGCGTGCCCGGTCTCGCTGACGACGTTGTAGGCGCCGCGCAGCGAGTCGGTGACGGCCGCGTCCAGCAGCCAGGCCGCCAGATCGCGGACGTCCACGTACTGCAGCGCCGACCCGCGGGGCCCCGGCGCCAGCACGTCCCCGCCCCGCGCGATCCGGGCCAGCCACCACGGCAGCCGGCCGACGTTCTCCCAGGGCCCGATGATCAGCCCGGCGCGCGCCAGCACGGTGCGTTCCGGGCCGAAGGCGGACAGCGCCGCCAGCTCCGCGCCGGCCTTCGCGGTGGGGTAGTGGTCCCCGTCCGCGTCGTCCGGGGAGCCGGCCACCACCGGTGCCGACTCGTCGGTCGGGGTGGGCGGCGGGAACTCGTAGACGGAGCAGCTGGAGACGTACACGTAGCGGTCCGCGTGGGGTTCCAGCGCCCGGGCGGCGTCGCGCACGGCCGTCGGGGCGGTGGACCAGGTGTCGATCACGGCGCGCCAGCGGCGCCCGGCCAGCTCCTCCAGGGCGCCGGGCGCCGTGCGGTCGCCGTGCACCACCTCCACCGACTCCGGCAGCCGGGCGCCCGGCATGGTGCTCCGCCCGCGGTTGAAGACGGTCACCGGCCAGCCGCGATCCGCTGCCGCCACGGCCACCGCCCGCCCCACGAAGCCGCTGCCGCCGAGAACCAGGATGCTGTCGTCCCGCTCACTGTTCGTCATGCGCCGAGCCTGCCCCGCACGTCCCTGCCGCGCGAGGGGGTCCTGCTGCCGGCAGATTCGCTCAGAGCGAAATTGCCGGCCGGGCGTCGGGCGGCGCCGGCCGTCGCCCTCCCAGCCTTGGCAACCCCGGCACCGCCTGTTCCGAGTGGTTCGGTTCGCACCGGGTAGCCGAGGGCGCGAAGGGGATCGAGGGCAGCCGCCGGCGGCGGACGGTGGGCGAACGGGAGGGGACGGCTGGACGGGTGGCCGGGCGAGCGGCGAGGTGGAGAGGGTGAGCGAGCGATGGCGCTGGTGAGGCTGTTGACGTCCGCCGCGCAGGGCGCTGTGGCCGGCGTGGCCGGCACCACGGCGATGTCCACCATGATGGAGGGCGCCGGGCGGCTGTCCGGCCTGCGGGAGCAGCCGCCGCGCACGGTGATGCGCGCGCTGCTGCCCGGCCGGGCGCAGCCGCGGCCGGTCGAGCGCTCGGCGGCCGTGCTCGGGCACCTCGGGTTCGGCGCCACCTCCGGGGCGCTCTTCGGGGTGCTCACGGCCGGGCGCCGCCCACCGTCCTGGCTGGGGGCCGCCTACGGCCTGGCGGTGTGGGCCGCCAGCTACGAGGGGTGGATCCCGGCCGCCGGCATCCTGCCGCCGGCCCATCGGGACCACCCGCACCGCGCCGCGACCCTCGCCCTGGCCCACCTGCCCTACGGCGTCGTCACCGCCCGGGCGCTGCGCCGGATGAGGCGCTGAGGCCCGTCACACCCGCCGCGACCACCGGGCTTCCGAGCTGCGACCACCGGGCTTCCGACCCGGGGCGCCGGGCGGGGCCCGGCGAACGCGGCTCCTCCGCACGCCGTTCCCGGGTTGAGCGGCGCATGGATACGCCCGGGGGGCATGTTGCCGCGCGACGTGTCCGTTCCGCGCCGGCGTGTGCGCCCGGCCACCCCGTTGATGATCACGGTGCGCCTCCGCGACGCCCTACCGCGGCGGTGACCGGGCGGGGGAGGGTGAACGAGGAAGGTCTCGTTCCGGTCGGGAGGAGAGAGCGTGGAGATGGCCCCTCGCCAGCCGAAATGCGGAGCGCCCACCCAGGACGGTGGGTGGTGCCACAACCTGTGTGTCCGCGGCACCTCACGGTGCTGGCGCCACCAGGGTTCCCTCTCCCGTTACACCGCGCTCAAGCGCGCCGCGGCCCGCAAGGGTAGCGGACGGGTGCCGGGTACCGGTTGAGGGGAACTCCCCGGCTGATCCGTCAGGGGGATGCGGATCCGGCCCGCGATGCGCGGCGCGGCCCCGGTGCGGCGGGGCGGGCCGCGAGGACCGGGAGTCCCGGCAAGCGGCCCGGGAGTCCCGGCGGGGCGCCCACCGGCGGGCGCCCACCCGGCACCTGCGGTCCCACCCGGCGCACGCACCCGTGTAGGGCGCCGTCCAGCCGGGCGCCGTCCCGGCGGTACGGTCACCAGCCCCGCTCGCGCCACTCCGGGATCTTCGGCCGCTCCTCGCCGAGCACGGTGTCGTTGCCGTGCCCCGGGTAGATCCAGCTCTCGTCCGGCAGGACGTCGAACAGCTTGGTCTCCACGTCGTGCAGCAACCGGCGGAAGCTCTCCGGGTCGCCATGGGTGTTGCCGACCCCGCCCGGGAAGAGGCAGTCGCCGGTGAAGACGTGCGGATGGCCCTCGGGATCGTCGTAGATCAGCACGATGGAACCCGGGGTGTGTCCCACCAGGTGGCGCACGGTCAGTTCCACCTCGCCCACCCGCAGCGTGTCGCCGTCGTCCAGCGGCAGGTCGGTGGGCACCGGGATGGCCTCGGCGTCGATCCGGCCGGCGGCGGTCCGCGCCCCCGTGGCCCCCACCACCTCCTCCAGCGCCTGCCAGTGGTCGCGGTGCCGGTGGGTGGTGACGACGGTGTCCAGTGAGCCGGCGACCAGGGTGAGCAGCGTCTCCGGTTCGGCCGCGGCGTCGATCAGCAGTTGGCGGTCGGTGGCCCGGCAGCGCAGCAGGTAGGCGTTGTTGGCCATGCCGCCGACCGCCACCTTCGTGATCACCAGGTGCGGCAGTTCCCGCACGTCGGGCCGCCCACCGACCGTCACCCGTCCCGAGTAGCTCACCGCGCCGTCCTCTCCTCGTCCCGTCCGTGGGTCGTTCCGCCCGTCGAGGTCCGCGCCCGCGGGCGTGCGCGGCCCGCGCCGCGGTGGCCCGACGGGCGCCATTGTGCCGCCCGTGGGCCGCCGAATCCGTCCATCGTGCCGACTGAGCGGCCTGTGCTTCATCCGAGCAGGTCAGCGCGGACGCCGGAAGCGGGTGGTGGCGGGCTGGTCACCCGAGCGTCACCGAGGCGCCACGTGGCTCTGCTGGACTGCGCCCCGCCAACGACCGTTCGCGATCAGCAGAGGGGGCCGGCAGTGCCCGATTCGACGCCGTCCAGCACACCGTCCACCACCGACCCGTCCGCCCCGACCGTCCCGGCTGTCCCGTCCGCCCCGGGCGCTGTGTCCGCCCCGGCTGCTCCGTCCGCCCCGGCGGCGCCGCGGCGCCTGGGCACGTGGGCCCGCCGCCGTCCCCGCCGCGGGCTCCTCGCCGCGCTGGTCGCCGCCGGCGCCGTCGTCGGGCTCCTGCCGGGGGCGCCCGCCACCGCGACCACCGGGCTCACCCCGCACGACCCGGTCGCCGAGTACCTGGCCGGCTGGGACGTCCGCCGTGTCGCCGACGGCGTCACGGTCTACTCCGGCACCGTCGGAGACCCCACCAGCGGCTCCTGGACGGTGACCGTGCTCGGCGCCGCCGGGGGCGACGGCGCCGGCACCGCGCTGCGCCTGCGCGGTCGCGCGGAGGCCGAGCGACTGGCCGAGCGCGTCCGGCAGGCCGGTGCCGCTCCCCGCGTCGAGCGGGTGGACTGGCCCGGTGCCGCCGTGGGGGAGGGGGAGGAGGGCGCCTACGGCTGGCGGGTGCGCGTCGGTTCGGCCGCCGGCCAGGCCGAGGCCGCCGCGCTCGCCGCCCCGCTGCGTGCCGCGGGGCTGACCACCGCCGTGGAGTGGACCGGGGCCGACGCCGAACCCGGCTCCGGCGGCGCCGACCTGTGGGTCACCGTGATCGACCCCGACGCGTTCACCGGGGAGATCACCGCCGACCCGGGCGCGGCCGTGGCCGGCCGGGAGACGGTCGCCGCGATCGCCGCCCGCCGAGACGCCCTGCTGGCGGTCAACGCCGGCTACTTCGTGATGGAGGAGCGCGACGGCATCCCCGGTGCCGCCGCCGGCATAGCCGTCTACGACGGCAGGGTGCAGCAGGCCGCGACCGACGGCCGGGTGGCGCTGGTGCTGGACGGCGACGGGCTGCGCCCCCGGCTCGCGGAGCTGTCCACCGAGCTCACCGTCACCGCCCCGCGGGTGGGCCCGCGCGAGGGGCACGGCGCCGCCGGGCACGGCGCCACTGGGGACGGGGCCACCCGGGAGGTGGACGGCGTCAACCGGCGCCCCGGGCTGGTCCGCAACTGCGGCGGGGTCGGCGGGGACGCCCCCACCGAGAGCCCGCGGCACGACGTCACCTGCACCGACGCCGACGAGATCGTGGCGTACACGCCGGAACTCGGTGCCGACACGCCCGCCGGCGAGGGCGTGGAGGTGCTCCTCGACGCCCGCTCCCGGGTGACCGGCTTCCGCGCCCCCGGCGGCCCGGTTCCCGCCGGTGGCCGGGTGCTGCGGGGGATCGGGGAGGGCGCCGACTGGCTGAACCGCTACGCCCGGGTCGGCGACCCGCTGCGGATCCGGGAGCGGGTGGTGGACGAGCGGGGCCGGCCGCTGGCCCTCGACGCGGCGGACGACGTGGTCGGCGGCGGGCCGCGGCTGGTCGAGAACGGCCGGGCGGCCATCGACTTCGCCGCGGACGGCCTCGTCCACCCGGACAACAGTGATTTCGCCTACACCTGGGGCATCAAGCGGCACTCCCGTCAGCTGGTCGGTGTGGACGCCGCCGGGCGGGTGCTGCTGGTGACGGCGGACGGCCGGCGCCCGGGCGTCAGCGACGGCCTCGGCCTGGCGGAGGCGGCGGAGCTGCTCGTGGACCTCGGGGCCGAGCAGGCGATGAACCTGGACGGCGGCGGCTCGGTGACCCTGGCCGTCGACGGCGAGGTGGTCAACGCGCCCAGTGACGCCGCCGGTCCGCGGGCGGTGGGGGACGCCCTGCTGGTGCTGCCCGGGCGGTGACCGGCACCGCGGCGCGGCCGTTCGGCCCGGCCGCGGTGGCCGTTCGGCGGCGCGTGGACCCGGCCGGGGTCGGGGGCGGTCGGCCCCGGACCCCGGCCTCCGTCATGCCCGTCCGGCACCCTCCTGCCGGACGGGCCGCGCCGCCCGGCCCCCGCGTCCGGCCCCCGACGTCCGGCCCCCGACGTCCGGGCGGCGCGCCGGGGATCCCCGCCGTTGGCGGATTCGAACACGTGAGCGATAAGGTTCCGGGACGCACCCCACCCACCCACCGACGGGAAGGGTAGGGAGGAACAAACGACGCCCCGCCGGTGCTTCAATGGACCGGGCGGGGGCCGAATCGATCCAGGGGCACGCGGCGCGACGCGCCGTGTGGGCGCGCCCTCCGGCGCCGCACGCCCCACCACCCCACGAGAGCACGCCGGACACGCCCACGGTCCGGGGAAAGGCACAGCGTGGCAGACCGCCTCATCGTCCGCGGTGC
Organism: Allostreptomyces psammosilenae; assembly: GCF_013407765.1. Taxonomy (GTDB): domain Bacteria; phylum Actinomycetota; class Actinomycetes; order Streptomycetales; family Streptomycetaceae; genus Allostreptomyces; species Allostreptomyces psammosilenae. The sequence continues at coordinate 5,068,135 of NZ_JACBZD010000001.1, forward strand.
GCGCGAGCACAACCTGAAGAACGTCTCGCTGGACCTGCCGCGTGACTCGCTCATCGTGTTCACCGGCCTGTCGGGCTCCGGCAAGTCCTCGCTCGCGTTCGACACGATCTTCGCGGAGGGACAGCGGCGCTACGTGGAGTCCCTCTCCTCCTACGCCCGGCAGTTCCTCGGCCAGATGGACAAGCCGGACGTGGACTTCATCGAGGGCCTGTCGCCCGCGGTCTCCATCGACCAGAAGTCCACCTCCCGCAACCCGCGCTCCACCGTCGGCACCATCACCGAGGTCTACGACTACCTGCGCCTGCTCTTCGCGCGCATCGGCGTCCCGCACTGCCCCGAGTGCGGCCGGGAGATCGCCCGGCAGACCCCGCAGCAGATCGTCGACCAGGTCCTCGCCCTGCCCGAGGGCAGCCGCTTCCAGGTCCTGGCGCCGGTGATTCGCGAGCGCAAGGGCGAGTACGTCGACCTCTTCGCCGACCTCCAGTCCAAGGGCTACGCCCGCGCCCGGGTGGACGGCGAGGTGGTGCAGCTCACCGACCCGCCGAAGCTGAAGAAGCAGGAGAAGCACACCATCGAGGTGGTCGTGGACCGCCTCACGGTCAAGGAGAGCGCCAAGCGCCGGCTCACCGATTCGGTGGAAACGGCCCTCGGGCTCTCCGGCGGCCTGGTCACCCTCGACTTCGTCGACCTGCCCGAGGACGACCCGAACCGCGAGCGGGTCTACTCCGAGCACCTGGCGTGCCTCTACGACAACCTCTCCTTCGAGGAGCTGGAGCCCCGCTCCTTCTCGTTCAACTCGCCGTTCGGCGCCTGCCCGCAGTGCACCGGCATCGGCACCCGCATGGAGGTCGATCCGGAGCTGGTGGTGCCGGATCCGGAGAAGTCCCTGGACGAGGGCGCCCTGGCCCCGTGGACCGGCGGCCAGTCCAGCGAGTACTTCAACCGGCTGATCCAGGCCCTCGCCGAGGAACTGGGCTTCCGCACCGACGTGCCCTGGCAGGGGCTCCCCGCCCGGGCCCGCAAGGCGCTGCTGAACGGCCACTCCACCCAGGTGCAGGTCCGCTACCGCAACCGCTACGGGCGCACCCGCAGCTACACCACCTCCTTCGAGGGCGTGCTGCCGTACGTCAAGCGCCGCCACGCCGAGGCCGAGACCGACGCCAGCCGCGAGCGCTTCGAGGGCTACATGCGGCAGGTCCCCTGCCCCGCCTGCGACGGCACCCGGCTCAAGCCGGTGATCCTCGCGGTCACCGTCGCCGGCAAGTCGATCGCCGACGTCTCGGCCATGTCGATCAGCGACTGCGCGGAGTTCCTGGGCGGGCTGCGGCTCACCCCCCGCGAGAAGAAGATCGCCGAGCGGGTGCTGAAGGAGGTCAACGAGCGGCTGCGCTTCCTGGTGGACGTCGGCCTGGACTACCTCTCCCTCGGCCGCGCCGCCGGCACCCTCTCCGGTGGCGAGGCGCAGCGCATCCGGCTGGCCACCCAGATCGGCTCCGGGCTGGTCGGCGTGCTGTACGTGCTGGACGAGCCGTCCATCGGCCTGCACCAGCGCGACAACCACCGCCTCATCGAGACCCTGGTGCGGCTGCGCGACCTCGGCAACACGCTGATCGTCGTGGAGCACGACGAGGACACCGTGCGGGCCTCGGACTGGGTCGTGGACATCGGTCCCGGCGCCGGCGAGCACGGCGGCAAGGTGGTGCACTCCGGCTCGCTCAAGCAGCTGCTGGCCAACGAGGAGTCGCTGACCGGCCAGTACCTCTCCGGCAAGCGCAGCATCCCGGTGCCCGAGGCCCGCCGCCCGGTCGACCGCAAGCGCCGGCTGGTGGTGCAGGGGGCGCGGGAGAACAACCTGAAGAACGTCACGGTGGGCTTCCCGCTGGGCACGCTGACCGCGGTCACCGGGGTCTCCGGCTCCGGCAAGTCGACGCTGGTCAACGACATCCTCTACACCCACCTCGCCCGCGAGCTGAACGGCGCCCGGATCGCCGTGCCGGGCCGGCACACCCGGATCACCGGCGTCGACCTGGTGGACAAGGTGGTGCACGTCGACCAGAGCCCGATCGGCCGCACCCCGCGCTCCAACCCGGCCACCTACACCGGCGTCTTCGACCACGTCCGCCGCCTGTTCGCGGAGACCGTGGAGGCGAAGGTGCGGGGCTACCTGCCGGGCCGGTTCTCCTTCAACGTCAAGGGCGGCCGCTGCGAGAACTGCTCCGGCGACGGCACCATCAAGATCGAGATGAACTTCCTGCCGGACGTCTACGTCCCGTGCGAGGTGTGCCACGGCGCCCGGTACAACCGGGAGACCCTGGAGGTGCACTACAAGGGCAAGTCCATCGCCGAGGTGCTGGACATGCCGATCGAGGAGGCGCTGTCGTTCTTCGAGGCCGTCCCGGGGATCGCCCGCCACCTGCGCACCCTCAACGACGTCGGCCTCGGCTACGTCCGGCTGGGGCAGCCCGCGCCGACCCTGTCCGGCGGTGAGGCGCAGCGCGTCAAGCTGGCGGCGGAGCTGCAGAAGCGCTCCACCGGGCGGACGGTGTACGTGCTGGACGAGCCCACCACGGGCCTGCACTTCGAGGACATCAGCAAGCTGATCGGCGTCCTCCAGGGGCTGGTGGACAAGGGCAACACGGTGATCGTGATCGAGCACAACCTCGACGTGATCAAGACCGCGGACTGGCTGATCGACCTCGGGCCGGAGGGCGGCAGCGGCGGCGGCACGATCGTCGCCGAGGGCACCCCGGAGCAGGTGGCCGGGGTTCCGGAGAGCCACACCGGCAAGTTCCTCCGGGAGATCCTGGGCGCCAGGGTCAGCGACGCCGTGCCGGTCGGCTGAGCCGTCGGCCGTGCCGGCCTGAGCACCGCCGCGCGGGCCTGAGCACCGCCGCGGCGGCCGGCGCACCGCCCACCACACGACGGCCCCGTCCCCCGCACCACGCGGAGGGGCGGGGCCGTCGCGCGCGGGCGCACGGGTGGTGGCGTCGGCGGTGTGGCGGAGGACCCAGGCGGGGCCGTCGCGCGCGGGCGCACGGGGCCCCGTGCAAGGCCCCCGTGCGGGGCCCCGCAGCCGTCACCGCGCCCCGGCCCGGGGGCGGGTCGGGGCGGCGGCCCGCGTAGGCTGGGCCCGCGCGAGGAGGCCCCGCGCGCGCGGGCCCTCCCTCCCCCGCCCCGAGTGACCCCACCAACCCCCTGATCAGGAGCACGCCGTGACCACCAGCGAGCCCGCCCGCGCCGCCGCGGAAGGCACCACCACCCGCCGCCAGGTGCTGCGGTCCACCGTCGTGGCCGGCGCGGTCGGCGCCGGGGCCTGGGCGCTGGCCGGCTGCGCCGAGGGCGCCGGCGGCTCCGCCACCCCGCAGACCGGTCCGACCGCCCCGGTGGAGCTGGGGCCGGAGTCGGAGGTGCCGGTCGGCGGCGGCAAGGTGTACCCGGACGCCGCCGTGGTGGTCACCCGGCCCAGCGAGCAGGAGCTGAAGGCGTTCAGCGCCGTCTGCCCGCACCAGGCCTGCCTGGTCTCCGAGGTCGGCGAGGGCGGCATCCTGTGCCGCTGCCACGGCAGCCGGTTCGACGTCTCCGACGGTTCGGTGGTGGGCGGCCCGTCGCCCTCGCCGCTGCCGGCCGTGCCGGTGCGGGTGCAGGAGGGCCGACTGGTGGTCGGCCCCGAGGCCGGCGCGGACGGCTAGCCCAGCCGCCCGGGGCCACCCTGCCCGCCGCGCCCCCCGTGCTCGCCGGCGAACCAGTCGGCCACCACCTGCGTGTGCGAGGGGAAGGCCAGCTCGGCCGGCGCGGACAGCAGCTCCCAGCCCAGGGTCTCCGCCGTCGGCGCCGACGGCGGCAGCTCCGCCAGCGGCCGCGGGGGCAGCAGGCCGAACAGCATGATGTGCGATCCCGGCTGGTTGCTGTACGCGCCGGCCAGCCGGACGTCCTCCGCCCGGGCCGGGATGCCGGTCTCCTCCCACAGTTCCCGCACCACCCCCTGCTGCCAGCTCTCCCCGAGGTCCACGAACCCACCGGGCAGCGCCAGCCAGCCGTGCCGGGGCTCGATGGTCCGCCGGATCACGACCAGGTGGACTCCGGCGTCGTCGTGGACCGGCAGCATGGCCACGGCCACCGGCAGCGGGTTGCGCCAGGTGGTGTTGGAGCACTCGCCGCACACCCGCGGCCAGCCCGCCGTCACCGTGTAGGCCGCCCCGCAGTAGCCGCAGTGGGTGTCCATCGGCAGCGTGGCCCAGGGGGGTATGACCCCCGCGGCCTCCCCGACGAGCTCCGAACGCCCGGACGACGTCCCGTTCCCGGCCGCCATGCCGGCCTCCTTCCACCCGCCTGACGGCGGGGCTCGATCAACGCCGCGTGCGGGACCATCCTCCCTGCCGGAGGGCGCCCCCGGACAACCCCGCCCGCCCCGCCCGTTCCAGCGGAGCGACTCCCGCGCTGTCGGTGCTCTTCCGTAAGGTGAGGGCATGGCCGACCCGTCCAGCTACCGCCCAGCACCCGGCACGATCCCGCAGGCACCCGGCGTCTACCGCTTCCGGGACGGGCACGGCCGCGTCGTCTACGTCGGAAAGGCGAAGAACCTCCGGCAGCGGCTGGCCAACTACTTCCAGGACGTCGCCGCGCTGCACCCGCGCACCGCCACCATGGTGACCACCGCCGCCTCCGTGGAGTGGACGGTGGTCAGCACCGAGGTGGAGGCGCTCCAGCTGGAGTACTCCTGGATCAAGGAGTACTCCCCGCGCTTCAACGTCAAGTACCGCGACGACAAGTCCTACCCCTCGCTCGCCGTCACCATGGACGAGGAGTTCCCCCGGGTCCAGGTCATGCGCGGCCCCCGCCGCAAGGGGGTGCGCTACTTCGGCCCCTACGCCCACGCCTGGGCGATCCGCGAGACGGTCGACCTGCTGCTGCGCGTCTTCCCGGTCCGCACCTGCTCCAGCGGCGTGTTCAAGCGCGCCGCCGCCAGCGGACGCCCCTGCCTGCTCGGCTACATCGACAAGTGCTCCGCCCCCTGCGTCGGCCGGATCTCCCCGGAGGACCACCGGGAGCTGGCCGCCGAGTTCTGCGACTTCATGGCCGGCCGCACCGGCACGCACCTGCGGCGCCTGGAGAAGGAGATGCAGCAGGCCGCCGCCGACCTGGAGTACGAGCGCGCCGCCCGCCTGCGCGACGACATCGGCGCGCTGCGCCGGGCCATGGAGAAGAACGCCGTGGTGCTCCCGGACGGCACCGACGCGGACGTCATCGCGCTCGCCGAGGACGAGCTGGAGGCGGCCGTGCAGATATTCCACGTGCGCGGCGGCCGGGTGCGCGGCCAGCGCGGCTGGGTCACCGACAAGGTGGAGGACGTCGGCGCCGCCGAGCTCGTCGAGCACTTCCTGCAGCAGCTCTACGGCGCCGAGCGCGGCGAGGCGGTGCCGCGCGAGGTGCTGGTGCCCGTGCTGCCCACCGACGCCGAGGCGGTCGCGTCCTGGCTGGGCGAGCTGCGCGGCTCCCGGGTGGACCTGCGCGTGCCGCAGCGCGGCGACAAGAAGGACCTCCTGGCCACGGTCGCCCGCAACGCCGGCCAATCCCTCGCCCTGCACAAGACCCGCCGCGCCTCCGACCTGTCCACCCGCAGCCGGGCCCTGGCCGAGATCGCCGACGCCCTCGGCCTGGAGTCCGCCCCGCTGCGCATCGAGTGCTTCGACATCTCGCACCTGCAGGGCGAGGACGTGGTCGCCTCCATGGTGGTCTTCGAGGACGGCCTGGCCCGCAAGAGCGAGTACCGCCGCTTCGCCATCAGGGGCTTCGCCGGGCAGGACGACGTCCGCTCCATGCACGAGGTGATCACCCGGCGCTTCCGCCGCTACCTGGAGGAGTCCCAGCGCACCGGCGAGTGGGCCACCCCGGAGGGCGAGGCGGAGGCCGCCCGGCAGGCCGCGGAGCGCGCCGCCGCCGGGGAGGTCGACACCGGCAACGGCGACACCGGCAACGGCGACACCGGCAACGGCGGCGCGGGCCCCGAGGGCGCCGCCGGGGCGGTGGAGCTGGAAGGCCCCGCCGTCTCCGGGCCGATCGATCCGGAGACCGGCCGTCCGCGGCGCTTCGCCTACCCGCCGCAGCTGGTCGTGGTGGACGGCGGCGCCCCGCAGGTGGCCGCCGCCGCCCGGGCCCTGGCGGAGCTGGGCATCGACGACGTCGCCCTGTGCGGCCTGGCCAAGCGACTGGAGGAGGTGTGGCTGCCCGGCGAGGAGGACCCGGTGGTGCTGCCGCGCAGCAGCGAGGGCCTGTACCTGCTGCAGCGCGTGCGGGACGAGGCGCACCGGTTCGCCATCAGCTACCAGCGCGGCAAGCGGGGCAAGCGGCTGCGCGCGGGTGGCCTGGACTCGGTGCCCGGGCTCGGCGCCACCCGCCGCGCGGCGCTGCTGAAGCACTTCGGGTCCGTCAAGCGCCTGCGGTCCGCCACGCTGGAGGAGGTGTGCGAGGTGCCGGGCATCGGCCGGCGCACCGCCGAGGCCGTCATCGCGGCGCTGGCCTCGGCGGAACCGTCGGCACCGGCCGTCAACACCGCCACCGGGGAGATCGTGGAAGGCGAGTCCTGACCCGGTCCGGCGCGCCCGGCCGGTCCCCAACCTCCCTGCCCGGCAGGGGAGTCGGGGCGTTCCGGGGCGAGTCGGGCGGCCCTCGGCGCCCCGCCCGCAGGCCGCCGGACCGTGGGCGGCCGCCAAGCAACCGGAGCGAAGTTGTCACCTCGTCGCCCCGGTGAGGTCGGCTCCGTCGGGTAGGTTTCGCCGCGTGACAGCCCCGACGGGCGCGCCCCCTGCCCGGTGCAGGCAGGGAGGAGACGAACTGGAGGATCCGTGAACGCCCCTGGTACCGGTGAGAACACCCCGGAACTCGTGATCATCTCCGGCATGTCCGGTGCCGGTCGCAGCACCGCCGCCAAGTGCCTGGAGGACCTGGGCTGGTTCGTGGTCGACAACCTGCCGCCGTCGCTGATCCCGACCATGGTCGACCTCGGTGCCCGCTCGCAGGGCGCCGTGCCGCGCATCGGCGTGGTGGTGGACGTCCGCGGCCGGCGCTTCTTCGACGACCTGAAGAACTCCCTGGCCGACCTGGACTCCTCCGGGGTCCGGCGCCGGGTGGTCTTCCTGGAGGCGTCCGACGACCACCTGGTGCGGCGCTTCGAGTCCGTGCGGCGCCCGCACCCCCTGCAGGGGGACGGCCGGATCGTCGACGGCATCGCCAAGGAGCGCGACCTGCTGCGCGAGCTGCGCGGCCAGGCCGACCTGGTGATCGACACCTCGACGCTCAACGTGCACGAGCTCCGCGCCAAGATGGACGCCGCCTTCGCGGACGGCCAGGAGCCCGAGCTGCGCGCCACCGTGATGTCGTTCGGGTACAAGTACGGCCTGCCGGTCGACGCCGACCTGGTGGTGGACTGCCGCTTCCTGCCGAACCCGCACTGGGTGCCGGAGCTGCGGCCGTTCACCGGGACGAGCGAGGAGGTCGCCGGGTACGTGTTCGACCAGCCCGGCGCCAAGGAGTTCCTGGACGGCTACAGCGAGCTGCTGCGGCTGGTCATCGAGGGCTACCGGCGCGAGGGCAAGCGCTACCTGACCCTCGCCGTCGGCTGCACCGGCGGCAAGCACCGCAGCGTGGCGATGGCGGAGCGGCTCACCCGCCGGCTGGCCGAGCAGGGCGTGGACACCAAGGTGGTGCACCGCGACATGGGCCGCGAGTAGCCGACGGTGGCCGGGCGGCCCGCCCCGCCCGGCCACCGGCGCGGCCCCGGCCACCGGTGAAGCGCCGGCCACCGGCGCAGCCCTCCGTGCGGCGGCCGGACCGAACGAACCGCCGGCGGAACCGAACGAACCGCCGAAACGAGCCCGGCGGTCGGGGCCGCGCGCCGCCCGCGGCCACCCGGCCGGGCGCCCGGCCGCGCCGCACGCCCGACCGGGCGTACCACGCCCCGCGCGCACACCCGGCCCCCGCGCCCGCGCCCCGCCGCCCACCCGTGCGGCGGCGCCGCCGGACCGGAGCCGCCCCGGAGATCTGGCATGCTTCCGGAAGTGGCACCAGACAACCGGGAGAGGGCGTGACCGGACACAATCCAGGGCGTCGCGGGATGCGCGGGACCGTCCCACCGATGGGACTGCAGCCGAAGGTCGTCGCCCTCGGCGGCGGCCACGGCCTGGCCGCGTCGCTGACCGCCCTGCGCCGGCTCACCCCCGACCTGACCGCCGTGGTCACCGTCGCGGACGACGGCGGCTCCAGCGGCCGCCTGCGGCAGGAACTCGGCATCCTCCCCCCGGGGGACCTGCGCAAGGCGCTGGCCGCGCTGTGCGGCGACGACGAGTGGGGCCGCACCTGGGCCAGCGTGCTGCAGCACCGCTTCACCGGCGGCGGCGAACTCCACGGCCACGCCGTCGGCAACCTGCTGATCGCGGCCCTGTGGGAGAAGCTCGGGGACCACGTGGACGCCCTGGCGTGGGTCGGCCGGCTGCTGGGCGCGCACGGCCGTGTGCTGCCCATGTCCACCGTGCCGTTGGAGATCGAGGCGCTGGTCCGGGGGCACGACCCGGCCCGCCCGCAGGAGACCACCGCCGTGCGCGGGCAGGCCGAGGTGGCGGTGACCCCCGGCCACGTGCAGCAGGTCCGCCTGGTGCCCGAGGAGCCCCCCGCCGCGCCCGAGGCGGTGGCCGCGGTGCGCGACGCCGACTGGGTCATCCTCGGCCCCGGCTCCTGGTTCACCAGCGTCATCCCCCACCTGCTGGTGCCCACCCTGGCCGAGGTGCTGTCGGTGACCCGGGCCCGCAAGGTGCTCGCGCTGAACCTCGCCGCGCAGCCGGGGGAGACCGAGGGGTTCTCCTCGGAACGTCACCTGGAGGTGCTCGCCGCGCACGCCCCCGACCTCACCGTGGACGCCGTGCTGGCCGACCCGGCGTGGATCGGGGACCGCGACACCCTTGAGGACGCCGCCAAACAGCTGGGCGGGGAGCTGGTGCTGGCGTCGGTGGCCGCCGCGGACGGCACACCCCGCCACGACCCCGAGCTGCTGGCGGCGGCGTACGACAGGATTTTCCGCACGCATGGAAGGATCGGCCCATGGCGATGACCGCAGCGGTGAAGGACGAGCTCAGCAGGCTGCCGATCACCAGAGCATGCTGTCGCAAGGCCGAGGTCTCCTCGATCCTGCGGTTCGCCGGCGGCCTGCACATCGTCTCGGGCCGCATCGTGGTCGAGGCGGAGCTCGACACCGGAGCCGCCGCCCGGCGGCTGCGCAAGGACATCCTGGAGATCTTCGGCCACGCCTCGGACCTGGTGGTGATGGCCCCCGGCGGGCTGCGGCGGGGCAGCCGCTTCGTGGTCCGGGTGGTGGCCGGCGGCGACCAGCTCGCCCGGCAGACCGGCCTGCTGGACGGCCGCGGCCGGCCCATCCGCGGCCTGCCGCCCCAGGTGGTCTCCGGGGCCACCTGCGACGCCGAGGCGGCCTGGCGCGGCGCCTTCCTCGCCCACGGCTCGCTCACCGAACCCGGCCGCTCCTCCTCGCTGGAGATCACCTGCCCCGGCTCCGAGGCGGCCCTCGCCCTGGTCGGCGCGGCCCGCCGGCTCGGCATCACCGCCAAGAACCGCGAGGTGCGCGGGGTCGACCGGGTCGTGGTCCGCGACGGCGACGCGATCGGCGCGGTGCTCACCCGGCTCGGCGCGCACGAGTCGGTGCTGGCCTGGGAGGAGCGGCGGATGCGCCGCGAGGTGCGGGCGACCGCCAACCGGCTGGCCAACTTCGACGACGCCAACCTGCGCCGCTCCGCGCGCGCCGCGGTGGCCGCCGGCGCCCGGGTGGCGCGCGCCCTGGAGATCCTCGGCGACGACGTGCCCGAGCACCTGGCCGCCGCCGGCCGGCTGCGGATGGAGCACAAGCAGGCGTCGCTGGAGGAGCTGGGCTCGCTCGCCGACCCGCCGCTGACCAAGGACGCGGTGGCCGGCCGGATCCGGCGCCTGCTGGCGATGGCCGACAAGCGCGCCATGGAACTGGGCCTGCCCGGCACCGAGTCCAGCCTCACCGAGGAGATGGTCGGCTGACGCCGACGCCGCGCCCGGTTCGCCCCGGCCGGCCGTCCCGAATACCGGGACGGCCGGCCATTCGTTCAATCACGAATCAAAAAATTCCCGGGCGGCGGCAACAGCGTTGAAACGATCGCAATCGCACGGCGTACCGGAGTGCCGGCCGCCCGGTGTCGCCGGCGGGACGCGGCACGCCGATCCGGCGGCCGGCCCCACCACCTCCCGAACGACCTGTCGGAATCCGGCAACTCGGATGTCCACCCCCGGGTGACGGCGTGTCGCGTGCCCCGGGCACCCCCTGCCGGAATCCGTCCGGAGCCGTGCGTACCTGTTCGCACCCGGTACGGACCTTCCCGGAAGCCTTCGGCGCGGACAGCGGGGTGAACGTGCTGGCGGCCACAGTGGCGAGGTAGGGTCGGAAGCGGTCGGGGACATCCCAAACAGCTTCCGTCGGCCTTCGTCCGGCGTACCAGCGAGGAGATCGGTTCGTGACGATCCGGGTAGGCATCAACGGCTTCGGCCGTATCGGCCGCAACTTCTTCCGTGCGGTCCTGGCCCAGAACGCTGACATCGAGATCGTCGGTGTCAACGACCTGACCGACAACGAGACCCTGGCGCACCTGCTCAGGTACGACACCATCCTGGGCCGCCTGGACCGCGAGGTCACCGTGGACGGCGACACGATCACCGTCGGCGGCAAGAGCTTCAAGGCGATCGCCGAGCGCGACCCGGCCCAGCTGCCCTGGGGCGAGCTCGGCGCCGACATCGTGATCGAGTCCACCGGCCGCTTCACCAACGCCGAGGACGCCAAGAAGCACCTCGACGCGGGCGCCAAGAAGGTCATCATCTCGGCCCCGGCCAAGGGCGAGGACGCCACCTTCGTGATGGGCGTCAACCACGAGAGCTACGACCCGGCCAAGCACCACGTGGTCTCCAACGCCTCCTGCACCACCAACTGCGTGGCGCCGCTGGCCAAGGTGCTGCTGGACAACTTCGGTGTGGTCAAGGGCCTGATGACCACGGTCCACGCCTACACCAACGACCAGGTCATCCTGGACTTCCCGCACAAGGACCTGCGCCGCGCCCGCGCCGCCGCCCAGAACATCATCCCGACCACCACCGGTGCCGCGAAGGCCACCGCGCTGGTGATCCCGGAGCTGAAGGGCAAGCTGGACGGCATCGCCATGCGCGTGCCGGTCCCCACCGGCTCGGTGACCGACCTGGTCGTCGAGCTGGAGCGGGAGGCCACCAAGGACGAGATCAACGCGGCGTTCAAGGCGGCCGCCGAGGGCTCCCTCAAGGGCTTCCTGGAGTACACCGAGGACCAGATCGTCTCCTCCGACATCGTCAACTGGCCGGCGTCGTGCACCTTCGACTCCAGCCTGACCATGGTGTCCGGCAAGACGGTCAAGGTCGTCGGCTGGTACGACAACGAGTGGGGCTACTCCAACCGCCTGGTGGACCTCGCCTCCCACATCGGCGGCAAGCTCTGACCGGAGCCGTCGCCTGAAGACGGCACACCGTTCCGGTAGCGCTCGGCTCCCCGGCCGGCTCCGCGTCCACCGCGGAGCCCGCCGGGGCCGCGTGAGCTCATCGCCCGACGGCGGGCCCGGACGACGCGAGCCGTCGTCCGGGCCCGCCGTCGCGCGTTCGCCAAAGACCGCAGGGACACCCGTGAAAGGGACCACCTCGTCATGAAGACCATCGACGACCTCGACGTCGCCGGCAAGCGCGTGCTCGTCCGCGCCGACCTCAACGTGCCGCTCGACGGCACCCGCATCACCGACGACGGCCGCATCCGGGCCTCCGTGCCCACCATCGCCAAGCTGGCCCAGGCCGGCGCCCGCGTCATCGTCTGCTCCCACCTCGGCCGCCCCAAGGGCGAGCCGGACCCGAAGTACTCCCTCGCCCCGGTCGCCACCCGCCTCGGCGAGCTGCTCGGCCGCCCGGTCGCCTTCGCCTCCGACACGGTGGGTGACAGCGCCCAGGAGATCACCGCCGCCCTCGGCGACGGCGAGGTCGCGCTGCTGGAGAACCTGCGCTTCAACGCCGGCGAGACCAGCAAGGACGACGCCGAGCGCGGCGCCTTCGCCGACCGGCTCGCCGCCCTCGCCCAGGTCTACGTGAGCGACGGCTTCGGCGCCGTGCACCGCAAGCACGCCTCGGTGTACGACGTGCCGGCCCGCCTGCCGCACGCCGCCGGCGGCCTGATCGCCACCGAGGTCGAGGTCCTGAAGAAGCTCACCGAGGACGTCAGCCGCCCCTACGTGGTGGTCCTCGGCGGCGCCAAGGTCTCCGACAAGCTCGGCGTGATCGACAACCTGCTGGACAAGGCCGACCGGCTGATCATCGGCGGCGGCATGGCCTACACCTTCCTCAAGGCCAAGGGCCTGGAGGTGGGCAGGAGCCTGCTCCAGGAGGAGCAGATCCCGACCGTGACCGAGTACCTGCGGCGCGCCGAGGACAAGGGCGTCGAGCTGCTGCTCCCGGTCGACTTCCTGGTCGCCACCGAGTTCCCCAGCGACCCGGCCCCGGGCACCGCCACCTACCAGGTGGTGGACGCCGACGCCATCCCGGCCGACCACGAGGGCCTGGACATCGGCCCGAAGAGCCGGGAGCTGTTCGCCTCCCGCCTCGCCGACGCGGCCACCGTCTTCTGGAACGGCCCGATGGGCGTCTTCGAGTACGCCGACTACGCCGGCGGCACCGAGGCGATCGCCCGCGCGCTCGCCGAGTCCAGCGCGTTCAGCGTGATCGGCGGCGGCGACTCCGCCTCGGCCGTGCGCAACCTCGGCTTCGACGACAAGGCGTTCGGCCACATCTCGACCGGCGGCGGCGCCAGCCTCGAATACCTTGAGGGCAAGACCCTGCCTGGCCTGGCAGCACTGGAGGACTGACGCACCCATGGCAACCCACGCACGCACGCCGCTGATGGCGGGCAACTGGAAGATGAACCTCAACCACCTCGAGGCCATCGCCCACGTCCAGAAGCTCGCCTTCAGCCTCACCGACGCCGACTACGAGGCGGTGGAGGTGGCGGTGCTGGCGCCGTTCACCGACCTCCGTTCCGTGCAGACGCTGGTCGACGGCGACAAGCTGAAGATCAAGTACGGCGCGCAGGACATCTCGGCGCACGACTCCGGGGCCTACACCGGCGAGGTGTCCGGCCCGATGCTGGCCAAGCTGAAGTGCTCCTACGTGGCCATCGGCCACTCCGAGCGGCGCGAGTACCACGGCGAGACCGACGAGCTGGTCAACGCCAAGGTGAAGGCGGCCTTCCGCAACGACATCGTGCCGATCCTGTGCGTCGGCGAGGGCCTGGACGTCCGCAAGGCCGGCCGGCAGGTCCCGCACACCCTCGCCCAGGTCGACGGCGCGCTGGCCGGCCTCCCGGCGGAGCAGGCGGCCCGCATCGTCATCGCCTACGAGCCGGTGTGGGCCATCGGCACCGGCGAGGTCGCCACCCCCGAGGACGCCCAGGAGGTCTGCGCGGCCATCCGTGGACGACTCGCCGAGCTGTACGACGCGCAGGTGGCGGACGCCGTCCGCATCCTGTACGGCGGTTCGGTGAAGGCCTCCAACGCGGCCGGGATCATGGCCAAGCCGGACGTGGACGGCGCCCTGGTGGGAGGCGCCTCGCTGGTGGCCGACGAGTTCGTCGGCATCGTGCGCTTCGACCAGGCGGACACCAAGACGGCCTGACGCGGTCGTCGCGACGCGGTCCGTCTCTTCGGCGCGTTCGTTCGCCCCTCCGTGGCGGTCGGCTCCCGAGTACTGGGGGCCGGCCGCCACGGCGTTCCTCCGGGGCTGTTGCCGCGGGCCCGTTTCTCCGCTCTCTGTTGTCCGTTGTCCGCCCCCCGCCAGGCCCGGCGCCGGTGTTGACGCGCTTTCTTGACCGCTCGGTCTCGAATGGGATAGCGTCCGGGACATGGCACGCACCAAGGAGTTCGACCCGGACGCCGCCCTCCAGGCGGCGCTCGAACTGTTCTGGGAGCGCGGCTACGAAGCCACCTCCATGTCCGACCTGGTGGCGCGCCTCGGCATCGCCAAGGCCAGCATCTACGGAACGTTCGGCGGCAAGCGGGACCTCTTCCTGGCCGCCCTGGACCGCTACGGCGCCAACCGGAGCAACACCGGCGCGCTCGCCGCGCTGAACGAACCGGACGCCGGGCTGGAGGCGGTGCGGGCCGCCGTGCGGGCCTTCGCCACCGAGGCCATGGAGGACCCGCGCCGCCTCGGCTGCCTGGTGACCAACAGCGCCGTCGAGCTGACCCGGCACGACACGGAGGTCGCCCGGCGGGTGGAGGCGAGCTGGGCGTCCCTGGAGGGGGCCTTGGAGAGCGCCCTGGTGCGGGCCCGCGACCGCGGTGAGCTCCCCGAGGGACGCGAACCGCGGCAGATCGCCAGCTTCCTGCTGGTGCTCTTCCAGGGGCTGCGGGTGATGGGGCGCGGACGGCCGGAACCGGAACGGATCCGGGCCGCCGCGACGCAGGCCCTCGCCGTCCTGGAGTGAGCCGGGCCCCGGGGTGAACGCCGCTGTGCGCCCCGCCGGGCGGGGTCCGTGCAGCCGGCGGCGCGACTCCGTGCGCCGGATTCGTGTGCCTGGATCCGTGTGCCCAAATTCGAGAACGATCGGTCTAGATAGGAGGGGGAAACGTGACCACGGCCCGACAGCGCGACACCGCGGCGCCGGACGCCACCGGTGCCGCGGCGGGAGCCGGTGCCGGAGCGAGGACTTCGGCGGAGGCCGGTACCGAGGCCGCACCGGAAGCCGCCTCCCAGCGGCACGCCCGGCACCCGCGCGCCGCCTACGCCCTCCTCGCCACCACCCAGATCCTCCTGATCTTCACCATCACCATGCTGTCGGTGCCGCTCCCCGCCCTCCAGCGGCAGTTCCACCTCTCCCCGGCCGATCTCGTCCTGCTCACCGCCGCCTACGGCCTCACCTTCAGCGGCCTGCTGCTCCTCGGCGGCCGACTCACCGACCGCTACGGCCCCCGCCGCACCCTCCTCGCCGGCGCCGCCCTGTTCGGCACCGCCGCGACAGCCGCGGCACTCGCCCCCGACGCCACCGTGCTGCTCACCGCCCGGTTCACCCAGGGCGCCGGAGCCGCCCTGCTGGCCCCGGCCGCGATGGCGGCCCTCCCCACACTCTTCCCCGACCCCACGCGGCTGCGCCGCGCCACGGCCACCTGGGGCGGGCTGGCGGTGATCGGCGCCGCGACCGGCAACCTGCTCTCCGGACCCGTCACCAGCCTGCTGTCCTGGCGCTGGCTCTTCACCGCGCCGATCGCGCTGACCGTGGTCCTGCTGGTCACCACCCGCCGACTGCTGCCCGACGCGCCCGCCGCTCCGGCCTCCGCCCCGTCCGCTCCGTCGGCCGGCAAGGGGACGACCTCCGGGCGGCTCGGCGGCCTGGACCTGCCCGGCGCCGCCCTGTGGACGGCCGGCATCATCGCCCTCAGCCTTGGCCTGGTCCACACCGGCGACCACCCCTGGAGCTCCGCCGCCGTCCTCGTCCCACTCCTCGGCGGCACGGCCCTGATCGCCGTCTTCACCCTCGTCGAACTGCGGCACGCCGATCCGCTGCTGCCCCCGCGCTTCCTCGCCCACCCGCGCCGCCTGGTCGCGCTCGCCGTCGTGCTGGCCGTCGCCGCCGGCTCCGTCGCGCTCGGATTCTTCCCCGTCCTCCAGGTGCAGCAGATCCGCGAGTGGAGCCCGGCGCGCACCTCGGCCGCCTTCGTCCCCTACGTGGTCGTGCTGGTCGCCGCCGGGCGGATCGCCGGCCGCCTGGTGCTCCGTCACGGGACCCGCGCCGTGGCGGTTGCGGGCTCCGCCACCGCCGGCGCCGGGCTGCTGCTCGGCGGCGCCACCGGCCTGGACGGCCCGTACGCCACCGACCTGCTGCCCGCCCTGCTGCTGTTCCCCGCCGGAGCCGCGGCGGCCCTCGCGGCCGTCACCGTGGCAGCCGTCTCCGGCGTGCCGCAGCGCCAGGTGGGTCTGGCGGCGGGGCTGGTGAACACGGCGATGGAGGTCGGGCCGACGGTCGGCCTGGCGGTGCTGGCCTCCGCCGCCGCGGCCCGCACCAGTGCGCTGGCCTCGGCCGGCTCCCCGCCGGCCGAGGCGGTGACCGGCGGCTACGCACTCGGGCTCGCCGTGGTCGGCGCGGCGTTGCTGCTGCTGGCCGCCGTCACCCTCCGGGTGATGCGGCCCGACCGCCCCGCCGAGACCGGGCCCCCGCCCCCTCGCTGATCCGGCGAGCGTCCGAGCCCGCCACCCGAACCTCCCTCCCGCGGAGGTCGCCGCCGACCCGGTGGCCGCTTCCGCACCATCCACCACCCACCACGCAGTGAACTCTCAACAGTGAAGGAGACGTACGTCCATGAACACCTCCCAGCGCACCGTCAACCCCGGTCGTTTCCAGTCCCGCCGCGCCCTCGTCGCCGGCGGCGGCACCGGCCTCGGACGCGTCGTGGCGCGGGCACTGGCCGCCGAGGGCGCCACGGTCGTCGTCGCCGGACGCACGGAGGCCACCCTGCGCGAGACCGTTCGGCTGATCGAGGCCGACGGCGGGCGCGCCCAGGCCGTCACCGCGGACCTCACCGACGCCGCCGACGCCCGCCGGCTGGTGGACGACGCGGTCGGTGAACTCGGCGGCCTGGACGTCGCGGTCAACGCCGTCGGCATCCTGCGCGGCGCCGGCCAGGCCGTCGCGGACATCGCCGAGGAGGACTGGGACGCCATGCTGGCGGCCAACGTGACCGGAACCTGGCTCTTCCTCCGGGAGGTCGTCCGCGCCATGCGGGCCTCGGGCGGTGGCGCGATCGTCACCGTCTCCTCCGACCTCGGGCCGCACATCCGCATCCCCGGCATGGGCGCGTACGCGGCGACCAAGGCGGCGGTGAGCGCGCTGACCCGCGCCGCCGCGCGCGACCACATTGCCGAGGGCATCCGCATCAACGCGGTCAGCCCCGGGGCCCTGGACACGCCGATGTCGCTGCAGCCGGGGGAGACCGAGGCCGAGCGGGCACTGCGGATGAAGGAGCAGAGCCCGCTCGGGCGGGTCGGCACCCTGGAGGAGGTGGCGTCCGCCATCCTCCACCTGGCCTCGGAGGAGTCCGGCTACACCGTCGGGGCGGACCTGGTCATCGACGGCGGCGCCGCGGCCTGAGGCGGCCTGAGGCGGGCTGAGCGGGCTGAGGCGGGCCGGGCGCCTGAAGGTGCCGTGGTGGGGCCCGGGACCGCGGTGCCGGGATGCGGCGGGACCTTCCCGGCGTGGTCCCCTCGGGTGCGGGCACTTGAGGGGACCACGCCGAGGGAGGAACGTTTCCCCCCTTCCCCCCATTGGGGGGCGCGAGGTCCCCTTCTTCAGGATCCCATGAGGGCGTTGCTGGCGGGAGGTCCCAAATCTGTCCTGTGGACAACTCCGGGTCCGGACATGGCATCCCGGCAGCTCATGGCATCCCGGCAGCTCATGGCATCCCGGTAGCTCATGGCATCCCGGTAGCTCATGGCAACTCGGCGGCTCATGGCATCTCGGGTAGGTCATGGCATCCCGGTAGCCCATGACATCCCGGTAACTCATGGCATGCCGTCGGGAGTGGCGTGGCCACTCCCGACGGCATGCCTGCGTTGGTGTCCAGGGACGCGCGGCTACGCCCCCGCGGGATGGCCTCCACCGCGCCCGCGCCCTACGGCAGCACCGAGCCGGTGGGAGACCGGTGCCCCGCCCGTACGGTGCGACGCCCCTCGGACGGTCAGCCCGCCCGGCGAGCCGGCGTTACCGGGTTGAGCCGGATCAGGGTGGCGCCGTACGCGACGATCCACACCACCCACATCAGCCACCCCGCGAGGCCCAGCAGTCCGAGAGGGCCCGCGTGCTCCACGACCAGGGGGGTGAGGGTGGCCGAGGTGAACAGCAGAGCTGCTGACAGCAGCCCCAGCGCACCGTGCCAGCCTCGGATCAGCCCGGCGTTCCGGCCGGCCACGGTGAGTCCGATGAGGGCGAGTGCGAGGAAGGTGCCGTTGAGGGTGAACAGCGCGTCGTGCAACGCCCAGAGTCCCGAGGTGGCGCCGGTGTCCTCGCCGGCCGTGGTGGTGAGCGCCAGGCGGATCGCGATGACCCCGGCGAAGGTGGCGTTCTGCAGGACCAGGCCGGCGAATCCGAGCAGTGACCATCCCTCGCCTCGATCGCGCTCGGACGGCCGCAGCGCGCAGACCGCGCCTGCTCCGAACACCGTGGCCAGGGCCCAGGCGGCGGGGGTGAGCGCGGACCCGACACCGACCACGTCGTCCCGTGTGCCGAAGAACGCCTCCACATCCCCGATGTCGGCGCCGGTGGCGGGCAGGCCGGCGGGGAGCGCGATGACGTTGGCGAAGACGATCATGAAGGCGAAACCGAGGGCCGCCATGCCGCTGATCCGGGAGAAGCTCATGGCGGTCGCCCCGGGTGATTGACGTAACATGTATTCATTATAGGCAGCGTAAAACCAATAGGGGGCAAGCCATGAGCGCGGAGTCGGAGCCGCAGTCGGGTCCGGAGTCCGGTCGGCGCCGCTATGACTCGCTGCGCCGGACGGCGCAGGCGCAGGAGACCCGCGCGGAGATCGCCCGCGCCGCCCGCCGGTTGTTCGTCTCCCAGGGGTGGGCGGCGACGACCGTGCGGGACGTGGCGCGGGAGGCGCGGGTCTCCGTGCCCACGGTCTACGCGTCGTACGGGAACAAGACGGGGCTGGCCCTCGCCCTGGCCGACGCGGCGGACCTGTCGGCCGACGCGTCCCGCATGCTCGCTGAGCTCGAGGCTCCGGCGGCGAATCCCGAGCGGCAACTGGCCGCGATGGCCGCCTATGACCGACGGCTGTTCGAACGCGCGGGCGACGTCATCACGCTGGTGCGCGAGGCGGGTCGCACCGAGCCGGAGTTGGCGACGCTCTACCGCGACGCCCGCCGCCGGGGCGACGGGACGCGGATCCAGGTGTTCTCCTCCTGGCCGCCCGGCGTCCTCCGAGCGGGCCTGGACGTGCGGTCCGCCGTGGACGTCTACGCGGCCGTGTGCAACATCGACGTCTACACCGTGCTCACCGTGGAACGCGGCTGGTCACCCGATCGGGTCGAGCGGTGGTGGAGCGAGGCGCTGGCCCGCGAACTGCTGAACTGAGCGACACGCGGGCGGCGGTCGGTACCCCGAACGGCCGAGGGGCATGGCCTACGCTCCCGGTGCATGGCACGCGTGCTGCTCGTCGAGGACGATCCCTCCGTCGGCCCCGCGCTCGCCCGGGAACTGGCCGCCGCCGCGCACACCGTGCACCTCGTCGGCACCGCGATGCGGGCGCTGGGTGAGGTGGCCCGTGCCGAGTACGACGTCGTCGTGCTGGACGTGGCCCCGCCCGACGCCGACGGCACGCAGGTGCTGCGGATGGTCCGGCGGATGAGCGACGTGGCCGTGATCGTCGCGACCGACCGTGACGACGAGACGGAGGCGGAGCGCCTGCGCCTCGCGGGCGCCGACGCCCACCTGCCCCGCCCGCTCTCCGGCGACCGCCTCGCCGACGGGATCGCCGCAGTGCTGGGGCGCATCGGTGGTTCGCTCACCTCCGGCCCCGCCCCGCGGCTGGTGCTGCGGGTGGGCGCGTTGGCGGTGGACGTGGACCGCAGGCAGGCCTCCCTCGACGGGGTGCCCCTGGACCTCACCCGCCGCGAGTTCGATCTGCTCGCCCACCTCGCCGCGCGTCCGGGGACGGTCGTGTCCCGTCGTGAGCTGTTCGGCGCGGTCTGGCGGCGTGGCTGCGGCGGTGAGCAGACCGTCGACGTACACCTGTCATGGCTACGACGAAAACTCGGGGAGAACGCCTCCGCCCCGCGCTACCTGCACACCGTGCGGGGAGTCGGCGTGAAGCTCCAGGCGCCGACCGGGGACGACGCGGACTGATGCCACCGCCGCCCGGGTCGGGACGGCTTCGGCGCCCCCGGGCGCAGCGGACGCCTGTGCGACCGGGCGCGACCAGTAGGCTGGCGGCCGCTCCCGTCGTACCCTTGCGGGAGCGGTGTCGGATGAGAGAGATGGACTTGTCGTGACTGTGGCGTTCTCGATCGCGTTGATCGTGTTCAGCGGGTTGCTTGTCCTGTTGGTGCTCATGCACAAGGGCAAGGGCGGCGGCCTGTCCGACATGTTCGGCGGCGGCATGCAGTCCGCGGCGGGCGGCTCCTCGGTGGCCGAGCGCAACCTCGACCGCATCACCATCGTCGTCGGGGTGCTCTGGTTCGCGTGCGTCGTGGTGCTCGGCCTGCTCACCTCGGTGTCCTCCTGAAACGGACCGGCGAGGCGGACTCGGGCGGGGGCCCGGCGGCATCATGCCGCCGGGCCCCCGCCCCTTTTCCGTTGTCGGAACGTTTTCCCGCGCCCGGATCCGCCGGGCCGTGCCCAGCACCTCCGACACGCTCTTAAACTGGTGCGGCGCCGAAGCCACACCGGACGGTGGCCGTTGCGCGCGGACCGGTCTGTAACGGTCGGGCGTCCATCGGCGATGGCACATCACCAGACAAAGGCGCGGATTGAGCGCATCACACGACGGCCGGGCCTCGGGGGCACGGCGGCGTATCGCAGGATTACGCAGGGAGTTAGACCGTGGCAAGTGGCAATGCCATCCGTGGGAGCCGCGTCGGCGCGGGTCCGATGGGAGAGGCCGAGCGCGGGGAGTCGGCCCCGCGCATCCGGATCCCGTTCTGGTGCGCGAACGGGCACGAGACGAGGCCGAGCTTCGCATCTGACGCGCAGGTCCCCGACACCTGGGACTGCCCCCGGTGCGGGTTCCCGGCTGGTCAGGACCGCGCCAACCCGCCGGCCCCGCCGCGGAACGAGCCCTACAAGACCCACCTGGCCTACGTGCGGGAACGCCGCAGCGACGCCGACGGTGAGGCGATCCTGGCGGAGGCCCTGGCCAAGCTGCGCGGCGAGGCCTGATCCGGCGTAGCCGGCTCGGGCAGCCGGCTCGGGCCGGCCGTCAGGACGGCCGTCAGGACGGCCGTCAGGACGGCCGTCAGGACGGCTGGTCGGACGGAGCCGGCCGGCGGACCTGGTCGGGTGGGACCGGCCGGAGGGGCGGGCGGGCGGAAGGCCGAGGCGCCGTCAGCGCCTCGGGTACCGGGGCCGATCGCCGGCCCGTCCGCTCGCCCGGCCGCCGGGGCCGATGCCTACCCACCTGGCCGTCCGCCGCGAGCCCCGTCCGTCACGGGGCGGGCTCGCGCGGATAGCGCATCAGCAGGCTGGCCACCACGTCCTCCGGGCCGACGGCCTGGTAGGTGTGCGGCACGTCGGCCGCCCAGCTGATGTGCTCTCCGACGCCGGCCACCGACGGGGCGTCGGCCGGCCCGGCGCGCAGCAGTCCGGCGAAGACCGTGACGTGCTCGGTGACGCCACGCTGGTGCGGCTGCGAGACCTGCGTGAAGCCGGCCGCCACCCGCATCCGGTACAGCTCGTAGGTGACCGTCGCGTCGTCGAAGACCTGGAGCAGCGTCACCTCCACCGCCGCGCCGTGCATGACCGGCGCCGGCTCCCCTGCCGTCCCCGGCGGGGTGAGCAGCGCGGTGAGGGGCACCCCCAGGCCGGCCGAGACGGCCTGGAGGGTCTCCAGGGTCGGGTTGCGGGTGCCGTTCTCCAGGCCGGACAGCGTCGCCTTGCCCACGCCCGCGCGCCGGGCCAGCGCGGAGAGTGAGACGCCGCGCTCCTGACGCAGTCGGCGCAGCCGCCGCCCGGCCTCGTGCGTGCCGACGTCCGGCGCGGGCCGCGGCGGTCCGGGGCGCGGTGGGCTCGATTCCATGGCGCTATGGTGCAGCACTCCGCCGTTGTTCCGTTTGCGGAACGGTGGCGGCGTGCTGCAGCATAGCCATCGTTCCGTTTACGGAACGCCGCGCGGCTCGCCATGCCGCCATGCCGCCAAGCCGCCGTGACAGCCCGTGACACCCGGGGGGACGGATGACACGCCTGCTCCAACCCATCCTGGCCGGGGTGGTCACCGCCCTGGTCGGCTTCGCCAGCTCCTTCACCATCGTGCTCGCCGGTCTGCAGGCGGTCGGCGCCGACCCGCGGGAGGCGGCCTCCGGCCTGTTCGCGCTCTGCCTGGGCATCGGCGTGGTGTCCGTGGGGCTGAGCCTGCGCCACCGCGTCCCGGTGACGATCGCCTGGTCGACGCCGGGCGCCGCCCTGCTGGTGTCCACCGGCGCGGTACCGGGAGGCTTCCCCGCCGCCGTCGGCGCCTTCCTCGCCTGCGGTCTGCTGGTCATCGCCGCCGGACTGCTCCCCGCCCTCGGACGGTGGATCGCCGCCATTCCGCGGCCGGTGGCCAGCGCCATGCTGGCCGGGGTGCTGCTGGGGCTGTGCGTCGCCCCGGTCCGCGCACTCGTCGAGGTCCCGACGATGGCCGGACCGGTCGTCGTGACCTGGGCGCTGCTGACCCGGTTCGCCCCGCGCTGGGCGGTTCCCGGCGCGCTCGTCGTCGCCGTGGTGGCGATCGCGGTCAACGCGCCCGCCGACGGCTTGGCCGGCGCCGACCCCCGCCTGGTGATCGAGCCGACCGCGCCGGCCTGGAGCCCCTCGGCGCTGGTGAGCGTGGCGCTGCCGCTGTTCCTGGTCACCATGGCCTCGCAGAACGTCCCCGGCATGGCGGTGCTCGCCGGGTACGGCTACCGGCCACCGCTGCGCGGCGTGCTGCTCGGCACCGGGCTCGCCACCGCCGTGGCCGCGCCGCTGGGCGGGCACGCGGTGAACCTGGCCGCCATCACCGCCGCCTTGGCCGCCGGCCCGGACGCCCACCCCGACCGGGGGCGCCGCTGGATCGCCTCGGTCACCGCCGGGGTGACCATGGTGCTGCTCGGGCTCGGCGCGGGGCTGGCCACGGCGCTGGTGCTGCTCTCCCCGCCGGTGCTGATCGAGGCGGTGGCCGGGCTCGCCCTCCTCTCCGCGCTCGCCTCCGCGATCAGCGCGGCCGTCGCCGAGCCGGCCGGGCGGGAGGCGGCCGTGGTGACCTTCGTGGTCACCGCGTCCGGGATGAGCCTGTTCGGGGTGGGGGCCGCCTTCTGGGGGCTGGTCGCCGGCGGCCTGATGCTGCTGCTGCGGCGGCCGGGCCGGCCGGCTCCGGCGCGCCGCCGCCGGGACGACGCCGGCACGAGGGCGGCAAGCGACACCGCCGGCCCGAGTGAAGCAACCGACCCGAGTGAAGCAACTGACCCGAGTGAAGCAACTGACCCGAGTGAAGCAACCGGGACGAGCGGAACAACAGACACAGCCGCCACGGCCGCCGCCGGGCCGCCGTCCGGCGTCGATCGGCCCCGTCGAGGAGGCATCGCGGACGGAAACTGACCGCGAGCTCTGCCACCCTTGCGGACATGCCACCCCACACCACGCTGAGCCGCCGGGCCCTGAACCGGGCCACGCTGGACCGCCAGCTGCTGCTGCGCCGCTCCCGGATGACCGTCACCCAGGCCCTGGAGCGCCTGGTGGGGTTGCAGGCCCAGACCCCGCACACCTGGTACCTCGGCCTGTGGAGCCGGCTGGAGGACTACACCCCGGACGCCACGGCCGGGCTGCTCCTGGACCGCGGCGTGGTGCGCATCGCGCTGATGCGGTCCACCATCCACCTGGTGACCGCCTCCGACAGCCTGTGGCTGCGGCCGCTGGTGGAGCCGGTGATCGAACGTTCCACCACGGGCGCCTTCGGGCGCGACCTCGTCGGGCTGGACCGGGCCGCACTCGCCGCGGCCGGCCGGGAACTCGTCGAGGAGCGCCCGCGGACGTTCCGTGAGCTGGGACGGGCCCTGGCCGAGCGCTGGCCGGACCGCGCCCCGGCGTCGATGGCGCAGGCGGTCCGCGCCTCCGTGCCGCTGGTGCAGGTGCCGCCGCGCGGTGTGTGGGGCCGCAGCGGACCGGTGGCGCACACGTCCGTGGAGGCCTGGCTGGGCCGTCCGCTGGACCACGCCCGGGCCACCCGGGAGGAGCTGGTGCTGCGCTACCTGGCCGCGTTCGGCCCGGCGACCGTCCGGGACGCCCAGACCTGGTCGGGACTCACCCGCCTGGCCGAGGTGTTCGACGGGCTGCGGCCCCGGCTGGCGGTATTCCGGGACGAGGACGGACGCGAACTGTTCGACCTGCCGGACGCCCCCCGGCCGGACCCGGACACGCCCGCCCCGGCCCGCTTCCTGTACGACTTCGACAACCTGCTGCTGTCGCACGCCGACCGCCGCCGGGTCATCACCGTGGACTTCGCCAGCCAGGGGTACACGCCGCACGGCCCCGTCCCGCGGGCCGTGCTGGTCGACGGAGTGGTGGCGGCGAGCTGGACCGTCGCCACCGCGAAGGGGACGGCGACGCTGAGCATCCGCCCGTTCCACCGGCTGACGGCCTCCACCGAGGAGGAGCTGACCGCCGAGGGCGCCCGCCTGCTGGCCTTCCTGGAGCCCACGGCGGCCTCCCGCGACATCGTGTTCCGGCCGCCGCTGCCCGGATGATCCGCGGCCAGGGTTTCCGGGGCGGATCCGGACGATCCGCCCGGATCCGCCCGGACGATCCGCCTGGAGCGGCGCCGCAGCGGTCTGGGATCCTCGGCGCCATGCGGATCCGAGTGGGAACGGCGGCCGACGCGGCGGACGTCGCGGCCCTGCACACCGAGAGCTGGCGCACGGCGTACGCGGGGATGATCCCCGCCGACTACCTCAACGGTCCACTGCTCCCGGAGCGGGAGTGGCTGTGGAGGGAACGGCTGGCCGACCTCTCCGCCCACTCGACCGCCGACTCCGCCGCCCACTCGACCGCCGGCTCCACCACCGAGCCCGGCGCGGCGGCGGAGCGGGGCGGGCCGGACGCCTCCCACCTCCTGCTCGCGGAGGGCGAGGAGGTCCCCGGCCCGCTGGGCTTCGCATACCTGATGCTCCGGCCGGACGGCCGCATCCTATCCTCCTCGACCAGCTCCACGTCAGGCCCGGGCACCTCGGCGGGGGCATCGGCGGCGCCCTGCTGCGCCGCTCCTTCGCGTGGGCGGCCGCCCGCCACCCGGGACGCGACGTCTACCTGGAGGTCCTCCGGGAGAACGCCCCGGCGATCGCGTTCTACACCCGCCAGGGCGGACGTCGCACCGCCGAGGGGACCTGGCACCATCCGGCGGGCTTCGCGGTCGAGGAGCTCGTCTACACGTGGCGCGCGGCCGAGGTGCGGGCACGCGCCGCCATGGAGGTCGGCTCCGAGCGCTGAGCGTCCCCGGACGCCCGCGGTGGCCGGTTGACGGCGGCTCAGGCGCCGTCCAGTCGGACGGACACCCAGTCGGGCAGCGGTTCGCGGGCCGCCCGCCACCGTGCCGGGACCCCCGCCACCCCGACCCGCGCGGCCACGATCCCGCCCACGATCGCGCAGGTGGTGTCCACGTCCCCGCCGGCCGAGGCAGTCGCCCACAGCGCCGCCGGGTAGTCGTCCAGGTGCCGCGCCGCGCACCACAGCGCGAACGGCACGGTGTCCGCGGCGCTGACCCGCCTGCCGTTGCCCAGCCGGTACGCCGCCAACTCCACGTCGGGCTGGTCCAGCAGGGCGCGCGCCTCCCGCACGCCCTCCCGCACCGCGCCGGCGGACGCCAGGTCCGCCACGGCGTCCAGCGCGGCGTCCAACAGGTCCGCGCCGCCGGCCGGACGGCCCCGGTGCGCGGCGGCCCAGGCGGCGGCCACCGCCACCGCGACGGCTCCGGCCACCGCCTCCGGGTGGGTGTGGGTGACCTCGGCCGACCGGGCGGCCTGCCGCGCCGCCTCGGCCGGGGCCGTGGCGAACCAGGCTCCCAGCGGGGCCACCCGCATCGCCGCCCCGTTCCCCCAGGACCCCTGGCCGTCGAAGAGTCCGCCCGCCAGCTCCCGCCAGGAGCCGCCCTCGCGGACCAGCCGCAGCATGCGGTTGGTGGCCGGGCCGTAGCCCCGGTCGAAGTCGTGGTGGTGCGCGAAGGAGTGGGCCAGGGCGTCCTGGTCGATCTCCTCGGCCTCGTGCAGCCGCTCGACGACCGAGCAGGCCATCTCGGTGTCGTCGGTCCACGGCCAGGGAGCCGGCGGAAGCCGCCGCTCGCGCAGCGCGGGAAGGTTCTCCGGCACGAAGAACTGCGCGCCGAAGGCGTCGCCGGTGGCCAGTCCGATGAGGGAGTCGCGGGCGGCGGCGCGCCGGTCGAAGGGCGCGGGTGAGGGGGCGGAGGTGGAGGCGGGGGCGGGGGAGGGGGAGGACGGGGACTGGTCGGTGGGGCGGGCGTTGGTGGTCATCGCCGTCATCCTGGCACCGTCGCACCCGTCGTGGGGAGGGCTCGGCCGGCGCCCGGCCCGCCACGACCGGGCCTCAGTCGCGCCAGACCGGCGCGGGCGGGGCGCTCGCCGCGCCGGGCAGATAGGGTGCCAGCCACTCGTCGTAGCTGGCCTGCCAGGAGCCGTCCACCCGGCGCTCCTCCAGCACGTGGTTGACCACGCGCAGCAGGGCGTCGGCGTCGTGGCGGACGCCCACCCCGTACCACGCGTCGCTCAGTGGCTCTCCGACGACGCGCACCTGCGGGTCCTGGGCGACCTGACCGGCCAACAGGGTGTTGTGGCTGACCACCCCCGCCACCTGGCCGCGCTGCAGCATGACCAGGCAGTCCAGGGTCTCGTTGGCGAGGACCGGCGCGGGGTCCGGGCGCAGCCGGGCGAGCAGGTCGGCCGCGGTGGAGTCGCGGGAGGCGCACACCCGCTGGTCGTCGGGGAGCGCGTCGAGCGAGTCCACCTCGGCGTCGCGCGGCACCAGGAGCTGGTTGCCGACGGCCAGGTAGGGCGTGGAGAAGGCGATCTCCTCCAGGCGTTCGCAGCTGATGGTGGTGGTGCGGACGAGGACGTCCACCTCGCCTTCGCGCACGGCGTCGATTCGGTTGCTGGTGTAGAGGGGGCGGTACTCGACCGCGTCGGGGTCGCCGAGGATCTCCTCGGCGATGGCGCGGACGATGTCGATGTCGAAGCCGACGAGCCTGCCGGTGGGGTCCTCGGGGGTGGGCTGCTGGCGGTAGCCGAACAGGTAGCTGTTCTGGTCGACGCCGGCGATCAGGTGGCCGCGTTCGCGGATCCGCCGCAGCTCCGGGCCGTCGGCGGTGGGGTCCGGGCGCAGGCTGACCTCGGCGTCGCAGGATGCCGACTCGTCGTCGGTGGTGGTCGCGGCGGTGGCGGTGCCGGGGGCGGTGGTGTCGGCGGCGGTGGTGTCGGCGGCCGGGGCGGTGTTGGCCGGGTTCGTGCCGGGCGGGGCGGGGCTGGGGCGGGAGGCCGCCTCGGCGAGCCCCAGGGTGGGCAGTGCGGCGAGCAGGACGGCCGCCAGGGCGGTGCCGCGCCGGCGCGCCGTCCTCCCGGCGTGCCGGCGCCCGGCGGGATCGGCGGCCGTGCCCGCCGTCGACGCCGCGTCGATCCCCGTTGCCACCACGGTGCCTCCCGCTGCGCTCGCGCCTTCTCCGGGCCTCCGTTGGGACCGACGTGTCGGCCCCCGGCGCGGGTTTCCCGTCGCGGGAGGCGGGATGGTGAACAGTGGGTGACGCGCGGGTGCGGGCCTCGGGGCCGATGCCCGCTGAAGCGCCTGGGTGTGGCGCGCCGGCTACCTCCTGGTGGCGCGGAGCGCAAGGGGGCCTGGTGTCCCTGTGGACAACGCGGCGCCCCCCTGGTCAACAGGGTTAGCGCAGCCCGGGTGACGCGCGCAAGGGGGTCTGGTAGCCCTGTGGACAACGCAGCACCCCCCTGGTCAAGAGGGGTAGCGCGATGCGGGTGACGCGCGCAAGGGGGTTTCCGCCGGCTGTGGACGGCCCGGGTTGGGTGGGGGTTCGGGTGGGTGTTTGCCGGGTGGTTCGGGGTGTGGTGGGGCCTTTTACCTCGGGGCGGCGCGGGGCGCAAGGACCCCGCGCCGCCCTGTGGATGACGCGGCACCCCCCTGGTCAACAGGGGTAGCGCGATGCCTGTGATGCGCGCAATAGGGTTTTCGCCGCTCGGGTGTCGCCGGCTCGGTGTGGCTGGCTCGGGTGTCGCCGGCTCGGTGTCGCCGGCTCGGGTGTCGGGCGCGGGGCCATCAACTCCCCTGAGGCGGTCGCCCCCCCCGAGGGGGCCGCCCAGGGCATTTGCTGCTCGGGGGAGTTGATGGAGCGCCGCCGCGATGTGCCCTGTTGCCGGGGGACCCAGCGAGACATGGAGGTTCCTCCGGACGTGCTGCCGCGGGTGCTGCCGTTCCTCGCCGGCCGAGGGGGGAGGGGCGCCGCGGCGGCCGCGCGGCGGCGGTGGGTCCCGGCGTGGATGGCCGCTCAGTGCGGTGCGGGGGCGGGCTCCGCCTCCTCCAGGAGCCGGCGGTACCGCCGGTAGCGGGCGTGGCCGGCGGCCCGCCGCTCCCGCCAGTGTGACGGCTCCTCCGGCGCGGCGGCGCGGCCGGTCACGGCGTCCAGCGGCGGGCGCGGGAGCCCGGCGGCGTCGGCGGCCAGCAGGGCGGCGCCGGCGGCGGAGGCGCTCGCGGTGTCCACGCGGTGCAGGGTGGCGCCGAGGACGTCGGCGAGCAGCCGGCGCATCCGGGGGTCGCGGGTCCCCCCGCCGGCCACCAGCAGGGACGGCGGGCAGCCGCCGCGCAGGTCCCGGGCGACGTCGAGCAGGGCGTAGGCGACGCCCTCCAGCGCGGCCTGCAGCAGGTGGTCGCGGGTGGTGGACAGCCCCATGCCGGTCCAGGTGCCGCGGGCGCCGCCGGGGCCGGTGCGTTCGCCGGTCAGCTGGGGGAGGAAGACGACGCCCTCGGCGCCCGGCGGCCGGCGGCGCGGGTCCGCCGTGGCGTAGAGCTCCTCCCAGCTGGCGCCGAGGAGGCGCCGTGCCCAGTCCAGGGCGATTCCGGCGTTCTGCAGCGCGGCCATCTCGTACCAGCCGTGCGGGTCGGCGGTGCGGTAGAGGTGGGTGCGGGGCGGTGCGGGCGGGGTCCCCGGTTCGGGGAGTCGGGGGAGGCGGCGGACGAGCTGGGCGCCGCTGCCGACGGTCAGTTGGGCCCCGTCGGGCCCGAGGCCGGTGCCCAGCAGCGCGGCCGGCGTGTCACCGGCTCCCACGGCGACGGGGAGGCCGGGCGCGAGCCCGAGGGCCTCGGCGGCCCGGCGGGTCAGTTCGCCCGCGCGGGCGCCGGACGCGGCGACCGGCGGCAGCAGGCCGGGGTCCACGCCGGCCGCCTCGACCGCCTCGGTGTGCCAGTCGTCGGCGGGCACGTCCCACAGCAGGGTGGCGGAGGCGTCCGACGGGTCGGTGGCGGCCCGGTCGGTGAGCCGGTGGCGCAGCCAGTCCTTGGGGAGCAGCGCCCAGCGGGCGGCGTGCACGGCGGCCGCGTCGGCCCGGGTGGCCCAGGCCAGGAGCGGGCCGTACATGCCGGGGGTGAGCGGGTTGGCCAGCCGTGCGCGTGCCGCCTCGGGCAGTGCGGCCCAGGCGGCGAGGTCCTTGCCGGCGCGCTGGTCGGGCCAGCAGATGGCCGGCCGGGTGGGGGTGCCGTGCGCGTCGGTGAGTACGAGGCCGTGCATCTGGCCGTCCACGCAGAGGCCGCGCACCCGGACGTGCGGCAGCCGCCGGCGCAGCCGGCCCACCGCGTCCCGGGTGGCGGCCCACCAGTGCTCCGGGTCGGTCTCGGCCTGGCCGGGGGCGGGGGCGTGCACGGCGTAGCCGGCGCTCTCCTCGCCGAGCACGGTGCCGTCCTCGGCCAGCAGCAGCGCCTTCAGGCCGCTGGTGCCCAGGTCGATGCCGAGCAGCGCAGGCGGGCCGCCGCGGCCCCGGCCGCCGTCACCGCCCGCGGTGCCACCGCCCGTGCCGTCACTGCCCGCGCCGCCGTCACCGCCCGTGCCGGTG
Source organism: Allostreptomyces psammosilenae (assembly GCF_013407765.1). Lineage (GTDB taxonomy): Bacteria > Actinomycetota > Actinomycetes > Streptomycetales > Streptomycetaceae > Allostreptomyces > Allostreptomyces psammosilenae. The sequence continues at coordinate 5,098,051 of NZ_JACBZD010000001.1, forward strand.
CCGCCCGCGCCGTCCCGCCGTTCCTCGTGGTGCTCGCTCATCCGCCGCCGCGCCCCTCGTTCCGTGCGGGGCCACCCTAGACCCTCACGGGACGGTCACGGGATCCTCACGGGGCTGCCGTCCGCCGTCCAGGACAGCAGCATCCGCAGGGCGTCCCGGGACGGGCTGCCGGGTTCGGCGGTGTAGGCGACCAGCACCTGCTCCGGGTCGCCGACGGCGCGCAGCGTCTCGTAGGTCAGGTCCATGCGGCCGACCAGCGGGTGGTCGAACTTGGCGACGCCGGAGGACTTGTCGGCCACCGGGTGCTCGGCCCACCGGCGGCGGAACTCCTCGCTGCGCCGGGAGAGCTCCTCGATGAGCGCGGTGAGCCGGGCGTCGTCGGGGTGGCGGCCGGCCGCCAGCCGCAGGTACCCCGCGTTTCCGCGGACGCAGTCCGCCGAGTTCAGCATGGACCGCCGCATCCGGTCGCCGAGGACGGACTGCCACGCCAGGTTGCGTTCGCCGGGCGGGAGGTCGGCGAAGTCGGTGAGCAGCGCGCTGGCGGCGCGGTTCCAGGCCAGGACGTCGCGGCGGTGGTTGAGCACCAGGGCGGGCACCTCCTCCATGGACGCCAGCAGCGCCAGCAGGCTGGGGCGCACCGGTGTGTCGCGCGCGGGGTCGGCGGGCGCGGCCGGGCCGGAGGCGGGGCCGGCGGTGGGGCGGGCGGCCGACCCGATCGGCCCGGCCGCCGCGGAGGTGCGGTGGAGCGGGGGGTGGGCGATCTGGTGCAGGTGGCGGGTCTCCTCGGTGTTGAGGCCGAGGGCGCGGGCGACGGCGTTGAGCACGGCGCCGGAGGCCCCGGTGGCCCGCCCCTGCTCCAGCCGCGTGTAGTAGTCGACGCTGACCCCGGCGAGCTGGGCGACCTCCTCGCGGCGCAGTCCGGCGACGCGGCGGCGCTCGCCGTGGTCGGGCAGGCCCACGTCGCGTGGCCGCAGGCGGGCGCGGCGGGCGCGGAGGAAGTCACCGAGTTCGGGCGCGCTGGTCATGGGACCGATTGTGGCCGAGGGGCGGGTCGGGAGCCTGGTCCTGTCGGTGCCAGGTTCCCGACCGGTCCCGGCCACGGGCGGGTCAGCCGGCGGTGGAGCCGGTCATGCCGCCGTCGACGATCAGGTCCTGTCCGGTCACGAAGGAGGCCGCCGGGGAGAGCAGGAAGGCGACCGCCTCGGCGACCTCCTCGGCCTGCCCCAGCCTGCCCAGCGGGATCGCGGCCCGGTAGGCGTCCTGGGCAGCGTCGTCGGCCACGGCGAGGAACATCTCGGTGACGACGGGGCCGGGGCTCACCGAGTTGACCCGGATGCCGAGCGGGGCGAGTTCGGCGCCGAAGGAGCGGGCGAGCTGGAAGGCGGCGGCCTTGCTGGCGCCGTAGGCGGTGGCGCCGGCCATTCCCCGGTGCAGCGCGGTGGAGGCGTTGATGACGACGGCTCCACCGCCGGCGGCCTCCAGCAGCGGCACCGTCCGCTGGATGGTGAAGAAGACGCCCTTGGTGTTGACGGCGAAGGTGTGGTCGAACTCCTCCTCGGTGACCGCCGCGCCCGGCTTGAACAGGGCCGTGCCGGCGTTGGCGAACACGCCGTCGAGCCGGCCGTGCCGTTCCCGGACGCGTTCCGCCATCGCGTCGACGTCGGCCACGCGGGAGGTGTCCGCCCGCACGGTGAGCAGGCGCTCGCCCTTGTCGGACACCTCCTCCAGGGCGGCCGCGGCCTGCTCCAGCCGCCGGTCGCCGCGGCCGGTGATGACGACGTGTGCGCCGCGGGCGAGCAGGATCCGGGCGGTGGCCAGGCCCATGCCGCTGGTGCCGCCGGTGATCAGGTGGACCCGGCCGTCGAGGTCGCGGGTCGGGGTGCCGGGGTTGTTCGTGAAGGTCATGACGGCAGTCTGCGGCGGTACCGGTGGGGGGTACCAGGCCCGCCGCAACCTGGGTCCGGCAGGACCACCCGGGTCCGGCAGGACCACCCGGGGGCGGCGGGACCACCCGGGGGCGGCGGGACCACCCGGGGCGGGACCGCCAGGGGGCGGAGGCGGCCGTGGCGGGTGGCCGGGCTGACGTGCGGCGGGCGCCGCCGAGGGCCCGTGGATCGGGGACCTCGGCGGCGCCCGCCAGGGTCGCGCCGGTCGCGGCCGGTCGGTGCCGTCGGGTCAGCCGGCCACGGCCGCCCGCAGGGAGACCGGCAGGACGCGGTGGCCGTTGGAGATGAACGACTCCACCGGCGGCAGCTGCGCCGACGGGTCGGCCAGGGCCAGGTCCGGGAAGCGGTCGAACAGCGCCGGCAGCGCGATCTGCGCCTCCAGGCGGGCCAGCGGCGAGCCCATGCAGTAGTGCACGCCGTGCCCGAAGGCGAGGTGCTCGCGGCGGCTCTCCCGGGTGATGTCGAAGCGGTCGGCGCTCTCGCCGTGCAGGCGGGGGTCGCGGCCGGCGGCGGCGTAGGAGGCCAGGATGGCGTCGCCCTTGCCGATCCGGACGGGCGTGCCGCGCACGTCCAGCTCGATGTCCTCCACGGCGTAGCGCAGCGGCAGGTTCGCCACCGGCGCCTCGGCCCGCAGCGTCTCCTCGATGACGTCGTCCCAGGAGGCCTGGCCGGAGCGGACCAGTGCCAGCTGCTCGGGGTGGGTGAGCAGCGCGTGGATGGCGTTGTCGAGGAGGTTGACGGTGGTCTCGTGGCCGGCGGAGATCACCAGCAGCAGGGTGTCGACCAGTTCCTGCTCGCTCAGCCGGGAGCCGTCGTCCTCCCGGGCGGCGATCAGCCCGCTGGTCATGTCGTCGCCCGGCACCGCCCGCTTGGAGGCGACGAGGTCGTGCAGGATGGCGTACAGGTCCCGGTAGGTGGTGGCGACCTCCTCCGGGTCGGCGGAGGTGTGGAAGAGGCTGTCGACCACCCGGCGCAGGTCGGCGCGGGCGGACTCGGCCACGCCGAACAGTTCGCAGATCACCTGGATGGGGATCGGGTAGGCGTAACGTTCCCGCAGGTCGACCACCTCGCCCGCCGGGGTGGCGGCCAGGCCGTCGAGCAGGTCGGTGGTGATCTGCTCGACGCGCGGGCGCAGGGCGGCGGTGCGGCGCGCGGTGAACGCCTTGGAGACCAGCCCGCGCAGCCGCTTGTGGTCGTCCCCGTAGGCGGTGAACATGTTCTGCACCGCGACCCAGGTGAACAGCGGCCAGTCCGGGGAGATCTCGCCGTTGATCCAGGCCGGCCAGTGCTGCCGGGGGTCCTTGGAGACCCGGGGGTCGGTGAGGAGCTGCTTGAGCAGGTCGTAGTCGGTTACCGACCACGCCACCACGCCGCCGGGGAGCTCCACCTGCGTCGCGGGGCCGGCGGCTCGGAGGCGGGCGCCTTCGCCGTGGATGTCTCGACCGGTGGGGTCGATGACGATGGGGCAGGACTGACGTTCCATGGCTGTTCTCCAGGTGTCTCGTCGAGCTGCACGGGGGCGAAGCGGGCGGGCAGTGCTGCCAGCGCCCGGTGGAACGGGCCGGGCCGCCAACGCAGTTCGTGGGCGGGGACGGCCAGGTCCAGGTCCGGGATTCGGTCGAGGAGCTTCTCGATCGCGACCGAGGCGATCAGCCGGGCCGGGCTCTGCGCCGGGCAGGTGTGCGGGCCGGCGCTCCACGCCAGGTGGGCGCGGTTGCCGGGGCGCTGGCCGGAGGGGGCGAGGGCCGGGTCGGTGTTGGCGGCGGCGAAGCTCACCACCACGGGCTCGCCCTCGCGCAGCCGGATGCCGAAGTGGTCGACGTCGCGCAGCGGGTAGTGGACGCCGTAGTTCGCCATCGGCGGGTCGGTCCACAGCACCTCGTCCAGCGCGTCCTCCACCGGGAGGCTCCCGCCGCGCAGGTCGCCGGCGAAGCGGTCGTCGGAGAGCAGCAGCCGCACGGCGTTGGAGATGAGGTTGGTCATCGGCTCGACGCCGGCGCCGAGCAGGGTGACGAGCTGGTGGATCATCTCCTCGTCGGTCAGCCGGGCCGGGTGGGTGACCAGCCAGGAGGTGACGTCCGCGCCGGGGGAGCGGCGCTTGGTGGCGACCAGCTCGGCCAGGGTCTCCGCGAGCACCGCGTTGGCCTTCTCCGCGTCCACGCCGTCGAAGATGCCGGCCATGGCGTCGACCAGGCGGTCGCCGAAGCTCTCCGGGGAGCCGAACAGCTCGTTGAACACCAGCCGCGGCAGCACCTTGCAGTAGTCGGCGAGCAGGTCCACCTCGCCCCGGGGGGCGATCCGGTCGAGGAGGACGTCCGCGCTGCGCTCGACGTAGCCGCGCAGGGCGTGCGGGTCCACCCGGTCGAGGCTGTCGGTGACCGCCCCGCGCAGCCGGGCGTGCACGTCGCCGTCGGAGAACAGGGCGTTAGGCCGGGGCATCATCATCGGGATGACCGGGCTGTCCGGGGGGATCTCCCCGTCCCTCAGGGCCCGCCAGCGGCGGGCGTCCTTGCCGAACCGCTCCGGGCTGCGCAGCACGCCGAGCGCGGCCTGGTAGCCGGTGACGAGCATGGCGTCGACGCCGGGGGCCAGCTCGACCGGTGCGATCGGCCCGTACTCGCGCAGGTGCGCGTAGATCCGCGAGGGGTTCTCGGCGAAGTCCGGGCCGTACAGCGGGACGCCGCGGCGGCGGGATCCGCCGGCACCGGTGGAGGCACCGGCACCGGCGCCGCCGTCGGCGGTGGTGCCGCCTCCGGCGTGGGCGGGGCAGCCCGGCGGCGGCGTGGCGCCCGGGGCGGCCTGGGCGCCCTGGGCGTCGAGGTCGGGGGTGGGGGTCACGCGTGCTCCTGGGCGGTACGTGCGTGGAGGTACTCGACGAGGGTGATCAGCGCCTGGGTGGCCGACGTGGGGTCGCGGGCGTCGCAGGTGACCAGCGGGGTGTCCTCCAGCAGGTCCAGGGCCTCGCGCAGCTGGGCCTCGCCGTAGACCGGCGCCCCGTCGAAGTGGTTGACCGCCACGGCGTACGGCAGGGCGCGTTCCTCCAGCATGTCCATCACCGGGAACGACTGCTCCAGTCGCCTGGTGTCGGCGAGGACCAGCGCGCCGAGGGCCCCGTAGGCCATGTCGCGCCACAGCTGCTGGAACCGCTTCTGCCCGGGCGCGCCGAACAGGTACAGCACCAGCTGCTCGCTGAGGGTGAGCCGGCCGAAGTCCATCGCCACCGTGGTGGTGTCCTTGCCGTCCACCCCGGCCAGGTCGTCGACGAGCGCGCCGGCCTGGGTCATCGTCTCCTCGGTGCGCAGCGGCGGGATCTCGGAGAGGGTGCCGACGAAGGTCGTCTTGCCGACGGCGAAGTGGCCCACGATCAGGATCTTCACCGCCGTCTGGACGGTGTCGGGCAGGTACACGCTGCTAGAGACGAGCGCGGAGTCCATCGAGCACCTCCCTCAGGAGCTGGGCGTCGGGCCGTTCGGCCGGGGGAATGGGGGCGCGGGTGACGACGTGGCCGCTGTCCACGAGGTCGGCGAGCAGGACCTTGGTGACGCTGGTGGCCAGCCCGAGGTGGGCGGCGATCTCGGCGACCGACAGCGAGCCGCCCCGGCACAGCTCCATGACGCGGCGCTTCTCCGGGCTGAGGCCGCCGAGCGGCAGGTCGTGGGTGGCGATCACCAGCGTGACCAGGTCGAGGGTGTTGCGGCTGGGGAAGGCCCGTCCCTCGGTGACGACGTAGGGCCGGACCAGCCCCTTCTCGCGCCTGGGCGGGGTCATGCCGCGCTGCCGGCGCCCTGCCGCGGCGGAGTGGTCAGCTCTTTGCCGAGGCGGTCGACCAGCTTGTGCATCCGGTAGGTGACGGCCTCCATGTCGACCTTCTCGGTGCTGGAGACGGCCAGGTAGGCGCCCGGGCCGGCGGCTATGACGAAGACGTAGCCGTCGTCGAACTCGACCAGGGTCTGCCGCCACGCCGTGTTCGGCGTCTCCGTGCAGAAGCCGGCGGTGGCGCGGCTGAGCGACTGCAGGCCGGAGAGCGCCGCGGCCTGCTTGTCGGCCTCGTCGCGGCTGATGCCCTTGGAGTGGGCGCGCAGCATGCCGTCGGCGGAGAGCAGGATGGCGTGGCGGGCCTCCGGCACCTCCAGGACGTCGTCGAGCATCCAGCTCAGCTTGTCGTTCATCCGTGAGGGTTCCCTTCGTGGTCGGGCCGGGCGTCGGGCTGGGCGGTCCGGTCGTCGGACGGGGTGGGCTCGGCGGAGTCGGAGCCGGAGTCGGTGGAGGAGCGGCCGGAGCGGGTGCCGCGCTGGAAGGCGCCCATGACGGCGGCGGTCTGCTCGGCCGGGCGGGTCCGCGGGGCGGTCGGCGCGGGCTGCGCCGCCTGCGCGGCCGTGGCGTCGGTGACCGGCTGGCGGCGGCGCCGCTTGGGCAGGCCGTCGGCCGTGCGGGGCAGCGGCTCGCCGACCACCGGCGGCTGGGGCGGCTGGAACCGCTCGGGCTGCCGGGGCTGCTGGGCGGGCGTCCGGGTGCCGGTGGCGGCCTCGCGCTCCCGCGCGCCGTCCGACGGCCACGCGCCGGCCGCCTGGTGGTCGGGCGTGCGGTGCTGGCCGGTGTCGTGCCGGCCGGTGTCGTGCCGGCCGGTTCCGTGCGGGGCGGTGGCGTGGTGGGTGCCGTGGTCGTCGGACCAGCCGCGGGCCGGCGCGGGCGGCACGGTGGGGGCCGCCGCGGGCACCGGGCTGGGGCTGTCGTACTCGGCGTGGGTGAGCAGGGCGTTCGGCAGGAACACCACGGCCCGCACACCGCCGTAGGGGGACTGCGAGTCCACCGACACCTGGAAGCCGTACCGCTGGGCGAGCACGCCGATCACCGGGAAGCCGAACTGCGGCGGGTCGCCGAGCTTGGTGACGTCCACGGACTGCTTGCCGGTCAGCAGCAGGGCGGCCTGCCGCACCTGCTCCTGCACCATGCCGACGCCGCCGTCGTCGATCACCACGACGGCCCCGTTGTGCACCGGCTGGACGCTGACCTCGACGGTGGTGTTGGGCTGCGAGTGCCGGGTGGCGTTGTCCAGCAGCTCGGCGACGGCGAGCACCACCGGCTCGACGCCGCGCCCGATGACGGCGACGTCGGTCTTGGTGTGCACCCGGACCCGCCGGTAGTCGCGGATCCGCGAGGTGGCGCCGCGGACCACCTCCTCCAGGGTCGAGGCGGTGCGCTGCCGCCCGGGCCAGGCGCCGCACAGCACCGCGATGACCTGGGCGCGCCGGCCGAACTGGGAGTTGGTGTGGTCGACCTCCAGCAGGTCCCGGAGCACCCGGGGGTCGTCGTGGCGCTCCTGCATGGCGGTGATGGCCAGCTGCTGTTCGTTGGCCAGGCCCTGCAGGGCCCGCATGGCGGACATCAGGGCGGCGCGGGCGGACTGGTCGGCCCGGGCCTGGGCGCGCTCCATGGTGCCGCTGAACAGGTCCATGACCGTCTGGAGGCTCTCGGCCAGCGTCGATCCGGGCGGCCGTTCGTGCAGGGGGCCGGGGACCGGGACGGGGTGGTGTTGCAGGCTCTCCGCCAGCGCGGGGAGGCGGACGTTCGCCAGGTGCTGGATCTCCTCCACCGTGGCGCGCAGATCACCTTCCAACTCGGCGTTGCGCCGGCGCAGCGTGGCGGTGATCAGTCTCTGTCGTACGGCCAGCACCGTGATGGCGAGGGCGCCGACGACCAGACACCAGAACACCGCCGCCGGTATGTGTGGTGACATCGATCCTCGTGCTCGGGGTTGTGCGGACGGAGGGCGGCCGTCGGGGCGAGGCGCGGCGGACGGGACCTGTGCCGACCGCCCTGCTGCCCGGCGGTCCGTCGACGGTCGGTGCGTCGGACGGTGGGCCGCTCCTCCTGGGGGACGGGCTACCCGGGGTTGGCGCGTGGTGCGGGCCATCCCGGATAGGGGTGGGCGGGCGGGGTTTCCCACCTCGGGCCGGCGAGTGGTGTCCCGCCGCCGTAAGGATGTCGCATCGAACGGATCTCCGCGTGGTCAAGATGACGGCCAATCATAGGGGTTCGGTCACGCAGATGGAGCAAGAGGGGGCGGAGAGTTGCCGAAGCCGTGCCTCGGAACCCCTCCGCCCCCGCTCGCCCCGCGCGTTCCCGGCCGCCATGATCGATACCGGCCGCCGACGCGGTTTTCTATCATGACGTGTGCACGGTCATCGGGCACCGCGCGGCGTGTCGGCGCGTCACATGCCGTTCCTCCGGGTTCCCGTGGCCGCCGGGCCACGCGGTGCGCCGCGGGTGATCTACGGCACACGACTCACACCCGCCCCACCCCTCGCACCGTACGCGTGCTGGAATGAACAGATGACGGATCGTGCAGACGCCGGGCCGCCGCCGGGGGTGACCGGAGCGCCGGACGGGCCGCAGGGGAGCGCGGACACCCCCGTCGACCTCGGCGAGCTGGCCCGGCGGGCCCTCGCCGACGAGCTGACGCCGGGGGAGTTCCGCGCCGCCTTCCACGCCGCACGGGTGTACTGCCCGGCCCCCGAGCGTCCCGGACTCGTGCCGCTGGACCTGCCGGACGGCGAACGGATCGTGCCGGTGTTCTCCTCCCCGCGGACCCTCGGCACGCTGCTCGGCGCGGCCGGCCGGTACTTCTCCACCACCGGCGAGGACCTGCTCGACCTGCTGCCCGAGGGCTACGACCTGCTGCTCGACCCGGGCGACGAGACGTCACTGCGCCTGCGCGCGGCGGCGCTGCGCCCGCCCACCCCACCGACCGGCGACGCGGGGGACACCGATGGGTGACCCGGCCGGCGGCGCCGGCGCCGGATACAGCGTGGAGATCTCCTCGCTGACGGCCGTGCAGACCGCGCTCGGCGAGTCGATGGCCGCGGCCCGGGAGGTCAAGGACAACAGCGAGGCGCTGACCGCCCACCTCGCCGACGCCGGCTCCGAACGGGTGCGCGCGGCCGCCACCGACTTCCTGTCCGCATGGGGCCACGGCATGGGGGAGCTCGCCGACTACGCCGACGACGCGGTGGCCAAGCTCGGCGAGACCATCGCCGCCTACCAGACCGCCGAGATGTACGGCGTGGAGAACTTCACCCCCAGCGGCGAGAACCTCGCGGGCATGCCGGTCGGCGACTGGAGCGCCGCCGTCTACCAGGCCAACGAGCAGCTCGACGACGCCGGCGCCGCCCCGCGCCCCCTCACCGACAACCCGGTCACCGACGCCGTCGACCCCCGGATCCAGCGCGGGGAGGACTGGCTCTTCCAATGACCGCCCACCAGCCGCCGCCCGCCCGGGAGGGCCTGCAGTGACCATCCCGGCCGACGCGACCAGCAGGGACCTCGTCCCCGGCGACCCGCAGGCACTGCACGACCTCGCCGCGACGCTGCGCCGCTACGCCGGCGCGTTCGACGACGCCCGGCAATCCCTGCAGACCGTGCAGGCGGCCGACTGGACCGGTGTCGCCGCCATCGACTTCCGCCGCGCCGTGCGCGTCCTGCCGGAGAACCTCGCCGAGGCACACGACCAGTTCTCCGCCGCGGCCGGCGCCCTCGCCGGCTACGCGGACGCCCTCCGGGCCGCCCAGGACGCCGTGCCGGCGATCCTGGACGACGCGGCCCAGGCGCGGCAGGCGTCCCAGCGCCACCAGGCGGACGTCGACGACTACAACGCGGCCGTCGAGCGTGAGGACGCCGTGCTGCCGCCGCGCCCCGGCGACGTCGACCCGCGCGTCGCGGCGATGGCGGCCTGCGAGACCCGGCTGGCCGCGCTGCGCGCCGACGTCGAGGCCGCCGCGCAGGCCGCCGAGACCGCGCTGCGGGACGCCGCCGAACGGGCGCCGGACAAGCCGGGGCTGATCCGCCAGGCGCTGGAACAGGGGCAGAACTTCCTCCAGGGCGCCTACGAGGGCCTGACCGGGCTCAGCAGCCTGGCCGGCACCCTGATGCGGCCCTGGGAGGACCCCGGCCGCACCGCGATGACCCTCGCGCAGATGCGCGACGGCCTGGCCTGGGGCGTCCACAACCCCATCGAGTTCGGCAAGGCCGTCCTCAACTGGGAGATGTGGCAGGAGAACCCGGCCCGCGCGCTCGGCCAGCTCGCCCCCGACCTGATCGGCGGCAAGGGCCTGACCAGGCTGCGCAGCCTGGTCACCCCGAACCGGCCGCCCGTGCGGCCCGACGGCCCGGACGCGGACGCCTCCGCGCGGCGGCCGGAGGACATGGAGACCGCCGGCGACCCCATCGACATGGCGACCGGCCAGATGCTGCTGCCGCAGACCGACGTGCGGCTGCCCGGCGTGCTGCCGCTGCTCGTCCAGCGCACCCACCTGTCCGGCTACACCGCCGGCGGCTGGTTCGGCCCGTCCTGGGCCTCCACGCTGGACCAGCGCGTGCAGCTGGACGCCAACGGCGTGGTCTTCGTGGCCCCCGACGGCATGCGGCTGGTCTACCCGGTCCCCCGGCCGAACACCCCGACCCTGCCGGAGAAGGGCCCGCGCTGGCCGCTGCTGTGGGACGGCACCCCGGCCGGCGCCATGCGCATCACCGACCCGGCCACCGGACGCACCTTCAGCTTCGCCGACCCGGTGCCCACCTCCGTCCCCGGCGTCGTCGACCTGCCGCTGCACACCATCGAGGACCGCCACGGCAACCGGGTCGAGCTCATCGTGGACGACGACGGCCTGCCGATGGAGCTGCGGCACACCGGCGGCTACCGCATCGCCGTCGAACGCCACCTCCAGCTGCCCCGGATCACCGCGCTGCGGCTGCTCGACACCGAGGGCCCCGGCACCGACACCACCCTGATCGGCTACGGCTACGACGAGGACGGCCACCTCACCGAGGTGGTCAACTCCTCCGGCCTGCCGATGCGGTTCAGCTACGACGAGCACCACCGGATCACCTCCTGGACCGACCGCAACGGCACGAGCTACCGGTTCGTCTACGACGAGCGCGGGCGCGTGGTGCGCGGCACCGGCTCGGACGGCTGCCTGTCCGCCGAGCTGAGCTACGACGACGAACGGCGGCTGGTCACCTACACCGACTCGCTCGGGCACCCCGCCGTCTACGAGCACAACGCCGCCTACCGGATCGTCCGGCGGACCGACCCGCTCGGCCACACCACCGAGGTGGAATGGAGCCCGGACAACCGGGACCGCGTCGCCGTCACCGACCCGCTCGGACGCACCACCCGCTACGCCCACGACGCGGCCGGCAACCTCACCGCCGTCCACCTCCCGGACGGCTCGGTGGCCCGCGCCACCCACAACGAGTTCGGCCTGCCGACCGAGATCACCGAGCCGGACGGTGCCACCTGGCGGCACACCTACGACGAGCGCGGCAACCTGACGGCCACCGTCGACCCGGCCGGCGCCGAGACCCGCTACGAGTACGACGCGCGCGGCAACCTGGTCGCCGTCACCGACGCCCTCGGGCACACCCGGCGGATCACCACCGACGCCGCCGGGCTGCCGCGGACCCTCACCGACCCGCTGGGGAACACCACCGTCATCGAGCGGGACGCCCACGGGCGGATCACCGAGGTGACCGACCCGCTCGGCAACACCACCCGGCACGGCTGGATCGTCGAGGGCAAGCCGGCGTGGCGCGAGGCGCCGGACGGCACCCGGGAGACGTGGGTGTGGGACGCCGAGGGCAACCTCGTCGAGCACACCGACCCGGCCGGCAACACCACCCGGCACGCCACCACCCACTTCGACCTGCCGGCGTCCCGGACCGAACCCGACGGCAGCACCTACGAGTTCGCCTACGACACCGAGCTGCGGCTGGTCGGCGTCACCAACCCGCAGGGGCTGACCTGGAGCTACACCTACGACGCGGCCGGCCGCCTGGTGAGCGAGACCGACTTCAACGGCCGCACCATCAGCTACACCCACGACGCGGCCGGGCAGCTCGTCTCCCGCACCAACGGCGCCGGGCAGACCGTCACCTTCACCCGCGACCTCCTCGGCCGCACCGTCGAGCAGCGCGCCGAGGACGGCACGACCACCGCCTCCGCGACGTCCACCACGACCTTCGGCTACGACGCGGCCGGCCGCCTGGTGCACGCCGCCGGCCCGGACGCCGAGGTGCGGTTCGACCGCGACCCGCTCGGCCGGGTGCTCGCCGAGACCGTGGACGGCCGCACCACGACGTTCGGCTACGACCCGCTCGGCCGCCGCACCGAACGCCGCACCCCCTCCGGCGTGCTCTCCCGGTGGACCTACGACGCGGCCGGCCGCCCCGCCACCCTGCACACCGGCGGCCACACCCTCGCCCTGGAGCACGACGCGGCCGGCCACGAGACCACCCGACGGCTGGGCGAGCACGTCGAACTCACCCAGACCTGGGACGGCAACCACCGGCTGACCACCCAGACGCTCGCCTCGGTCCCGCACGAGGGTGCGGTCACGGCCCAGTCCGAGGCCGCCCGCCGCCTGCTGCAACACCGCTCCTACGCCTACCGCGAGGACGGCCACCTCACCGAGATCCGCGACCTGACCTCCGGCACCCGCCGCTTCGACCTCGACCGCGCGGGCCGGGTGACCGCCGTCCACGCGCACGGCTGGACGGAGACCTACGCCTACGACGCCGCCGGCAACCTCAAGCACGCCGGCGCCACCGCGCTCGCCTCCTACGGCGCGCGCGAGTACGACGGCACCCTGGTTCGCCGCGCCGGCCGCACCACCTACGAGCACGACGCCCAGGGACGGACGGTCCGCGCCACCCGGCGGCTGCTCAGCGGCGGCACCAGGGAGTGGACGTACCGCTGGAACGCCGAGGACCGCCTCGTCGAGGCCACCAACCCGGACGGCGAACGCTGGCACTACACCTACGACCCGCTCGGCCGCCGCACCGCCAAGCGCCGGCTGGCCGACGACGGCACCGCGGCCGAGGAGATACGTTTCTCCTGGGACGGCAGCCGCCTGGCCGAACAGGTCGACGCCACCGGCGAGACGACCACCTGGGACTACGCCCCCACCACCCACCGCCCGCTGACCCAAACCGTCACGGCACCCCCGGCGACGGGAGACGCCCCGGGCCCCGCCCCCGACGCCCGCCTCTACGCCGTCATCACGGACCTCGTCGGCACCCCCACCGAACTGGTGACACCCGACGGCCGGATCGCCTGGCAGCACCGCACCACCCTCTGGGGCGCCCCCCTCCCCGCTCCCCCCGCAGAGGCCGACTGCCCCCTACGCTTCCCCGGCCAGTACGCCGACCAGGAGACCGGCCTCCACTACAACTACCAGCGCTACTACGACCCGGAGACCGCGAGGTACCTCAGCCCGGATCCCCTGGGACTGGAGCCCGCCCTCAACCACCACGCATACGTCTCGAACCCGTGGCTGCGGATCGACCCGCTGGGCCTGGCCAACTGCGGCGTGTTCGAAAACCAGTTGCCTGGTCAACTCTCACGAGAATTGGCAGACGCGGAGCGCCTGGGTGTGAGGCCGATGAGCGTCGGCGAAGACGGATTCGATGATGTGATCAACAACGGCACGATCAAGTGGGCCGTTAAGCTCGATGGTCAACTGGTCATCATTCCGAAGATCGTTGATGGTGTGGAGCTGAAGCATCCGGTGCTGACTGGAGGTGGCGCCGTACGGGCTGCCGGAGAGGCTGATCTTGCCGGATCGGATGGGACTTATTTCGGCTTGGAACTCAACAACAGAAGTGGACATTACCGTCCGTCACCTGAGAGCCTTAGTATAGGCAGGGAGGCGTTCGAGCAGGCGGGAGTAGTATTTCCATGAGAAAGGCATGACCAGATGGCGCTCACGTTCCCTTCTCTGGCCCACTTGGCTTTGCTCGGACCATCTGAAGTGGAGGCAACCGTCGAGCAGGCGAGAAGCGCGCCGAGCACTGCCCCGAACAACTGGTGGGAAGGTGTCCGCTCGCTTGCCGTCGGCAGATACCAGACAACTGACACTTTGGCTGGTGTGCGCGTTCTATGGGGGCGGGTCGCTATCGCGGCGATCCATGGCAAGCGAGATTCGCTGAATCTGGAGCCTCTGGTCTGGGGCGCGGAGGAAGCGAATGTTCGGTCCTACTTGATCAGATATCTCGGCCCTGACTCGTCGGATTCCATGCTCGATCCTGACGCCCTCTGCGGCGAGATGTTGGGGATGATCGACGCGTTGCCCGCAGAGGTCGAACGGAGCGTCGACGAGTGGAAGACCAGGGACAGGGGGGCGATTCTCCGGATGCGTCGGATCAAGAATCTCCTTACACCTCTGATGGCAGTCCGAGAACATGTCGGCGATCGAGGGCTGCGCGAACGGCTCGATGAGTGGGCCTCTTTGGTACCCCGACTTCCCTGACGGGAAACGAACCGTTATATGACATGGATTGTCTACCATTGACGGATATTCGGAGTATATGGTCCGAGGAGCGTCCGTGGCTGCATGTGGTAGTCGACGGCGCCGTCCGCGTTGCCGATCTACTGCCGCCCTCGGGGCTCGCGTTTGTCGCCGACCTGGAGGGTGGGCGTATGAGAGATGCCCCCGGCCTGTTCGCGGAGTTTGATCGAGGACTCAGGTTTCCTTCCTACTTCGGAAGGAACTGGGATGCGCTCAGGGACTGTTTGCGGGACCTCTCGTGGATCCCTGCGCGCCACTACTTGGTGGTTGTCCGAGATTCGCATCGTCTACTCTCGGCTGAGCCTGGCCGTCGGTCGACATTCTTTGAGATCATGAACGAAACCGGCCAGGGGTGGGCGAATCCATATCGGAGGATGGCTGACTGGGGAGAAGCCGACTCGGCCTTCAATCTTCTACTCCTCTGCCCTCCCGGGGAAGTGGCCTCGCTCGAGGCGATGCTGTCCCCTCATATGTGACGAGTGCTCCGAGGCGATTGGTGGATCTGTGGCTGAAACGGATACCTCGGCCGGCTGGTGGCGACCGAATGCTCCCTGGTTGCATGTCGTCGCGGACGATCTCGAGGGTCCTGTGTCGCAACTGCTGCCTCCTGCGGATCGTTTCTTCACTGCTCGACTCGACGGGAAGCGCATGGCCGATTCTTGGGGACTGTTCGACGAGTGCTCCCGAGCCTTTAGTCTGCCAGTCGATTTCGAGTGGAGTTGGCCTTCGCTGTCCGTTTGTCTCCGAAGCCTAGAATGGATCTCTGCGCGCCATTACCTGGCAATTGCCACAGATCCTTCCATGATGCTTTCGCGGGAGCCGGCGGAGCGCCAGCTCTTTTTTGTGACCATGCAGGAAGTTGGTTCAGCATGGGCCGGGCGTTCGGAGCGCGACCATACTGGGGCGTTCAACGTCGTTCTCCTGTGTGGTCGGGATGAGGTTGAGACACTGAAGGGGGAGTTGGCGGCCCTGTCCCCACTCCAGTGAGCACGCGGTGGGTCGCCCGTGAACGAGAAGATCGCGTGTTTCCATTGCGGACAGGACTGGATCAGGCGCTACAGACGGGTTCACACTGCGCAGGTGTTCTACATGTGCCCTGAATGTGAATCCGTCTGGGTGGAAGGTCAGCCGCTCGATCGTGAAACAGAGTTCGCTCTGGATGATTTCCTTGGTTCGCCAGACTCGCCGACGTCCTGGGGGATGATCGTTGCCCTGGAGTGAGGTCGGTGCGCCGGGGCGCTGGAGGCGACCGCCAGGTACTCCTGACCCCGGGCCCCGGCTGGAACAGCCGGGGCCCGGGGGGATGGGCTCGGGGTGGGTTAGTTCGGGGGGATGGGGGTGTTGGGGCTCTGGTACATGGCTTGGGTTTCGAGTTCCAGCTTGATGGTGGGGCCGACCACGGCGATGCCGCGGGCGAGCAGCCTGTGTACGGGGATCTGGGGACAACTGGTTGGCCACCGAATGGGAGATGTATCAAGTGGGGCTGGCTCTGCGTGTAGAGGACCGGCACGTGGGACACCATTACGTTCTACCGGGATGGTGAAGTGGTGCAGTTCCCGCAACCGAACCTCCCGAGGCCGGGTGATCGGTGAATGGGGTGCAATAATGGAGAAGATTGCTGCATGGGATCGCAGGTTCCAGGCCTGGCAGTACTCCGTCAGTCATCGCACTCTTCTGCTGCGGAGCGTGGATGCGCAGGCGTATGAAAGTCGGGTGGACGTTGTTTTCGCTCCGTTCGACTCATGCTGGTGCGCCCGATCTATGAGACCCTGTCTCTTTACGAGGTCGATTTGGCGGTACTCGGTGAGCGGGCCGTCGAGCGTCCGTCCGGAGCGCGGATGTTTCTGTTGAATGATGACGACAACTATGTGGTGGCCGGCGCCATAGGCTGGCACGAAGATGACGGTGATCACCGTTCGCCTTCGCGTTTCGGTCCGCTTCCTGGAACCCCGTGAGCGTTCTCGACCCCGCAGTGCCTTCGAAGTGAGGCCGAGATGAAGAGGCTGCGTGGTCCCAATTCCATGGTGGAGATCATAATAGACTGGGATCGTGAGCTATGTTTTCGACGTCAACGATCAGACGGTCTGGAGCCCATCGCTGCGACTCGGGCGGTTGTACGTCAGCCTCACGGAATGTATCGGGCAGCTGATGGGTTGTCCGACGGGGCTCGTTCCTGTTGCGGGGGATATGTTCAACATCGATGTCGAGCAGTTCCGGGGGTTCGTCAGGACCGTCTTCGACGACTACTTCTCGACAGACCATCCGGTCTATCGACAGCAGTTGCGAGGGTTCCTGCTGACCTCGCTCGTCATGCTCGGCCGGGGAGGCGTGAGTCTTGAAGCGGCAAGTGACGAGCAGCGCGCTCTGCTTGCCGAGGCGGAGCTCCACGGTCGTTCCATGGCGCTGTGAGCGGCTGGTACGGTGATCTTCAGGTGCACTGCCATGAGAACCCCGTCACCGGGCAGGTCGTACCCCTTCGACTGCACAAGGTCGTGATGAACCGAAGGGTGCAGTGATGAAGGTCAGGTACGAGGGCGAGGCGGGGCAGGGCACCCAGGTTCTCCGCGCTGGCGCGACGTACGCGGTGCTGGAGGTCCTGGCGGTGCGAGGCAAGGTTCCGGGATTCCGGATCGATCTCGGTCCCGGGGAGCTTCCCGCCGTCTTCGACAGCACCCTCTTCACGGTCTCCTCCCCCGACATGCCCCCGTTCTGGCAGGTGTCCATCACTTCCATCGGGTTCTCTGGTCGTCGGACCGGGGGAATGGCGGCAAGCGGGTTATTGGGAGGCGCTCATGAATCAGGAGGAATGGGCCTGGGATGTCTACGAGAAGGTCCGGCATCGAACCCTTGAGGAAGAGTAGGACGCACTCTGCTGAATGCCCGGGGGCCGGCTGTGTCACTCCCACGTTCGAGGAGCGCTGAGCGACTGTGCGGAGAGGATCGGCGCAGACTTTCCGCCCTCTTGCGCAGGTGGCCTTGCTGGGCCCGTCTGAAGTTGAGGCGCTGGTTGGGACGTCCTTCCTCCCGGGGGGATGTCGTTCGTCGCGCGGCTGGACGGGCGGCGGATGCTCGACTCGCAGGGGGTGTTCGAGGAGTTCTCGCGTGCGTTCGAGTTCCCGGTGTACTTCGGATGGAACTGGAACGCCCTCAACGACTGTCTGGGCGATCTGGGCTGGATGCCGTCGCGGCGCTATCTGGTTGTCGTCGGCGACGCCGGACTGGTGCTGTCCCGAGAGCCGGAACGTCGGTCGACCCTGCTGGAGATCCTGAACCACCAGGGCGGTTGCTGGGGCTCCCGCTTCCCCGGCATGACCGCGTGGGGGACCGGCGACGTGGCGTTCAACGTCCTCTTCCTCTGCCCTGCGGGGGAGCTGCGGGCGCTGGAGGAGGAGTTGGCGGGCGTTCCCCTGGACCGGTGAGCGGGAACTGTCAGGAACGGCGGGCCGCCCCGGCCCCCCGGCTGGGTCAGCGGGGGGCCGGGGGCGGGGAGTCCTGAGGACTCGGGTGGGTTACTCCGGGGGGATGGGGGTGTTGGGGCTCTGGTACATGGCCTGGATGTCGAGTTCCAGCTTGATGGTGGGGCCGACCACGGCGATGCCGCGGGCGAGCATCTGGCGCCAGTTGAGGGTGAAGTCGTCGCGGTGCAGTTGGGCGGTGGCGAGGGCGGCGCAGCGGAGCTCCTCGCCGTAGCCGCCGTTGACCATGCCGAGGTAGTCGGTGTCCAGGGTGACCGAGCGGCTGACGCCGTGCATGGTGAGGGTGCCGTGGATGGTCCACTTCGAGCCGCTCTCGTTGACGAAGCGCTGGCTGACGAAGTGCAGGTAGGGGTGGTTGGCGACGTCGAGGAAGTCGGCCGAGCGCAGGTGGTTGTCGCGGGTGCGGTTGCCGGTGGAGATGCTCGCGGCGTCGATGGTCACCTCGACGTAGGAGTCCTCCATGCGCTCGGCGACGCGGATGTCGCCGCTGAAGCGGGTGAAGCGGCCGTGCACGTGGGCCATGCCGACGTGCTTGGCGATGAAGCGGATGGCCGTGTGCGGGGGATCGAACAGCCAGGTGCCGGGGGCGGGCAGCTCCTTGTGCGGGGCGGGCATCAGCTGGACCTGTCCAAGGGCGCTGCGGGCGTCGGGCGCGACGTCGAAGGCGCGGCGGACCGGCTGCAGGCCGTCCGCGCTGATCAGGGCGGAGTACTCGCCGGGCGGTAGTGGGGCGACGAAGGTGCCGAACGGCCCGGAGGTGCCCTTCACCTGCTCCCGGCGGGTGGTGGCGTCGGTGACGGTGATCTCGGCGCCGGGGAGCGGTTGGCCGACCGGGTCCGTGACGTCGCAGGTGAACACCCCGGCGCCGGGTGGCACCCGGGGGTAGAGACCACCGCCTGTGAATCCGCCAGACGTGCGGTTGCGGCGGAGCAGGCCCCAAGCCAATGTTCTCGACCTCCTTGACGGGGTGGAAGCCGATGGGGGCTCGCGGGGTCGGCTCGTCGACCCCGCGAGCCCCCACCGATGAGCCCGACGATCTTTTCATATGGTTTGGGTTGATCGGACACCTGGTCCGGTGGAGGCCGGCCGGGTGGTGCGTTCGTCTCGCGGTCGGCCGGGGGAGTTGTCGGTGCGTCCGTCGCCGGCGGCGTCCGCCGCCAGGGCGTCCAGCGCGGCGGACAGCTTGCGCAGCCCGTCGACCGCCGCGCGGAGGTCGTCCACGCCGAGCTGGTCGGCCAGTCGGCGCGCCAGTTCGGCGTGGCCGGGGGTGATGCGGTCGACGGCGGCCCGGCCCCGCTCCGTCGGCTGGAGCAGCTTGGCCCGGCGGTGCGCCGGGTTGGGCCGGTACTCGGCGAGCCCCTTGGCGACCAGCAGGTCGGCGATCCGCTGGACGCTCTGCCGGGTGATGCCCATGGCGCGGGCGATGCCGGCCACCGGGAGGGGCTCGCGCAGCACGGCGCCGAGCACCTGCCACCAGGCGGCGGTCAGGCCGGCCGGCGTGGCCAGGCGTTCCGCGACGTCCAGGAACTGGCCGTTCAGCCGGAAGGCGGTCAGGGCGGCCGCGGAGAGCAGTTCGGGCTCCCGCCCGCCGGGCGCCGCGGTGGTCACCGCGCCCCCGCCGCCATCAGGACGCCGTAGGCGGTGGGGTCGTGCTGGGCGAACAGCCGGTACCAGGCGTCCAGCACCTCCGGCTCGTGGGTGTCGAGCTGGGCCAGGATCTCCCGGGCGAACTCGACGGGGGCGGTGGGGCCGGCCGTGACCAGCCCGGCGTCGGTCACCGCCGCCGCCTCCCGGTAGCGGTCGGAGCCGGCGTAGCCGGTGGCGGCGAGGTACTCCAGGGCGGCGCTGGTGTGCGCGCGGTCGTCGAGCAGGCCCTCCCGGGCCAGGCCGGCCGTGGCGCCGCAGATGGCGGCCACCGGGACGCCGGCGTCCAGGAAGGCGCGCGCCTTGCGGGCGAACGGGGCGTGCTCCCCGCGGTCCCAGCCGCCCGCGCCGGGCAGGATCAGCATCGCGCTGTCGTCGGGCTCCAGCTCGGCGAGCGTGAGGTCGGGAAGGAGGCGGACGCCGCCCATGGTGGTCACCGCCTGGCCGGTCTCGCCGACCGTGCGCACGTCGTACCGCCCGGGCTGCCGCTGGTAGGCCCCGTTGCGGATGTGTGCGACGGCGTGTCCGACCTCCCAGTCGGCCAGGTCGTCGTAGATGGCCAGGTGGACGGTGCGGGTGGGGTGCTCTGTCGTCGTCATGACAGCAGACTGTCATATTGACAGCCTGCTGTCAATGAAGGAGGCGGGAGGGAGAGGGAGGGCCGGAAAGCGCTCGACGCCGCCCTCGGCCGCGAGGAAGAATGCCCGCAGACGAGGGGAGTGGGATGACCACAGCGGCCGAGGACCACTACGAACGACTGCTCGCCGCGCACTACACCTGGATGCTGGGCGGCGACCTCCCCGCGCACGCCGCCGGGCAGCGCGAACTCCTCCGGGAGCTCGGCGTCCGCCCGGGCGGTACGGCGGGCAGCGTCGCCGTCGACCTCGGCTGCGGATCCGGCGCGCAGACGCTCGCCCTCGCCGACCTCGGCTTCGACCCCGTCGTCGCCGTCGACACCAGCGCCGAACTCCTCGACGAGCTGGCGCGGCACGCCTCCGGCCGCCCGGGGGTGCGCCCCGTGCGGGCCGACCTGAGGACGGCCCTGCCGAAGGCCGCCGACCCGGGGACCGTCGCCGCCGTGGTCTGCATGGGCGACACGCTCACCCACCTGGCGACCAAGGACGACGTCACCGCCCTGCTCGCGGACGTCGCCCGCGCCCTCGCCCCCGGCGGCCGGTTCGTGGTCACCTGGCGCGACCTCACCCGGCTGCCGAGCGGCAGCGCGCGCTTCATCCCGGTGCGCTCCGCCCCGGACCGGCTGCTGACCTGCTTCCTGGAGGAGCGGGACGCCGACACCGTCACCGTCCACGACCTGCTGTACATCCGGCGAGCGGACGAGTGGACCCTGGAGACCGGCGCCTACCCGAAGCTGCGCATCGGCCCCGACTGGCTGGCCGCGCGCTGCGCGGACGCCGGACTCACGGTGCTCCGCAACGCCGAGACGGCCCGCGGCGTCCGGCTGCTGCTCGCGGAAGGACGGTGACGGCCATGACCCCCGGGACCGGCACGGCACCGGACAGGGCACCCGGGACGGCGCCCGGCGCGGCACCCGGGACGGGCTTTGCGGCCGGGCCGCTGCCCGAGGGCCTGCACGCCTACCACGGCGCCGACCACTGGCCCGCCTCGGCGGACTGGCTCCGGGACGAGCTGGACCGCTACCTGGCGGCGGCCGACGGGCCGGACCTCGGCGGGCTGCCCACGCCCTGCCCGCCCTGGACCGTCCGCGACCTGACGGCGCACCTCGCCGAGACCTTCCGCCGGTTCGCCGACCTGCTGGAGCGCAGCCGCGCCGGCCGCCTGGCCGCGCCGTTCGCCCCCGGGGAGCTGTCGGCGGAGAACCTCCGGGCGGTGGCGGCCTTCGCCGGGGACGCCACGGCCGCGCGGCGGGCGCTGCGCCGGCAGGCCACCCGGTTCCTCGACCTCGCCCGCACCCCGGACGAGCTGATGGCCCACCAGTACGGGCCGATCCCGGTGGGCCTGCAGGTGATGTTCGGCCTGAGCGAGCTCGCCCTGCACGGGGACGACCTGGCGCGCGCCACGGGGAGCCGCTACCGGCCGCCGACGCCCGTGGTGGAGGCGCTGGCTTCGATGCGCCGGACGGTTTTCGGCCTCGCCGCGGCCACGTCGTCCGCGGCCACGTCGTCCGCGGTCACGTCCTCCGCGTCCTCGGCGGGTGCCGGGGACGCGGACGAGGACGCCGGCGGGGACCCCTGGGACCTGCTGCTGGGCGCCACCGGCCGGCCGCCGGCGGGCGCCGCGGCGGGCGTGCCGGCGACCGGCGCGGTGGGCTGAGCCGGCTCGCGGGGTTCCCCGCTCAGCTCCCCACGGCCGCCGGCCGCTCAGCCGCCGGTCGCTGTTCGGCCGCCGGCCGCTGCTCTGCGGCACGCTGCTCGGCGTCGTACCGCTCGCGGGCGTGGTTCACCCGGTCCATGTTGCTCTCCGCCCACGCCTTCATCGCCGCCACCACCGGGAGCAGGCTGCGGCCCAGCGGGGTCAGTTCGTAGTCGACGCGCACCGGGACGGTCGGCGTGATCGTCCGGGTGACCAGTCCGTCCCGCTCCATGGCGCGCAGCGACTGGGTCAGCATCTTCTGGCTCACCCCGGCGATCTGCCGCCCGAGTTCGCTGTACCGGCGGGGGCCGTCGGCCAGCGCGGTGAGCAGCAGGGTGAGCCACTTGTTGCCGCTGATCTGGTCCAGCAGCTGACGGGAGGGACAGCTCGCGAGGTAGGCGTCATAGGCGAGGCGCGCCTGCTGGCGGCGCTGGGCCGCGGTCGTCGTCGCCATGCGTTCGTATTCCCCTTCCCGAGGCGCTCCTTGGAGTGCGGTACGCACCGTCAGGTACGTACTTCCCGCTGGAGAGTAGCACTCGGCAGCATGGTTCGCGGCGGGCCACGAAGGGGCCCGTGTGAAGCGACAAGCGCAGGTGAGGAGTGTTTCGGAGCATGCGTGCCGTGGTGGTGGAGGAGTTCGGCGGCCCCGAGGTGATGCGGGTCGTTCAGGTGCCGGTCCCGGAGCCGGGGCCGGGGCAGGTGCGGCTGCGGGTGGCGGCCGCCGCGGTGAACCCGGTCGACGTGATGACCCGTCTCGGCCTGCTCGCCCAGGCCGGTTTCCACCCCGTCGGGGTGCGGACCGGCCTGGGGTGGGACGCGGCCGGCACGGTGGACGCCGTGGGCGAGGGCGTCACGGAGTACGCGGTCGGGGACCAGCTGATCGGGATGTCCGACCGGCTCGCCCTGCCGACGAAGGCGTACGCCGAGTACCTGGTGCTCGACGTGGGGGCGGTGGCCCCGGCGCCGCGCGGGGTGCCGGCCGAGCAGGCGGCCACCCTGCCGCTGAACGCGGTCACCGCCTGGCAGTCGCTGGACGCGCTGGCGCTGCCGCCCTCGGGCACCGTCCTGGTGACCGGGGCGGCGGGCGGTCTGGGCGGCCTGGCGGTCGAGCTGGCGGTGGCGCGCGGCCTGCGGGTGGTGGCGCAGGCGGGGGAGGCCGACGAGAAGGCGGTGCGCGGCTTCGGTGCCGAGTTCTTCGTGCGGCGGGACGAGCCGCTGGCGGAGGCGGTGCGGCGGCTGGTGCCGGGCGGGGTGGACGGCGTGCTGGACGCGGCCGGGATCGGCAACGAGGCGTTGGACGCGGCCCGGGTCGGCGGGGCCTTCGTCTCCCTCAACGGAGCCGGCCCCGTGGCGCTGCGCAACGTGCGGGTGCACACCCACCACGTCGGCGTGGACGCCGGCCAGCTCCGCGAGGTGGTCCGGCTGGCCGAGGCGGGGCGGCTGAGCCTGCGCGTGGCGGACACCCTGCCGCTGGAGGACGCGGCCGAGGCCCACCGGCGGCTGTCCGCCGGCGGCGTCCGCGGCCGGCTGGTCCTGGTGCCCTGACCCGACGCCCGTCCCAAGGGGGCGAGCCGGAGGCGAACGGGCCGCCGAGGCGAACGGGCCGCCGAGGAAGGAACCGGAGGCGAACGGGCCGGGGCGGCGCTCCCGCGGGGGAGCGCCGCCCCGGCCCGTCTCGTGCGGCGGTCGCCGGCCGGCCGGCTAGCGGATCTTGGTCGCCGCGGCCTGGTCGACGAAGAGCACGGTGCGGCGGCGGCCGGAGACCAGGGCGGCCGGGACGTCGCCGGACTCGGCGCTGTCCTCCATCACCTTGGCCACCGCCTCCGCCTTGTCCTCGCCGGCCGCCAGCAGCCACACCTCGCGGGCGGTGCGGATGGCCGGCAGGGTGAGCGTCACCCGGGTCGGCGGCGGCTTGGGGGAGTTGCGCACCGCGAGCACGGTGGCGTCGCCCTCCGAAAGCTCCGGCCGGCCCGGGAAGAGCGAGGCCACGTGGGCGTCCGGGCCGACGCCCAGCAGCACCACGTCGAACAGCGGCACCCGCTGCTCGGCGAGCCCTTCCACCCGGGAGGCCTCGGCGAGCTCGGCGGCGTAGCGCTCGGCCGCCGCCTCCGGGTCCGCGCCGTCCGGGCCGTCCGAGGCCGGCATCACGTGCACCCGGGCGGGGTCCAGCGGGACCGCCCCGAGGAACCGGTCGCGGGCCTGGGTGGCGTTGCGGTCGGCGTCGCCCTCGGGCAGGAAACGCTCGTCGCCCCACCACAGGTCCACCCGGGACCAGTCCACGTCACCGCGCGCCATGCCGGCCAGCTCGGCCAGCAGCGCGTTGCCGTTGCGCCCACCGGTCAGCACCACGCTGGCGCTGCCCCGCTCGGCCTGGGCCGCCGCGACGGCCTCGGCCAGGGCGGCCGCCACCGACCGGGCCATGGCCGGCGCGTCGGTGTGCACGCTGAGTTCCGGACGACTCATGCCGCCGATCCCTCGCTTCGCTCACTCGGCTGCTTCATGCGCTCACGCCTTCCCGCCGCCGGGGGAGGCGGCGTGCTCGGGCTCCTCGGACCCGCGGGTCTCCCCGGCACCGGCCGCGCCGGCCCGGCGACCGCCCCGGCGGTTCTTCGCCGGTTCGGCCTCGGCGCCCGTGCCAGCGCGCCTACCCGCGTCGGCGGACGCCGAAGCGTCCGATTCGGCGGGTGCCTCGGCCGCGGGTGCCTCGGCCGGGGCGGCCCCGGCGGCCGGCGCGGCGGCGCCCTCGGCGCCCTCGGCGCCCTCGGAGGTCTCCGTGGCCGGGGCCTTGCCGGCGGCCTTGCTGCCGAGCAGCTCCAGCCCGTGCCGCAGGGTCGCCTCGTACGCCTCGTCCGGGTCGAGCCGGCGCAGCTCCTCGGCCATCAGCTCGGCGATGTCCCGCTCCTTCAGCGCCACCTGCCGGTCCGGCTGGCCGGGCATGGTGAGCACGGCGCTGGAGGGCTCGGTGCGGTGCAGGCACAGCTCGCCGGCGTCCATGGTCAGCGCCACCCGGCTGATGCCGTTCCCCTCGGCGGTGCGCCGGTCCACCGGCACACCGAGGCGGGAGGAGAGCCACAGCCGGACCAGGTCCACCGTGGCGTTGCCCGCCTCGCCCTCCACCACGGCGCTCTTCAGCGCGGTGTGCGGCTGGTCGAGCGCGGCGGCGAGCATGGACCGCCACGGCGTGGCACGGGTCCAGGCCAGGTCGGTGTCGCCGGGGGAGTAGAACCGGGCGCGGGCCTCCAGGGCCTTCAGCGGGGTCTCCGCGGCGCCCGCGTCGGTGATGCGGCGCGCCGCCAGGCTGCCCAGCGGGTCGCGGCCCGGGTCGTTCGGCGCGTCCTCCGGCCACCACACCACCACCGGGGCGTCCGGCAGCAGCAGCGGCAGGACGACCGACTCGGCGTGGTCGGCGAGCTCGCCGTGCAGCCGGAGCAGCACGGTCTCCCCGGCGCCGGCCTCGCCGCCCACCCGCACCTCGGCGTCCAGCCGGGCGCCGGAGCGTGCCCGGGAGGTGCGTCCGGGGCGCTTGATGACGGTGAGGATGCGGCACGGGTGCTCGTGGGACGCCTCGGAGGCGGCCTTCAGCGCGTCGTAGTGGTTGCCCTCGTCGGTGACGATGACGAGGGTGAGCACCATGCCGACGGCGGGGCTGCCGGAGGACCGGCGGGCGTCCACCAGGGCGCTGTTGATGCGGCTGGACGTGGTGTCCGTCAGGTCGATGATCATGGCCGGCGCCAGCTCCGTCCTTCGCGTGCGAGCATCTCGTCGGCCGCGGCGGGTCCCCAGGTGCCGGCGGTGTACGGCTGGGGCTTGCCCTCCGTGGCCCAGTACTCCTCGATCGGGTCGAGGATGCGCCAGGAGAGTTCGACCTCCTGGTGGCGGGGGAACAGCGGCGGGTCGCCGAGCAGCACGTCCAGGATCAGCCGCTCGTACGCCTCGGGGCTGGATTCGGTGAACGACTCGCCGTAGGCGAAGTCCATGGTGACGTCGCGCACCTCCATGGAGGTGCCCGGAACCTTCGAGCCGAACCGCACCGTGACGCCCTCGTCCGGCTGCACCCGGATGACCAGGGCGTTCTCGCCGAGCTCCTCGGTGGCGGTGGAGTCGAACGGCAGGTGCGGGGCGCGCTTGAAGACCACCGCGATCTCGGTGACGCGGCGGCCGAGGCGCTTGCCGGTGCGCAGGTAGAACGGCACCCCGGCCCACCGCCGGTTGGCGATGTCCAGCCGGATGGCGGCGTAGGTGTCGGTCTTGGAGTCGGCGGGGATGCCCTCCTCCTCCAGGTACCCGACGACCTTCTTGCCGCCCTGCCAGCCGGCCGTGTACTGGCCGGCCACCGTGTTGGCGCCGAGGTCCTCGGGCAGCTGCACCGCGGAGAGGACCTTGAGCTTCTCGGTGACCAGCGCGTCGGCGTCGAAGCTCGCCGGCTCCTCCATCGCGGTCAGCGCGAGCAGCTGGAGCAGGTGGTTCTGGATGACGTCGCGGGCGGCGCCGATGCCGTCGTAGTAGCCGGCGCGGCCGCCGATGCCGATGTCCTCGGCCATGGTGATCTGCACGTGGTCCACGTACGACCGGTTCCACAGCGGCTCGAACATGGAGTTGGCGAACCGCAGCGCCAGGATGTTCTGGACGGTCTCCTTCCCGAGGTAGTGGTCGATCCGGAAGATCGACTCCGGGGGGAAGACGTCGTGCACGATCCGGTTGAGCTCCTGCGCGCTGGCCAGGTCGTGGCCGAACGGCTTCTCGATGACGGCGCGCCGCCAGGAGCCCTCCGGCGGGTCGGCGAGGCCGTGCTTCTTCAGCTGCTGCACGACCTTGGGGAAGGAACCCGGCGGGATGGAGAGGTAGAACGCGAAGTTGCCGCCGGTGCCGCGGGCCTCGTTGAGCTCGTCGACGGTGCGGCGCAGGGTGTCGAACGCGTTGTCGTCGTCGAAGGTGCCGGAGACGAAGCGGACGCCCTGGACGAGCTGCTGCCACACCTCCTCGCGGAACGGGGTGCGGGCGTGCTCCTTGACGGCGTCGTGCACGACCTGCGCGAAGTCCTCGTGTTCCCAGTCGCGGCGGGCGAAACCGACCAGGGAGAAGCCCGGGGGCAGCAGCCCCCGGCTGGCCAGGTCGTAGACGGCGGGCATCAGCTTCTTGCGGGACAGGTCTCCGGTGACGCCGAAGATCACCAGTCCGGACGGCCCGGCGATGCGCGGGAGCCGCCGGTCCCGCGGGTCGCGCAGCGGGTTCTGCGCCGCGTTGCCCGGAATCTCGTTGATGGTGGTCACGTGGTGTTTGCCCTTCACAGCGGCGTTCAGGCCGGGTCCGGCCTGCCGATCAGCGGGTAGGCAGTGGGGCGGATGGGGGGCGTGCGGACGCGGGGCGCCGCGCTTCGTCGGCGACCACGTCGGCACGGCCCGGGGGCGACGGGTGGTCGCGCCGGGCCGTGCCGCCGTGCCCTGCCGGCTGTGTCAGTCGCGGGGGGCGAAGCGCTCCAGCTGGCCGGAGACGGACTGCAGCAGCTCGTTCCAGCTGACCTCGAACTTCTCCACGCCCTCGTCCTCGAGCAGCTTGACGACCTCCTCGTAGGAGATGCCGAGCTCCACCAGCGCGGCGAGGTCGGCGCGGGCCTGCTCGTAGGTGCCGCGGACGGTGTCGCCGCGGACCTCGCCGTGGTCGGCGGTGGCCTCCAGGGTGGCCTCGGGCATGGTGTTGACCGTGCCGGGGGCGACCAGCTCGACGACGTAGCGGGTGTCGTTGTAGGCCGGGTCCTTCACGCCGGTGGAGGCCCACAGCGGGCGCTGCGGCTGGGCTCCGTCGGCGGCGAGGGCCTGCCAGCGGTCGGAGGCGATGACCTCCTCGTAGGCGGCGTAGGCCAGGCGGGCGTTGGCGATGGCGGCCTTGCCGCGGGCGGCGGAGGCGGCGTCGCCGCCGAGCTTGTCGAGGCGCTTGTCGATCTCGGTGTCCACGCGGGAGACGAAGAACGAGGCCACGGACTCGATGGAGGCCAGGTCGCGGCCGGCGGCCTTGGCCTTCTCCAGGCCGGTGAGGTAGGCGTCCATCACGGCGCGGTAGCGCTCGAGGGAGAAGATCAGCGTGACGTTGACGCTGATCCCGGCGGCGATGACCTCGGTGATGGCGGGCAGGCCGGCCTCGGTGGCGGGGATCTTGATGAACAGGTTGGGGCGGTCCACCAGCCACCACAGCTGGCGGGCCTCGGCGATGGTGGCCTCGGTGTTGTGGGCGAGGCGGGGGTCGACCTCGATGGAGACCCGGCCGTCGCGGCGGTCGCTGGCGTCGTAGACGGGGCGCAGCACGTCGCAGGCGTTGCGGACGTCCGCGGTGGTGATCATGCGCACGGCCTCGTCGACGGTGACGCCGCGCACGGCGAGGTCGCGCAGCTGCTCGTCGTAGAGCTCGTCGCCGGTGATGGCCTTCTGGAAGATGGTGGGGTTGGTGGTCACGCCCACGACGTTGCTGTCCCGGACGAGCTCGGCGAGGTTGCCGGACTCGATGCGGCGACGGCTCAGGTCGTCGAGCCAGATTGCCACGCCTTCGTCACTGAGGCGCTGGAGTGCGTCCGTCATGGTGTCCATTCTTTCGCGTTCGTCGCGGATTTTGTGAATTGTCCGGTTTGCGCCCCGCGGGGCAGGCGCGCCGAGGCGGCGGCCGGACCGGTGACCGTGCCGGGTCGGGGATCGACACGGGTCCGGAGCCGGCCGCCGCACCGCACCGCGTTCCTCCGTAGGGCCTGCCCACCAGGGCACGTCCCGAACGGCTGCCGCCGATGCTGGTCACCGGCGGTTCGGCGTGCGCCGCGCGCTCCCCCGTACGGGTCAGCGTGTGGCGGCGGCCAGGGATTCCCGGGCGGCCTGGGCGACGGCCTCGTGGGTGAGGCCGAACTCCTGGTAGAGGTCCTGGTAGTCGCCGGAGGCGCCGAAGTGCTCCAGGGAGACCACCTGGCCGGCGGCGCCGACGTAGCGGTGCCAGGTCAGGCCGATGCCGGCCTCGACCGCCACGCGGGCCTTGACCTCGGGCGGCAGCACGCCGTCGCGGTAGGCCTCGTCCTGCTCCTCGAACCACTCCACGCACGGCATGGAGACCACGCGGGTGGGGATGCCCTCGGCCTCCAGCGCCTCACGGGCGGCCACCGCGATCTGCACCTCCGAACCGGTACCGATCAGCACCACCTTCGGCTTGCCGTCCGAGGCCTCCTGGAGGACGTAGCCGCCCTTGGCGGTGCCCTCGGCGGAGGCGAACGCGCCACCGGTCGGGGCGGCCTCGGCGGAACGCTCCCAGGTGGGGACGTTCTGGCGGGTCAGCGCCAGGCCGTGCGGGGCGTCGTTGCGCTCCAGGATGGTGCGCCACGCGATCGCGGTCTCGTTGGCGTCGGCCGGGCGGACGATGTTCAGGCCCGGGATGGCGCGCAGCGAGGCGAGGTGCTCGACCGGCTGGTGGGTGGGGCCGTCCTCGCCCAGGCCGATGGAGTCGTGCGTCCACACGTAGGTGACAGGCAGCTTCATCAGCGCGGCGAGCCGGACGGCGGGGCGCATGTAGTCGGAGAACACCAGGAAGGTGCCGCCGTACACGCGGGTGTTGCCGTGCAGCGCGATGCCGTTCATGGTCGAGCCCATGGCGTGCTCGCGGATGCCGAAGTGGATCGTGCGGCCGTAGGGGTTGGCCTCCGGCAGCGGGTTGCCCTCGGGCAGGAACGAGGAGGAGGCGTCGATCGTGGTGTTGTTCGAGCCGGCCAGGTCCGCCGAACCGCCCCACAGCTCCGGGATCACCGCGCCGAGCGCCTTGAGCACCTCGCCCGAGGCCTTGCGGGTGGCGACCGCCTTGCCGCCCGGGAAGGACGGCACGGCCTTCTCCCAGCCCTGCGGCAGCTTGCCCGCCGCGATCCGGTCGAACTCGGCCGCGCGCTCCGGGTTGGCCTCGCGCCACGCCTCGAAGGCGGCGTTCCACTCCGTGCGGGCCGCGCGACC
Source organism: Allostreptomyces psammosilenae (assembly GCF_013407765.1). Classification (GTDB taxonomy): domain Bacteria; phylum Actinomycetota; class Actinomycetes; order Streptomycetales; family Streptomycetaceae; genus Allostreptomyces; species Allostreptomyces psammosilenae. The sequence goes on from NZ_JACBZD010000001.1 coordinate 5,127,759, forward strand.
GCGGTCGATCGCCTCCCGGGCGTGCGCCAGGACCTCGTCGGCGACGGCGAAGTGGGCCTCGGGGTCGAAGCCGAGGACCTTCTTGGTCGCGGCGACCTCGGCCTCGCCGAGCGCCGAGCCGTGCGAGGCCTCGGTGTTCTGCGCGTTCGGGGCCGGCCAGGCGATGATGGTGCGCGCCGCGATGATGGAGGGACGCTCGGTCTCCGCCCGCGCCGCCTCGAACGCCGCGTACAGGGCGTGCACGTCCAGGTCGCCGTTGGGCGCCTGCTCCACCCGCTGCACGTGCCAGCCGTACGACTCGTACCGCGCGAGCACGTCCTCGGAGAACGCGGTCGCGGTGTCACCCTCGATGGAGATGTGGTTGTCGTCGTACAGCGCGATCAGGTTGCCGAGCTTCTGGTGGCCGGCCAGCGAGGACGCCTCCGCGGAGATGCCCTCCTCCAGGTCGCCGTCGGAGACGATCGCCCAGATGGTGTGGTCGAACGGCGAGGTGCCGGCCGGCGCCTCCGGGTCGAACAGGCCGCGCTCGTAGCGGGCGGCCATCGCCATGCCCACCGCGTTCGCGATGCCCTGCCCCAGCGGACCGGTCGTGGTCTCCACACCGGCCGTGTGCCCGTACTCCGGGTGACCCGGGGTCTTGCTGCCCCACTTGCGGAAGGCCTTCAGGTCATCCAGCGTCAGCCCGTACCCGGCCAGGTACAGCTGGATGTACAGGGTCAGCGAGGTGTGTCCCGGAGACAGCACGAAGCGGTCACGCCCGGTCCAGTTCGGGTCGGTCGGGTCGTGCCGCATCAGCTTCTGGAACAGCAGGTACGCCGCCGGCGCCAGGCTCATCGCCGTGCCCGGGTGGCCGTTGCCGACCTTCTGCACCGCGTCCGCCGCAAGCACCCGGGCGGTGTCCACGGCCCGCTGGTCCAGCTCCGTCCATTCGAGTGCGCTCTTGGAGTTGCTCACCCTGGTCAGGGCTCCTTCCACAATTCAGTGACGCGATGTGTGACGCCGGGTCCAGGCGTTGGCGGACCCGCGCCTGAGCCTACTCTGGGAAAGCGTCGTGACCATGGTCTCTCCGAGCGTTGAGACGGCCTGGCCGCCTTCTGCCACACCGGGCGTGAGCGGCGTCACGTCGAGGGGCCGCGACGCAGGCCGGAGCGGGGGCGGCGCGGCCCTCCCGGCGGCGCCCGCGGACCCCGTCCGCCGCTCTTCCGTGCTGCTGACGGCCCCCTTCCGTGGATCTTCCGTGGTTCCTCCGCCGTCCCTTCCGTCCCCTCTCGCCCCCTCCCGCCGCCGCCCGCCCGGCGGGCCGGGCGCCGTGCCGGCGGGGCCCGCGCTGACCTCGGATTCGGCCCGGTTCAGCCCCTCTTCGGCCCCTCTTCGGCCCGGCCTGGGCTCCCGCCGGGGTGTGGCTCGGCCGGCGCTGCATCCCCCTTCTGCTCACGCTCCGTCGCCGCTCGGCCGTGCGTCACCGGAGCGCTCCAGCGGTCCCTCGGCCCGCCGGACCTACCCCCGCGCCGCCCCACCGGCCCGACCGGCGGGCGGTCGCCGGGGTGGCCGGGGGCGGCGCCGCGCCCGGCCACCCCGGCGCGGGGCGCCGCGGGGCCACCCTCTACAGTTACGGGGTATGTCCACACGGCTCTCCGGCGCCGCGGCGCCGGGGCGCGCGGGGGGCGTGCGCCGACCAACACCGCCCGCGCGGCCTGTCGCGCGGAGCGCCGTCGCGCGCGTCCGGCCCGCCTTCCTGGAACAGGGGTGTTCGTGACCGCCGTCGAAACCCGACCCTCCGGGGTCCTGGGGGCGAGCCCCCGGCGCCGCCCGTTCGGGGCGCGCGTCCGGGCCTTCGTCAGCCTCACCAAACCGAGGATCATCGAGCTGCTGCTGATGACCACGGTGCCGGTGATGTTCCTGGCCGAGGGCGGGCTCCCGGACCTGACGCTGATCCTCGTCACCTGCATCGGCGGCTACCTCTCCGCGGGCGGGGCGAACGCCCTCAACATGTACCTGGACCGGGACATCGACCGGGTGATGGCCCGCACCTCCCAGCGCCCGCTGGTCACCGGGATGGTCAGCCCGCCCGAGGCGCTGGTCTTCGGCATCACCCTCGCGGTGGTCTCCACGGTGTGGTTCGCGGTGCTGGTCAACCCGCTGTCGGCGGCGCTCTCGCTGGCCGCGCTGCTGTTCTACGTCGTCGGCTACACGATGATCCTCAAGCGGCGCACCGCGCAGAACATCGTCTGGGGCGGCATCGCCGGCTGCATGCCGGTGTTCATCGGATGGTCGGCCGTCACCAACTCGGTCTCCTGGGCGGCGCTCATCCTCTTCCTGGTCATCTTCTTCTGGACGCCGCCGCACTACTGGCCGCTGTCGATGCGGGTGAAGGAGGACTACGCGAGCGTCGGCGTGCCGATGCTGCCGGTGATCGCCTCCAACACGGTCGTGGCGCGGCAGATCGTGGTCTACAGCTGGGTGATGGTGGGCGTCTCGCTGCTGCTCTGGCCGGCGGCCGGGACCAGCTGGTTCTACCCGGTGGTGGCCCTGCTGCTCGGCGCCGTCTGGCTGCGTGAGGCGCACGCGCTGCTCGGCCGGGCCCGCAGGGACGAGGACGGCGCCAAGCTCAAGGAGATGCGGCTGTTCCACTGGTCCATCACCTACGTGTCGCTGCTCTTCCTCGCCGTGGCGATCGACCCGTTCCTGCGCTGATCCGTTCCTGCGCCGACGTCGCGGGGGCGCCGGCGCCCCACCCCGCTTCCCAGGGCCTCCTCCGCTCGCCGCCAGGCAGAGCGGAGGAGGCCCTTCGCCGTGTGCCGGGGGGCCGTTTCGCCGTTCGCCGTTTCGCCCCGGGGCTGTTTGCCTCCGGGGTGGGGGCCCCTCCGGGCCGTGTGCCCCCGGCCCGCGGACGGCGTTCGGAGCGGCGGGCTTCCCGCCCGTATTACCGGCTAGTAGCATCCGGGTATGGACAGTTCGCAGACCACCCCGCAGGGCGCATCGCCGGCGCCCGAGCCGACCCCGGGCGCGTCCGCCGAGGCCGCAACCTCCGCCGCTGAGCCCTCCCGCCAGGTCCGCCGGGCGGCCCGCTGGATCGCGGCGTTCGCGGCCGCCCACGGCGGCGGCGCGGACGGACAGGCGGCGCACATCGGCCGTGGCCGCACCCGGCTGGTGCTGGTCGCCGACGACGGGACCTGGGGGGACCAGGTGCTGCCCGGCCACGCGGAGGCGCTGCGCGCGGCGGAGCTGGCCGGGGTGCGGATGCACGAGGAGTTCCCGCCCGAGGTCACCGAGCGGATCACCACCGGGGTGTACGAGTGGCGGCGGATGGCCGGCATCCAGGTCGGCGGCCGCTGACGCCGGGACGCCAGGGCTGGAGGGCGAGGGCTGGAGAGCCGGGGGAGAGGGCTCGGGCCCGGCGGACGCGGGCATGCCAGATGTTGTTGCCTGATCAACCAATTGCTCTAGGGGGACCCCCTTCTTCAGGATCCCACGGGGCGGTAACGCAGTGCAGCCCCCCATGTGCCTCCTGTGGATACCTTCTGGCACGTGCATGACCTTCTGGCGGGCGCATGACTTTCCGGCAGGCGCATGACTTTCTGGAGGCACACGGTCTTCTGATGGATGCCCGACCTTCGTGACGCGCATGCCCTTCCTTCGCGCCGCAGGTGGGGGTCAGGGGCATGCCAGGTGTTGTTGCCTGATCGGGCAGTTGTTCTGGGGGGACCCCTCTCTTCAGGATCCCATGGTGTGGTAACGCAGCGCATCCCCCTACCCGCCACCTGTGGACAACTCCTGGCAGGCGCATGACCCTCTCCTGGCAGGCGCATGCCCCTCCACCCATCCGCCCCGCCGGTCGGCGTCCGCTCAGCGCCATTCCCGATGCTGGGGCGCCTGGCCAACCACTCGCCCTGGGACACCTCTGGCCCACCCCCAGCTCCGGGAGCGGACGCGAAAGGAGGGGGCGGGCCCAAACGGCCCGCCCCCTCCTCGCTCGTCCTCCGCGCCGCCTCCTAGGAGGCGACCGCCTCCGCCGGCCGATCTGCCGGAACGGCCTCCCCGGCGCCCTCCGCCGGCTCCTCGGCCTCCCCCCGGCCGGCCGGGGCCGCCGGGTCCGCCGGAGACGCGCCCGGCGCGGGCACGCGCTCGCGCAGCGCCAGCGGCACCCGGACGGCCGCCGCCCACACCAGGCAGGCGCCCAGGATGTGCGTCCCGACCACGATCTCCGGCAGGTGGGTGAAGTACTGCACGTAGCCGACGACCCCCTGCGCCAGCATCACCACCAGCAGGTCCCGCACCCGGGCCCGGGCGGCGCGGGGAGCGTCCACCGCGCGCAGGGCGAAGTACAGCGCCACGGTCAGCCCCAGGCTGAGGTACACCAGGTCCACGTGCAGCTGGGTCACCTGGTCCCAGTTCAGCGGGATGCGCTCCACCTCACGGGCGTCACCGGCGTGCGGCCCGGTGCCGGTGACCAGGACCCCCACCACGACCAGGGCGCCCACCGCGCCGACGAGGGTGAGGGCGAGCTGCCGCACCGCCGTCGGCACGACCGGCCGCGCCGGCGCGGGCTCCTCGCGGGAGCGCTGCCACATCACCGTCGCCACCGCGATCAGCCCGATCGACAGCAGGAAGTGGCTGCCCACGATGTACGGGTTCAGGCCGGTCAGCACGACCATGCCGCCCACCACGGCGTTCCCCATCACCAGCCAGAACTGCGCCCAGCCGAGCCGGGTCAGGTCGCGTCGCCACGGCCGGGCGCTGCGCGCCGCGATGATCGCCGCCCCGATGGCGGCGCACACCACGTAGGTGAGCAGCCGGTTGCCGAACTCGATCACGCCGTGGATCCCCATCTCCGGCGTGGGGGTCAGGCTGCCCGGGACGCACTGCGGCCAGGTCGAGCAGCCCAGACCGGACTCGGTCAGCCGCACCGCCCCGCCGGTGACCGCGACCAGCACGTTGATCCAGATCGTGGCCAGCGCCGTCCGGCGCACCAGTGCGGGCGAGGCGTGGAACCGCTCGGCGATGAGGGCAAGGGGAGTACGCACCCCTGCATGCTACGAGCCCGCTCCGCGCCGCCCGCGCCTGGGTGGCCCTGCGCGGGACGCGAGAAAGCTCACTCCCAGCGGAAGAGCCAGCGCCCCCCAGCGGAGCAGGCGTCACTCCCAGCGGAAGAAGCGGGCCGCCGCCGCGGTGCCGAGCAGCGTCCACACCGCCAGCACGCCCAGGTGCCCCCAGGGGAGCCCGGCGCCGTCCTGCAGCACCGCGCGCAGTCCCTCGGACAGCGCCGCGATGGGCAGCAGCTCCAGCACCGGCTCGGCCCCGCCGAACCGGTCCAGCGGCACGACCACGCCGCCCACCAGCAGCAGCAGGATGAACACCAGGTTGGCGGCGCCCAGCGTCGCCTCGGCCCGCAGCGTCCCGGCCATCAGCAGGCCGAGGCCGGAGAAGGCGGCGGTGCCGAGCGCGATCAGCGCCACCACCGCCACGGCCGTCTCGACGCCGGACGCCCCGCCGTCGCCGGCCGGCCGCCAGTCCAGCAGCAGCGCCACGACGACGAGCAGCACCAGCTGCGCCAGCTCCACCGCGAGCACGGAGAGGGTCTTCGCGGCCATCAGGCCGGAGCGCGGCAGGGGGCTGGCGCCCAGCCGCTTGAGCACGCCGTAGCGGCGTTCGAAGCCGGTGGCGATGGCCTGGCCGGTGAACGCCGTCGACATCACGGCCAGCGCCAGCACGCCCGGGGTGAGGTAGTCCACCGGCCGCTGACCGTCCCCGGTGTCCAGGTCGACGATGTCCACGGTGGAGAAGACCGCCAGCAGCAGCACCGGGATGACGATGGTCAGCAGCAGCTGCTCCGGGTTGCGCAGCAGGATGCGGGTCTCCAGCAGGGCTTGGGCGAGCACCATGCGGGGCAGCGGCGCCGCCCCGGGGCGCGGGGCGAAGACGCCCTCCGGCGTGCGCCGCGCCGCCGGCGCCGGCAGCGTGGACCGCAGGCCGGGCACCCCGTCCGCCGGCCGCCCGGGCCGGGGCCCGGTGCCGGAGCCCGACGTGTCGCGTGGGGTGGGTGGGGTGGTCATGCGCGCAGGTCCCGTCCGGTCAGTTCCAGGAAGACGTCCTCCAGGGTGCGGCGCCCCACGGCCAGCCGGTCCGGCATCACGCCGTGCTGCGCGCACCAGGAGGTCACGGTGGCCAGCAGGTGCGGGTCGATGCCGCCCTTGACCCGGTACGAGCCGGGGGACACCTCCTCCGCCGTGGTCCCCTCGGGCAGCGCGCGCAGCAGCGAGAGCAGGTCCAGTCCGGGGCGGCCGGAGAACCGCAGCGCGTCCTCGGCGCCGCCGTCGCACAGCTCCTTCGGCGTGCCCTCGGCGACCACCCGCCCGCCGTCGATGATCACGACCTCGTCGGCGAGCTGCTCCGCCTCGTCCATCAGGTGGGTGGAGAGCACCACGGTGGCGCCGTCCTCCCGCAGGTCCCGGATCAGCTCCCAGGTGGCGTGCCGGGCCTGCGGGTCGAGGCCGGCCGTCGGCTCGTCGAGGAAGACCAGCTCAGGACGGCCCACCACGGCCATCGCCAGCGCCAGGCGCTGCTTCTGGCCGCCGGACAGCCGCCGGTACGGGGTGCGTCCGCACGACCCGAGGCCGAGGCGGTCCACCAGCAGGTCCACCGGGACGGGGTGGGCGTGCAGCCGCGCGGTGTGCCGCAGCATCTCCACGGCGCGGGCGCCGGTCGGTATGCCGCCGGACTGCAGCATCACGCCGACGCGCGGGCGCAGCCGCGCCCCGTCGCGCCAGGGGTCCAGGCCGAGCACCCGCACGGTGCCGGCGTCCGGGCGGCGGTAGCCCTCGCAGGTCTCGACGGTGGTGGTCTTGCCGGCGCCGTTCGGGCCGAGCACCGCGGTGACCGTGCCGCGCGAGACGGTCATGGTCAGGCCGTCCACCGCCGTGCGGTCACCGTACCGTTTGACCAGGCCGACGACTTCGACGGCGGGTGCTGCATCCATGTGCGCGAGTCTACGAGCCCGCGCGGCGCGCCCCCGGCACGGGTGCCGCCGACGGCACCCGTGCCGGGTGAACCCGCTCTAGCGGGATCCGACCTTCTCCAGCAGCCGCTCGGTGGCGGCCAGCAGGACGCAGGTGGCCACGCCGCGCACGGCGCCGCGCACCTCCTCGATGGTGGGGAAGGTGGGGGCGAGGCGGATGTTGCGGTCGCGCGGGTCCCGGCCGCCGGGGTGGGTGGCGCCGGCGGGGGTGAGGGCGATGCCGGCGTCCTTGGCCAGCCGCACGACGCGCGCGGCGCAGTCGTCGAGCACGTCCAGGCTGATGAAGTAGCCGCCCTTGGGGCGGGTCCACTCGGCGACGCCGCTGCCGCCGAGGGTCTCCTCCAGGACCTCCCGGACGGCCTCGAACTTGGGGGCGACGATGGAGCGGTGGCGGCGCATGTGCGCGGCCAGGCCCTCGGCGTCGCGCAGGAAGCGGACGTGCCGCAGCTGGTTGACCTTGTCCGGGCCGATGGTGCGGTAGGACATCCGCTTCAGCAGCCACTCGACGTTGGCGGGGGAGGAGCCGAAGAAGGCGACGCCGGCGCCGGCCAGGGTGATCTTGGAGGTGGAGCCGAAGACGAACGGGCGGTCCGGGTTGCCGGCCTCGGCGCACAGCGCGAGGACGTCGGCGATCTCGACGGTCTCGTCGGTGAGGTGGTGCACCGCGTAGGCGTTGTCCCAGAACAGCCGGAAGTCCGGGGCGGCGGTCTCCATCGTGGCCAGCCGCCGGACCACCTCGGGGCTGTAGGTGGCGCCGGTGGGGTTGCTGTACTTGGGCACGCACCACATGCCCTTGATCCGCGGGTCGGCCGCGACCAGCTCCTCGACGACGGCCATGTCCGGGCCGTCGTCGTTCAGCGGCACCGGGATCATCTCGATGCCGAAGCGGTCGCAGAGCGAGAAGTGCCGGTCGTAGCCGGGCACGGGGCACAGGAAGGCGACGGGGGCGTCGGTGGTGCCGCGCCACGGGCCGGGGCCGCCGGCGACGCCGTCCAGCACGGCGTAGGAGAGGCTGTCGTGCATCAGCGCGAGGCTGGAGTTGCCGGCGGCGACCAGCTGCTCCGCCGGGACCTGGAGGAAGCCGGCGAACAGTTCGCGGATCTCGGCGAGTCCGCGCGGGCCGCCGTAGTTGCGGCAGTCCGTGCCGTCCGCGGAGCGGTAGTCGTCCTCGCCGAGGGCGCCGAGCAGGCCGGTGGAGAGGTCCAGCTGCTCCGGGGCGGGCTTGCCGCGGGTCAGGTCGAGGGAGAGGCCCTCGTTCAGCAGGTCGGCGTAGGCCTTGAGGTACTCCTCGTGGCGGGCCGACAGCTCCTCGGCGTTCAGTTCCGTCAGATCGACCGGCATGAGGGCGGTCCCCTTCGTCTCGCGCGAGATCCGGATGTGCCTCCCGTGGCGGGGGCGTCCGCGCGCCGACGGTGGACGGCGGCAGGCTACCAACATTCCCGTTCCGTGGGCGCCGCGTTTCACGGGCGTTAACCGCCCGGCCGCCGGGCGGTGGGCGGTGTCGGATTCCTGCCACGGCGGTTCTCCGCCACCCCCGGCGGCTTTTCTGACGGGCCATCACCTGAAACGCTGGGGCGTCCTCCCCGCTGCCCGCCCGGCGCCTCACCCGGCCGCCGGGGCGTCGCGGATCCGCGGACAGGTTCCACGCGCGCCTTCCCTGCCCTGCCCGGCGGGCCACCCCCGCCGGCGACGACGAGGAGAACCGTGTTGCCGCCCACGTCCCGACGACGGCGAACGCTCGCCGTACCGCTGACCGCCCTGACCGCCCTGCTCGGCCCCCTGCTGGCCGGCGCCGGCGCCGCCGCCGCGCTGCCCACCGCCTCCGCCCCCGCCACCGCCGTCGAGGAGAAGACCGAGCCGGCCGTCCTCGCCGAACTGGCCGAGGACGGCAAGACCACCTTCTGGGTGCGGCTGGCCGGCGCCGCCGACATCGACGCCGCCACCGCCGAGGCCGACAGCAAGGAGGAGCGGGCGGCGGCCGTCTTCCGCGCCAAGACCGAGTACGCCGAGGAGTCCCAGGCCGGGCTGCGCGAGCTGCTCGACGCGGTCGGCGCCGACTACACCCCGTTCTGGATATCCAACACCGTCCAGGTGACCGGGGACGCCAAGCTGCTGGCCACCATCGCCGAACTCCCCGAGGTCAGCGCGGTCGACGCGGACGAGGCGCTGCCGCTGCCCAAGCCGGTCGAGGGCACCGTCGAGCCCTCGGTGAACGCCGTCGAGTGGAACGTGGCCGACATCCGGGCCGACGACGTCTGGGCCGACTTCGGGGTGCGCGGCGAGGGCGTGGTCGTCGCCAACATCGACACCGGCGTGCAGTTCGACCACCCCGCCGTGGCCGCCCAGTACCGGGGCCGGGCCGCGGACGGCACGGTCAGCCACGACTACAACTGGTTCGACCCGGCCGGCGTCTGCGCCACCGACGCGCCCTGCGACAACAACAACCACGGCACCCACACCATGGGCACCATGGTCGGCGACGACGGCGGCGCCAACGCCATCGGCGTCGCCCCGGGCGCGAAGTGGATCGCCGCCAAGGGCTGCGAGTCCAGCTCCTGCTCGGAGGCGTCGCTGCTGGCCGCCGGCCAGTGGATCGTCGCCCCCACCGACCTCGCCGGCGGCAACCCGCGGCCGGACCTCGCCCCCGACGTCGTCAACAACTCCTGGGGCGGCTCCGGTTACGACCCCTGGTACAGCGACATCGTCGACTCCTGGCGGGCCGCCGGCATCTTCCCGGCCTTCTCCAACGGCAACAGCGGCCCGGCCTGCAACACCAGCGGCTCGCCGGGCATCTACCCGGACAGCTACAGCTCCGGCGCCTACGACTCCTCCGGCGCCATCGCCTCCTTCTCCTCCCGCGGCGCGGGCCGCGACGGCGACATCAAGCCCAACCTCGCCGCGCCCGGGGTCAACGTCCGCTCCGCCACCGCCGGCGGCGGCTACGGCAGCCTCTCCGGCACCTCGATGGCCTCCCCGCACACCGCCGCCGTCGTCGCGCTGATGTGGTCGGCCTCGCCCGCCCTGCTCGGCGACATCGACGCCACCGCCGCGCTGCTCGACTCCACCGCCCGCGACGCCGCCAACACCACCTGCGGCGGCACCGCCGCCGACAACAACGTCTTCGGTGAGGGCAGGATCGACGCCTACGCAGCCGTCGACGCCACCCCGCGCGGGGCGCTGGGCACCATCGCCGGCACGGTCACCGCGGGCGGCGCGCCGCTCGCCGGCGCCACCGTGAGCGTGGAGGGGCCGCTGGAGCGCACCGTCACCACCGCGGCCGACGGCACCTTCACCCTGCCGAGGCTGATGGTCGGCCAGTACGCCGTGGAGGTCAGCCGGTTCGGCTACTTCGCCGCCACCGGCACCGCCACCGTCACCGAGGAGGCCACCACCACCGCCGACTTCACCCTGGAGCAGGCGCCCTCGGCCACCGTCTCCGGCACCGTCACCGGCGCGGAGGGCCCCGCCGCCGGCAGCACCGTGGCCGCCGCCGGCACCCCGGTCAGCGCCACCACCGACGCCGCCGGCCACTACACCCTCACCCTGCCGCACGGCTCCTACCAGCTCATCGCCACGCCCGTCGGACGCTGCGCCGGCACCGCCACCGCCGCCGTGGAGGTCTCCGGCGACGTCGTGGCCGACCTCGCCCTGCCGGCCCGCACCGACGCCTACGGCTACGCCTGCTCCGTCGGCAGCGGCGGCTACCCCGCCGGCACCACCCGGCTCTCCCTGACCGGCGACGACGTCTCCACCCCGATCACCCTGCCGTTCTCCGTGCCGCTGTACGGCACCACCTACAGCCGCGGCTACGTCACCACCAACGGCGTGCTCGCGCTCGGCGCCACCTCCACCACCGGCGCCAACCGGGCCCTGCCCTACACCGGCACCCCCAACGGCGCCCTGTACCCGTTCTGGGACGACCTCTACGTGGACGCCTCCGCCGGCGTCTACACCGCCACCCTCGGCACCGCCCCCAACCGCCGCTTCGTGGTGGAGTGGCGAGACGTCTCCTTCTACAGCGACCGCGCCACCCGGATCTCCTTCTCCGCGGTGATCGGCGAGGACGGCACGGTCGCCTACCACTACGCCGGCACCACCGGCTCCGGCGCGGCGGCCGGCTCCGGCGCCACCATCGGCCTGGAGAACGGCGCCGGCACCGACGCCTTCCAGTACTCCCTCAACTCCGCCGTGCTGACCGACGGCTTCGCCCTGACGCTCCGCGGCACCCGCACCGGCCTGGTGCGCGGCACCGTCACCGACGCCAACGACGGCCTCGGCGTGGCCGGCGCCACCGTCACCCTGACCGGCGCCAGCACGGTCACCGCCACCACCGGCGAGGACGGCAGCTACAGCCTGACCCCGCCCGCCGGCGACTACCAGGTCAGCTACGAGGCGCCGTTCTACGCCCCGGTCACCGAAACGCTCCGGGTGCCCGGCGGCGGCCTGGCGGAGGCCTCAGCCGCCCTGACCACCGGACTGGTCGGGGTCGCCGCCCCGGCCGACGGGCTGACCGTCGTGGTGCCCGAGGGGCAGCAGCGCACCCGCGCCCTGGCCGTGGACAACGGCGGCGCCGCCACGCCGGTGGCGCTCTCCGAGGCGGTGGCCGGCGAGGTCGCCGAGGTGCCCTGGCTCGACGCCCGGCTCGGCACCACCGAGCTGTCCACCGGCGCCGGGACGACGCTGACCGTCTCGGTGGACCCGGCCGGCGCCGCGCCCGGCTCGGTGCTCACCGCGGAGGTGCTGGTGCTCTCCGACAGCGGCCGGGCGCCGGCGGTCAGCGTGCCGGTCACCGTGGTCGTGCCGCGCTACCGGGTCGCCCTGGACAGCGGCGCCGGCCCCTCCACCAGCGGGGTGGACGGCGCCGGCGACACCTGGACCGGGGACCGGGCCTACACCGCCGGCTCCTACGGCTACCAGGGCACCTCCTCGGTGCGCTCCACCTCCGCCGCCATCGCCGGCACCGACGACCCGTGGCTGTACTCCACCGCCCGCGAGGGCATGTACGAGTACCGCTTCGACGGCGTGCCGAACGGCACCTACACCGTGGAGCTGGGCTTCGCCGAGCCGGACCGCAACAAGAGGCCGGACACCCGGGTGTTCGACGTGCTGATCGAGGGCACCGAGGTGCTGCCCTCGCTGGACATCGCCCTGGAGGCCGGCAGCCGCACCGCGGTGCAGCGCTCCTACACGGTCGAGGTCACCGACGGCACGCTCAACGTCCGCTTCGTCTCCTCCACCGGCAAGCCCCTGGTGAACGCGGTCCGGGTCACCGACCGCCCGGACCTCGCCGGCTGATCCGCCGGTAGCGCACCGGGTCCCCGGGGGCCCGGCCGGTCGAGCGCCGCCCGACCGGCCGGGCCCTTCCCGTGCCGCCCCCCGCCCGCGCGTGTCGCGACGCCCGGTTGCGCGAGGATGGGCCCGTCGAGCAGTCACACGACGGGACGGGGCGCATGCGATCCGACGATCGATACGGACGTGGGGGCGGCGGCCCCAGGCGGGGAGCCGGGGCGGGGGCCTACTACCGGGAGCGGTACGGCGGCGGGCGGTCCCGCCGCGAGGACGGCCGCGCCCACGAGGACCCGCCGCGCGGGGCCGACCGGCTCGGCTCCGACCTGGCGGCCGAGCTGCGCGCCATGGACGGCGCCTCCTACGGCCGCTACAAGTCGCTCACCGGCCGCTGGCGGCTGACGGCCGGCGCGCCGCCCGCGGTGGTGCTGGAGATCGAGAAGGTGCAGTCCGACCCGTTCGCCCCGCCCAGCCGGGTCGCCGTGCACATGGGCCCGCACTTCACCGAGATGCCGCCGGAGCTGTGCGCCACCGCGGTGCGCCGCCGCGCGCTCGCCGGCTTCCTGGCCCGCACGGCCGCCGAGGCGCTGCGCGGCTCGGCCTGCCGGGTGGACGCCGGACGCCAGGAGGTGCTGGCGCGCAGCTCCTGCCAGGTGGACGCGGACGGCGCCGTCACGCTCCGGCTCGGGGTGCAGCTGCCCGGGCACGGCCGCCGGATCGACGGGTACGGCGCCGAGCGGGCGCTGTGCGGGGAGCTGGCCGAGGCGGTGGCCGGCCTGCGCCACGACGCCCTGGACGCCGAGGCGGCCCGGCGGTTCGTGGAGTCGGTGGAGGACACCGACGCGCTGCGCCGGATGCTGCCCTCCCTCGGCCTGGTGGCGTTCGTCGCGGACGGCTCGGTGCTGCCGCGGCGCAGCGGGGTGGACGACCGCCCGGCGGCCCCGGGCGCGGTGCCGTTCCGCTCGCCGGAGTCGCTGCGGGTGGAGGTGGAGCTGCCGAACCGGGGCCGGGTGGCCGGCATGGGGCTGCCGGAGGGCGTCACCCTGGTGGTCGGGGGCGGTTTCCACGGCAAGTCCACCCTGCTGCGGGCGCTGGAGCGCGGGGTGTACGACCACGTGCCGGGGGACGGGCGGGAGCTGGTGGTGAGCCTGCCGCGGACGGCGAAGGTGCGGGCGGAGGACGGTCGCCGGGTGGAGGGGGTGGACGTCTCGGCGTTCGTCGACCACCTGCCGACGGGCGCGGACACCCGGACCTTCCGGACCGACAACGCCTCCGGTTCGACGTCCCAGGCGGCCGCCCTGGTGGAGGCGGTGGAGGCGGGGGCGCGGCTGCTGCTGATCGACGAGGACACCGCGGCGACCAACCTGATGATCCGGGACGCCCGGATGCAGGCGCTGGTGGCGAAGGACCGCGAGCCGCTGACGCCGTTCGTGGACCTGGTGCGCTCGCTGCACCGGGACCGGGGGGTGTCCACGGTGCTGGTGATGGGCGGCTCGGGGGACTACATCGACGTGGCGGACCGGGTGGTGATGATGGACGCGTTCCGGCCGCTGGACGTCACCGCCCGCGCCCGGGAGCTGGCCGCCGTGCCGACCGGGCGGGCGGTGGAGGCGGACGTCTTCCCGGAGGTGGGCTCGCGGGTGCCGGATCCGCGGTCGGTGGATCCGGTGGTGCGCGGGCGGCGGAAGATCCGGGCGCACGGCCGGGACGCGCTGGGTTTCGGCGAGCAGGACATCGACCTGCGGGCGGTGGAGCAGCTGGCCGACGCGGGGCAGGTCACCGGGATCGGCCTGGCGCTGGACCGGCTGGTGCGGGCCGGGCACCTGGACGGCCGGCGGACGCTGGCCGAGGCGCTGGACCTGCTGGAGGCGGAGCTGTCCGTGGAGCCGGCCGTGGAGCCGGCCGCGGAGCCAGCCGTGGAGGCCGAGGGGGACGGTCCGGTGGAGGCGGAACCGGTCGGCGCGCTGCGCGGGGGCTACCCGGGGGACTTCGCGGTGCCGCGCCGGCTGGACGTGGCCGCGGCGCTCAACCGGCTGCGGTCCCTGCGGGTGATCGACTGACCACGCGGCGGTGCCGGGCGCGGGCCGCTCCGGGCCCTCCGGCGCCGCCGCTGCCCCGGCCCGGTGGCCGAAGTCGATGTTTGCGCAGGTCAGGGCAGCCTAACCTGAGTGACCGAAAACACCAGATCGCCCCGGCATCCGTTTGTCGCTCCCCGGCGAATTACGCAACAATGGCGTTGTGAAATCGAGCGGAGAGCGGATTGCGACGTCGGCGGCCGAGGTGGCCGCCGATGTGGTGAGCGCTGCCCCGCCCGGTCTGGACAGTCAGCGCGGCACCCGCAACAAGGTGGCGCGGTCCATCCTGGACCACGGCCCGTCCACCGCCGCGGCGCTGGCCGAGCGCCTCGACCTCACCCCGGCGGCGGTCCGCCGGCACCTCGACGCCCTGCTCGCCGAGGGACTGGTGGAGGCGCGCGAGCAGCGCCCGCGCGGCGAGCGCCGCGGCCGCGGCCGCCCGGCCAAGGTCTTCGCGCTCACCGACTGCGGCCGTGACACCTTCTACCAGGAGTACGACCGGCTCGCCGTCGAGGCGCTGGACTGGATCGCGCGGCTGGCCGGCGGCGGCAGCGCCGGGGCGGACGCCGTGGCGGTGTTCGCCCGGGCACGGCTGGCCGACGCCGCCGCCAGGTACGCGCGCCGGGTGGACGACGCCGGCCCCGGCGGGCGCGTCCAGGCGCTGGCCGAGGCGCTGAGCGCCGACGGGTACGCTGCTACCGCCCGCACCGCGCCCGCCCCGACCGGGCGGAGCGCGGCAGGCCCCGCCCGACCGGGTGGGCCGCGCGTCACCGGTGAGCAGCTGTGCCAGCACCACTGTCCGGTCGCGCACGTCGCCGAGCGCTTCCCGCAGCTGTGCGAGGCGGAGACCGAGCTGTTCTCCCACCTGCTCGGCACCCACGTGCAGCGGCTGGCCACCATCGCCCACGGCGACGGGGTGTGCACCACGTACGTGCCACCGGCGGTGCGCTCCGGCGCCCCGCCGCCCGCCCGGCCACCCGCCCCGCGGGGGGACGGCGCCCCCGGCCCCCACCGGGACCACCAGCAAGACCACGACGCAACGGACCACTGAAGTGACGGCCTCCGGGAGGAACCACCGATGACCACGACCGCTCACCCGGAGCTTGAGGGCCTGGGCAAGTACGAGTACGGCTGGGCCGACACCGACACCGCGGGTGCCGCCGCCCGGCGTGGCCTCGGTGAGGATGTCGTCCGGGACATCTCGGCCAAGAAGAACGAGCCGGAGTGGATGACCAAGCTGCGGCTGAAGGGGCTGAAGCTCTTCGAGAAGAAGCCCATGCCGACCTGGGGCTCGGACCTGTCCGGCATCGACTTCGACACCATCAAGTACTTCGTGCGCTCCACCGAGAAGCAGGCCACCAGCTGGGACGAGCTGCCCGAGGACATCAAGAACACCTACGACAAGCTGGGCATCCCGGAGGCGGAGAAGCAGCGGCTGGTCGCGGGTGTCGCCGCGCAGTACGAGTCCGAGGTCGTCTACCACAAGATCCGTGAGGACCTCGAGGAGCAGGGCGTCATCTTCCTCGACACCGACACGGCCCTCAAGGAGCACCCGGAGCTCTTCCGCGAGTACTTCGGCACGGTGATCCCGGCCGGCGACAACAAGTTCGCCGCGCTGAACACCGCCGTGTGGTCCGGAGGATCGTTCATCTACGTGCCGAAGGGCGTGCACGTGGAGATCCCGCTGCAGGCCTACTTCCGGATCAACACCGAGAACATGGGCCAGTTCGAGCGGACCCTGATCATCGTCGACGAGGGCGCCTACGTGCACTACGTCGAGGGCTGCACCGCGCCGATCTACAAGTCGGACTCGCTGCACTCGGCGGTCGTCGAGATCATCGTGAAGAAGAACGCGCGCTGCCGGTACACGACCATCCAGAACTGGTCGAACAACGTGTACAACCTGGTCACCAAGCGGGCCGTCGCCTACGAGGGCGCCACCATGGAGTGGATCGACGGCAACATCGGCTCCAAGGTCACCATGAAGTACCCGGCCGTGTACCTGATGGGCGAGCACGCCAAGGGCGAGACGCTGTCCATCGCCTTCGCCGGCGAGGACCAGCACCAGGACGCCGGCGCCAAGATGGTCCACATGGCGCCGCGCACCAAGTCCTCGATCGTCTCCAAGTCGGTCGCCCGCGGCGGGGGCCGCACCTCCTACCGCGGCCTGATCGAGATCGCCGAGGGCGCCGAGGGCTCCAGCTCCTCGGTCAAGTGCGACGCGCTGCTGGTCGACACCATCTCGCGCTCGGACACCTACCCGTACGTGGACGTCCGCGAGGACGACGTCTCCATGGGCCACGAGGCCACCGTCTCCAAGGTCAGCGACGACCAGCTCTTCTACCTGATGAGCCGCGGTCTGAACGAGGACGAGGCGATGGCGATGATCGTGCGCGGCTTCGTCGAGCCGATCGCCCGCGAGCTGCCCATGGAGTACGCGCTGGAGCTGAACCGGCTGATCGAGCTCCAGATGGAGGGGGCCGTCGGCTGACCGGCGACCTCCCCCGACAGCAGCGAAGTTCATCGAGCCCCGGGGCGCGGCGCGTCCGCGTCCCGGGGCCTACACCGGAAGTGAGCACAGGCGACAGCGATGGCTGACGTTACCGACACTGGCAGCGGCGTCGGCGGTGGGGGCTCCTCCACCACCGCGGGGTCCATCGAGGTGCGGGAGAGCGGCGCGGGCGCGCCGCTGGCCGGCCCCGGCACCGGACGGCTGCAGAGCAACGAGTTCACGGTCGCGGCGAACCGCGCCGCCGGCACCGAGTCCTACGACGTGGCGGACTTCCCCGTGCCGCACGGCCGCGAGGAGGACTGGCGGTTCACCCCGCTGTCGCGCCTGAAGGGCCTGCACGACGGCACCGCCACCGCGACCGGCGCGCACACCGTCTCGGTCGACGCCCCCGACGGCGTCACCGTGGAGACGGTCTCCCGGGAGGACGAGCGGGTCGGCCGCGCCGGCAAGCCGGTGGACCGGGTCGCCGCCCAGGCGTACACCTCCTTCGACAAGGCCACCGTGGTCTCGGTGCCCGCCGAGCGGGTCCTGGACCGCCCGGTCCACGTCACCGTGCAGGGCGAGGGCGGCACCGTCTACGGCCACACCGTGATCGAGGTCGGCGCGTTCGCCGAGGCCGTGGTCATCCTCGACTACACCGGCACCGGCGTCACCGCCGAGAACGTGGACTTCCTGGTCGGCGACGGCGCCAGGCTCACCGTGGTCTCGGTGCAGGACTGGGCCGACGACGCCGTGCACGCCGCCCAGCACAACGCGCTGGTCGGCCGGGACGCCACCTTCCGCTCCGCCGTCGTCACCTTCGGCGGCGACCTGGTGCGGCTCTTCCCCCGGGTGCGCTACGCCGGCCCCGGCGGCGAGGCCGAACTGCTCGGCCTGTACTTCGCCGACGCCGGCCAGCACCTGGAGCACCGCCTGTTCGTCGACCACGACACGCCGCACTGCCGCTCCAACGTCGCCTACAAGGGCGCCCTGCAGGGCAACGAGGCGCACGCGGTCTGGGTCGGCGACGTGCTGATCCGCGCCGCCGCCGAGGGCACCGACACCTACGAGCTCAACCGCAACCTGGTGCTCACCGACGGCGCCCGGGTCGACTCCGTGCCCAACCTGGAGATCGAGACCGGCGAGATCGTCGGCGCCGGCCACGCCAGCGCCACCGGCCGGTTCGACGACGAGCAGCTGTTCTACCTGCAGGCCCGCGGCATCCCCGCCGACGAGGCCCGCCGCCTGGTGGTCCGCGGCTTCTTCGCCGAGCTGGTCCAGCAGATCGGCGTCGCCGACGTGCAGGAGCGGCTGCTGGCCAAGATCGAGGCCGAACTGGAGAGCTCCGTCGCATGACCGAACCCACGCACCCCGGCTACGTGCGCGCCTGCTCCCTCGGTGAGCTGGAGGAGGACACGCCGCTGCGCGTGGACGTCTCCGGCACGCCGGTGAGCGTGGTGCTCACCGGGGGCGAGGTCTACGCGGTCTACGACATCTGCTCGCACGCGAACGTCTCGCTCTCCGAGGGCGAGGTCGAGGACTGCGCCATCGAGTGCTGGCTGCACGGGTCGCGGTTCGACCTGCGCACCGGCAAGCCGTCCGGACCGCCCGCCAGCCGGCCGATCCCCACCTACCCCGTGATCATCGAAGGGGAGGGCCCCGAGGCCTCCGTCCTCGTCTCCCCCGCACCCCACTCCGACACGCTGGAGCCCTGAGCAAGCAATGGCAACCCTTGAGATCCGCGACCTGCACGTCTCCGTCGAGGCCGAGAACGGCGCCCGGGAGATCCTGCGCGGCGTCGACCTGACCGTGAAGCAGGGCGAGACGCACGCCATCATGGGCCCGAACGGCTCCGGCAAGTCCACCCTGGCGTACTCGCTGGCCGGTCACCCCAAGTACACGATCACCAGCGGCACCGTGCTCCTGGACGGCGAGGACGTCCTGGAGATGACCGTGGACGAGCGGGCCCGCGCCGGCATCTTCCTCGCCATGCAGTACCCGGTCGAGGTCCCCGGCGTCTCCGTCTCCAACTTCCTGCGCACCTCCGCCACCGCCATCCGCGGCGAGGCCCCGAAGCTGCGCACCTGGGTGAAGGAGGTCAAGGAGGCCATGGAGGCGCTCCACATGGACCCGTCCTTCGCCGAGCGCAACGTCAACGAGGGCTTCTCCGGCGGTGAGAAGAAGCGGCACGAGATCCTCCAGATGGAGCTCCTCAAGCCGAAGGTCGCCATCCTGGACGAGACCGACTCCGGCCTCGACGTCGACGCGCTGCGCGTCGTCTCCGAGGGCGTCAACCGGGTCCGCGAGACCGGGCAGGTCGGCACCCTGCTGATCACCCACTACACCCGCATCCTGCGCTACATCAAGCCGGACTTCGTGCACGTCTTCGCGGCCGGCCGGATCGCCGAGTCGGGCGGCCCGGAGCTGGCCGAGAAGCTGGAGAACGAGGGCTACGAGGCGTACGTCAAGGCCGGCGCCGCCGCCGAGTGACCCCTCTCCTCCCTCCCCGCCTTCCCCTTCCCCGCCGGAGGGGAGCAAGGTGGGGAGGGAGGAGGCCGCGTCTCACCCTCGCCGTCGCCACGCACCTGTTGGAGGAACCGCACGTGACCACCCGCACCGCCCCGGCGACGGCTGCCGAGCTGCTCGACATCGACGCCGTCCGCAAAGACTTCCCCATCCTGGAGCGCGCCGTCCACGACGGGCGCCGCCTGGTCTACCTGGACAGCGCCGCCACCTCGCAGAAGCCGCGGGCCGTGCTGGACGCGCTGACCGGCTACTACGAGCAGCACAACGCCAACGTCCACCGGGGCATCCACGTGCTGGCCGAGGAGGCCACCGAGCTGTACGAGGGCGCCCGCGACAAGGTGGCCGCCTTCATCAACGCCCCCAGCCGCGACGAGGTGATCTTCACCAAGAACTCCTCGGAGTCGCTGAACCTGGTGGCCAACCTGCTCGGCTGGGCGGACGAGCCCTACCGGGTCGGCCCCGGCACCGACGTGGTGATCACCGAGATGGAGCACCACTCCAACATCGTGCCGTGGCAGCTGCTCGGCCAGCGCACCGGCGCGGGCGTGAAGTGGTTCTCGCTGACCGACGACGGCCGGCTGGACCTGTCCAACATCGAGCAGGTGATCACCGAGCGCACCAAGGTGGTCTCCTTCGTCCTGGTCTCCAACATCCTGGGCACCATCAACCCGGTGGAGCAGATCGTCCGCCGCGCCCACGAGGTCGGCGCGCTGGTCGTCATCGACGCCTCCCAGGCCGCCCCGCACATGCCGCTGGACGTGCAGGAGCTCGGCGCCGACTTCGTCGCCTTCACCGGCCACAAGATGTGCGGGCCCACCGGCATCGGCGTGCTGTGGGGCCGGCAGGAGCTCCTCCAGGACCTCCCGCCGTTCCTCGGCGGCGGCGAGATGATCGAGACCGTCTCGATGAGCAGCTCTACCTACGCGCCGGTGCCGCACAAGTACGAGGCGGGCACCCCGCCGATCGCCGAGGCCGTGGGCCTGGGCGCGGCGGTGGACTACCTCACCGGGATCGGCATGGAGAAGATCGCCGCCCACGAGCACGCCATCGTCGAGTACGCCGTCGCCCGGCTGAAGGAGGTGGAGGGCCTGCGGATCATCGGCCCGGCCAACGCCGTGGACCGCGCCGCGGCGATCTCCTTCACCCTCGGCGACATCCACCCGCACGACGTCGGGCAGGTGCTGGACGAGCAGGGCATCGCGGTGCGCGTCGGCCACCACTGCGCGCGCCCGGTCTGCCTGCGCTACGAGGTGCCCGCCACCACCCGCGCCTCCTTCTACCTGTACTCGGGGAAGGACGACGTGGACGCCCTGGTGGAGGGCCTGGAATACGTGCGGCGGTTCTTCGGCTGACATCCCTGGCGCCGCCCCCCACACCACGACCGACAGGCAGGCAGGACCCGAGGTGAAGCTCGACAGCATGTACCAGGAGATCATCCTGGACCACTACCGCAACCCCCACGGCAAGGGGCTGCGGGAGGCGTACGACGCCCAGGTGCACCACGTCAACCCCACCTGCGGGGACGAGATCACCCTGCGGGTCAAGATCGGAGCGGGCGCCGACGGCTCCCCGCTGGTCGAGGACGTCTCCTACGAGTCCCAGGGCTGTTCGATCAGCCAGGCCAGCGCCTCGGTGCTGAACGACCTGGTGGTCGGCCGGCCGGTGGCCGCGGCGAACGTGACCGGCGAGGCGTTCCTGGCGCTGATGCAGTCCAAGGGCCAGGCCGAACCGGACGAGGACGTGCTGGAGGACGCCGTGGCGTTCGCCGGCGTCTCCAAGTACCCGGCCCGGGTCAAGTGCGCCCTGCTGAGCTGGATGGCGTTCAAGGACGCCACCTCCCAGGCCCTGGCCGCCACGGCCGGCAACACGAAGGAGTAGTAGGCGTGACCGAGCACACCAACCCCGCCGACGGCGGCGCCACCGGGGCCCCCGCGGCCGAGGCGGCCGGGCCGGCCGGCGGCGAGGCGGCGTCCGGCGGCGGTGTCGCCCTGGCCACCGTCGAGGAGGTCACCGAGGCGCTGTACGACGTGGTGGACCCGGAGCTGGGCATCGACGTGGTCAACCTGGGGCTGATCTACGGCATGCACATCGACGAGGACAACGTCGCCACCGTCGACATGACCCTGACCTCGGCGGCCTGCCCGCTCACCGACGTGATCGAGGACCAGGCGCGCAGCGCCACCGACGGCATCGTCAAGGACCTGCGGATCAACTGGGTGTGGATGCCGCCGTGGGGCCCGGACAAGATCACCGACGAGGGCCGCGAGCAGCTGCGGGCGCTCGGCTTCAACGTCTGAGACCCGTGACGGCGGTACGACGAGTGGGGGCGGCCTTTGGGCCGCCCCCACTCGTCGTGTGCGCGCTCGGCCGAGCAGGGTGTCAGCTCAGCCGGCCAGGGTGTCCTCGGCCTCGGTGAAGAACTGGTCGACGGCCTCGTCCACGGTGATCTCGCCGTAGCTCAGGTCCTCGCCGATCCGCAGCAGGGACGCCTCGATGGTGCCCGCGCCGGCCGGGGGAGCCGGCGGCGCCGGGGCGAGGAACTCGGCCATCCGCTCCTCGTACTCGGCGACCATGGCGTCCACGCCCTCGAACTCCACCGCCTCCAGCTGCGCGTTGGTCGGCGGCATGCCGCGGTTGGCGCCGATGATCTTCGCGACCTCGGGGTCGTTGACCATGAAGTCGATCAGCATGGCCGCCTCGGCCGGGTGCTCGCTGCGCGCCGAGACGCTCATCAGCTGCGACGCCTTCAGGTACTGCCCGGTGCTGGCCGGGTCGAAGGTGGGCACCGGGCCCAGCGCCAGCTCGGTGGTGGTCTCGCCCGCGTACCGGGTCAGGAAGTTGTCCCAGGTGAACTCGGAGGCGGAGATGTCACCGCCGATGGGGGAGACCGGCTTCAGCTCCGTCGCCCGCTGCGGGTCCACGGTCAGGCCGTCCTCCCGCAGGTCCACCTCCTGCTGGAGGAAGTCCGCGAGCTGCTCCCGGGTGAAGCCCAGCTCGCCGTCCTCGGTGAACAGCGCGGCGCCCTGCTGGCGCAGCTGCATCTCCAGGGCGTAGAAGACGCCGGCGTAGCCGGAGCCGCCCTTGATGTCGGTCTCCGCGTCGATGCGCTCGAACGCCTCCCAGTACTGCTCCCAGGTCCACCCCACCTCCGGCATCGGGGCGCCGGCCTGCTCGAACACCGCCGGGTTGTAGATCAGGGAGAAGACGTTGCCGCCCACCGGGACGCCGTAGAGGGCGCCGTCGATCCGTCCGGCGTCGGCGAGGCCGCCGCGGAAGTCGTCGGTGTTGAGGTTCTCCGCGGCCTCGCCCTGGGAGAGGTCCAGCAGTACGCCCTTGTCCGCGTACTCGCGCAGATAGGCCATGTCCATCTGGATGACGTCCGGCTCGCCGCCGCCGGCGGACTCGGTGGCGAGCTTCTGCCAGTACGCCTCGAACTCGGAGAAGCTCGGCTGGACGTCGATGTTCGGGTTCCGCTCCTCGAACAGGTCGATGGCCTGCTGCACCAGCTCGGCGCGGTCGGCGTTGCCCCACCAGGTGTAGCGGATGGTCACGGTGCCGTCCCCGCCGCTGTCACCACCGCTGCAGGCGGTTCCGGTGGCCAGCAGCGCCAGCGCCGCCAGGCCGACCATCCCGGCCCGACGGACGCGCGCCGCGCCTCGTCTGCCTCCACTCATCTCCACGCCTTCCTCCGACTCTGCAGGTGCGAGCACGGGCGGTGCACACCGCCCTGTGGCGTTGAAACGTTGCATTAGGTCGTGGGCTCGTCAATGGGGTTGGACGGTCGCGATTCGGTTTCGGTCCTCTCCCAGCCGCATCCGAGCAGGTCAGATGGTGTGCACCGGCTGGCCTCCTGTGGACATGCCGTGCGGCTGACCGTTTCAGAAGAGCGCCTTCGCGGGGCTGCGGCGGCCACCGCGCCGCACGCGACGGCGCCCGGCCGGTGCCCGGCCGACGCGTGCGCGGCGCGTCCCCCACGTGACCGAACCGGCACGACGACCGGCTGCCTGGCGGCCTTTCATCGGGCAGGATGGGCGGCGGACCACCCGACGAGAGGACCGTCTGTGTCGACAGACAGCCCCCCGCTGATCCCCGGCCCCGCCCCCACCCCGCTCACCCCCACCCCGCTCACCCCCACCCCGCTCACCGGCACGCCGTTCCCGGGCGTCGGTGCGGCCCGGCGCCGCCGGCTGGAGCGTGCCGTCGCGCCGGTGCTGCTGGTCCTCGCGCTGGTGTGCTCCAACGGGGTCCTGGTCGCCGCCCCCTGGCTGCTCAGCAGCGCCCCGCTGCTGCTGCTCACCCTCCGCCCCGGGCCGGAGTCGCTGCTGCTGGCCGGTGCCCAGGCGCCGTTCGTCGCCGCGCTGCTGCTCGGCTCGGCGACCCGGATCCTCATCGACACCAGCTACTTCCTGGTCGCCCGACACCACGGCACCCGGGTCGCCGCCCTGGTCCGCCCGGGGCGCGGGCTGCTCGGCGTGGTGGACGGGATGCGGACCCGGCGCGGGCTCCTCGCCCTGTCCACCGTGTACTCCGGGACCCCGGTGGTGATCGCCCTCGGCCTCGGCAGTTGCCGCCTGCGGCACTTCCTGGCCTGCTCGGCCACCGGAACCGTGGCCTCCACCGCCGGCTACCTGGCCGCCGCGCACGGCCTGGCCGCCCAGTTCGGCGCGGTGGTGTCGTGGATCGAGGACCACCGCCTGCTGGTCGCCGCCCCGGTGGCCGTCCTCGCGCTGCTCGGCGTCGGCCGCCTCCTGCTCCGCCTGCGCAGCACGGTGCGGACCGGGGCGCGCTGACCCGACCCGGGCCCCGCGCGCGGCCGACTGCTTGCGGCCGGGGCCCGACGGGTGAGAATGGAAGGGCGGGGCCTCGGGGAGAATCGGGGAGACCGATGTCACCCACAACTCAGCAGCCGCAGCGGAACGCCCCCGGAGCACTGGTGAACGGGCTGGTGGTCTTCGCGTCCGTGATGTTGATCGTCGGCGGCGTGCTCGACGTCCTCCGCGGCATCATGGCGATCGCCGAGGACGAGATCTTCGTGAGCACCCCGGACTACACGTTCGCGTGGGACGTGACCGGTTGGGGGTGGGCGCACCTCCTCCTGGGAGTCCTCGCCGTGGTGGTCGGCATGGGCCTGTTCGCGGGCCGCCTGTGGGCGCGCGTCCTGGGCGTGGTGATCGCGGCGGTGCTGCTGGTGGCCAACTTCCTGTCGCTGCCCTACTACCCGATCTGGTCGATCGTGCTGATCGCGTTCTACGTCCTCGTCATCGGGGCTTTGTGCGAGCAGCGACGCGACGACTCCTGACAGCCATCGCCCGCGCCGAGTGCGCGGACCTACCGCCGGGCTCGCGGGAAGGCCGGCCGTGAGGAGAGGCGATGTACGAGCATCTTCTGCTGGCGTACGACTATCCGGTGCTGGGCGCCTTCTGGACGGTGATGTGGGTCTTCCTGTGGGTCATGTGGTTGTTCCTGCTCTTCCGGGTGGTCACCGACGTCTTCCGGGACCACTCCCTGGGCGGGTGGGCGAAAGCCGGCTGGCTCGTCTTCCTGATCCTGATCCCCTTCCTGGGCGCCCTGGTGTACGTGATCGCCCGTGGCCGGGAGATGGGACGGCGGGAGAACGAGCGCGCGCAGCAGCAACTGGAGGCGGTGCACAGCTACTTCCGGCAGACCGCCGCCGAGGCGGGGGGCACCAGCGAGGCCGAGCAGCTGACGCGGCTGTCCGAGCTCAAGGCACGAGGGGACATCTCCGAGACCGAGTTCGCGCGCGCCAAGGAGAAGATCCTGCACTGAGCGTTGTTGCTGGCACGGCGGCCACTGCGTCACCCGATCGACGTCTTCATGGTGCGCCGGCCCGGTGCGGGCGGGCCCCCGCGTCAGGTCACCAGGCCCTGGCGGTAGGCGTAGACGACTGCTTGGACGCGGTCGCGGAGGCCGAGCTTGGTGAGGATGCGCGAGACGAAGGTCTTGACGGTCTCCTGGCTGATCACCAGCGTCGCGGCGATCTCGCTGTTGGACAGGCCGTCCGCGATGAGGCGGAGGACCTCCATTTCGCGGGGGGTCAGCGGGATGTCGCGCGGGGCCACCTCGGCGGGCCGGATGCGGGCGGCGTACCGGCCCACGAGCTGACGCGTGACCTCGGGGTCCAGCAGTGCCGCGCCGGTGGACACGGTCCGGATCCCGTGGAGCAACTGGGCCGGCGGCGCGTCCTTGAGCAGGAACCCGCTCGCCCCCGCGCGCAGCGCCTCGTAGACGTACTCGTCCAGGTTGAACGTGGTCACCACGAGCACCTTGACAGGACACGCCACCCCGGCACCGGCCAGCAGCCGGGTGGCCTCGATGCCGTCGAGCACCGGCATGCGCACGTCCATCACCACGACGTCCGGGCGCAGTTCGGCGGCGAGGTCCACGGCGGTCTGCCCGTCCGCGCACTCGCCGACCACCTCCAGGTCGGGCTGGGCGTCGATGATCGTCACCAGCCCGGTGCGGATCAGTAGCTGGTCGTCGCAGACCAGCACCCGGAGCGGCGCGCTCACGACGGGCTCCCCGCGGGTATCCGCGCCCGGACGACGAAGCCGCCGCCGGTTCGCGGGTGGGCGCTGAATTCGCCGCCCAGGACGTCGACCCGCTGGCGCAGGCCGGCCAGGCCCCGGCCGCTCCCGCCGGGGGACGGGACCCGCGAGCCGGAACCGTCCGTGCTGACCTCCACGGTGATCTCCTTGGCGCCGTGGCACACCCGGACCGAGGTGCGGCTGCCGTGGGCGTACTTGAGGGCGTTCGTCAGGCACTCCTGCACCACCCGGTAGGCCACCAGGTCGGCGCTGCCCGTCGACTCGGCCGGCGTGCCCTCCTCGGTGAACTCCACCGGCTGCCCGGCCGAGCGCGTCTGCTCCACGAGCGTGAGGAGCCTGCCGACCGGCGGCGTCCTGGGCTCGGTCGGCTCCGCCGTTCCGGTGCCATGGTCGGGGTTGAGCAGGTCGAGCAGGTGCCGCAGGTCGGTGATGGCCCGTCGGCCGGTGTCGGTCACGGCGGTCAGGGCATGGTCGAGCCGGTCGGGCGCGGCCGTCAGGTAGCGTGCCGCCTCGGCCTGCACGACCATCGCCGTCACGTGGTGGGTGACCACGTCGTGCAGTTCACGGGCGATGCGGGCGCGTTCGGCGGCGCGGGTGTCCTCGGCGACGCGACGACGGTGTTCGGCCTCCGCGGCCCGGGTGGAGCGCAGCCACGCCCCGGCACCCCAGCCGAAGGCCAGTACCAGGTAGAACGTGACGAACTCGCTCGGCGGTTCGCCCGGGCCGAGCCGGAGGAGGGCGAGGGACAGCACTACGTACGCCGCGGAGAACAGCAGTGCGGCGGCGCGCCGGTGCGGTTCCAGATGACATCCCGCGCTCACCAGCGCGACCAGCAGCGCGGTGCCCGCGACCGAGTGGTAGCCGCGCAGCTGGTCGACTGCGAAGCCGAGCGACACCAGGGTGAGGCAGAGGAGGGGCCAGCGCCGGCGCAGGGCGAGCGGGAGGCATTCGAGGAGGACGGCCACGGTGGCCAGCCCGTCGAAGGGCCGGGGCGGCATGCCACCGAACTGCGTTCCGTGGCTGTCGAACGCCGGCAGGAGCGACAGGGACAGGAATAACAGGCCGAGGGGAAGGTCCTGGACTGTGACGTCGAGTCGGCGCCACAGCACCGGGACCCTCCGAAGACTGATCACCGGGCGAGTGTAGCGGCGGCGACGGTTCGGTCGGCGCGCCCGCGGAACGGCACCAGACGGCCGCGCCGGCGGGCCAGCCACAGGAACACGAGCGTCATCAGCGCGCCGAAGAGCACCGCGTACACGCTTCCCTCCGGCCCGAAGTCTCCGCCGGTGATGAGTTGCGGGCCGGACGTCGTCGCGTCCAGCAGTCCCTGCGAGGCGCCGTTGCCGGACACTTCGGCGCTGAAGATGCCGGCCGCGGCGAAGTTCCAGCCGAAGTGCAGGCCGATCGGCAGCCACAGGCTGCGGGTGGCCGCGTACGCGGCGGCGAGCATGCCGCCGGCCTGGATGGCGATGGCGACGGCTCCCCACCACGTGGCGTCCGGATTGACCATGTGCGCCAGGCCGAACAGCGCACCGGTCAGCGTCAGCGCGATCCAGGTGCCGACGCGCTCCTCCACGATCCGGAACAGGATGCCGCGGAAGAGCAGTTCCTCCGTCACGGCGGCGGCGGCCATGAAACCGAACAGCCCCACCGCGCCCGTCACCGACCCTCGGCCGTGGACGTCGTAGTGCCCGAGCCAGGCGAGGTTCGCCATGACGGCCCCGAACATGGCGACTCCGATCAGCGCGCCCCGGCCGATCGTGGGCCCGGCGCCCTTCCGGGCCACCTCCGTGGACGGGCGGTGTTCGGTCCGCCGTACCACCCAGCCGTAGACGAGCACCGCGAGCACGGCTGTGGCGACGCCCAGGGCCAGCGTGAGCCACGCGTTGTCCCGCACCGCGGCAACACCCTGGCTGCCGATGGCCGCGACGGCCGCGACGGCCAGGAACTGCCAGACCAGTCTCATGAGGAATCCCCCCGTCAGTTTCGCGACCGGAGCGTCGCGACTGTGCGGAACGCTACGGATTCGGCGACCCGGAATCGTCACCCTGCGGTGGACACCTGCGCGTGGCCCGCACGGGGAACATGCGCCCGTGGAGGCTGTCCCCCGTGCGAGCTACGGATGGGAGTCCACCGCCGGGTGACGACTCCGGGGTGCCGAATCCGTAGGTTGGGGATGTGTGCGAACCACACGCGCGTGGGGAGCGTGTTCCGGCCGGGTGCCCTGGAGAAGCGACAGCTGGACGCTGTGACCATGACCGCGCTTCCACGGGCGACAACGGGAGAGGAAACTCATGAAACTGGCGGTCAGGACTGCGGTATTGGGAGCAGTCATCGCCTCCACCGCCGTACTGGCGACTCCGGGAACCGCGGTGGCCGACTACAACGCCTGTGCACCGGGCAAAATCTGTCTCTTCGACGGCCACAACGGCACCGGGGACGTCCTGCAGCTCGATCCGGTGGACATCCCCAACATCGGCCTGGCGTGGAACGATCGGGCCAGCTCGATGTGGAACCGCAGCGGCGGTCAGGCCTGCATCTGGCTCGATGCGGACTACTACGGCTGGCCCTACAGCGTCCCGGCGGGCGCGCAGCAGGAACTCCTGTACCTGTACGACAACGCCGTGACCTCCATCTCGGTCAGTGGCTGCGGAGGCTGAGCCGGCTGGTCGACCGTTCGTGCGAGGCGCGCGAAGCAGGCACGATCGGGCATTCATACAGGTCCTCAGGGCGGCCGAAGTGAATGCGAATACGCTGAAAGATCAGTAAGGTGTCCTTACTGTATCGCCACCAAGAAAGGTGACTTCAATGGCCGGAGAACGCCAGCGTTCACTGTTGGCAGCAGGCACGATGGCAGTCGTCGTCGTTGGCTCGTTATTCCTCGGCGCCGGGACTGCGAGTGCGGCGTCGTGCCCGGAGTCCCGCCGCTACGCGACGGCCGTCGAGGCCAACTTCCATCTATTCGACACCGGCGGGTACACCCGCCCCCAGGCGGACGGCCTGGTGGACATGGAGGACATGAGGCGCGTCGCCTACGAAGGATCCGCCCTCTCCCAGGTCCGAGAGGCTGCCAGGTACTTCTACGAGAATCCCGCGGAATTCAGGCACATGGATGGCATCCGGGACGGTTGGCGGACCGACGGTCTCGTGACCCGCGACGATGTCAACGCGGCCATCGACTACTGGACGAACGAATGCGGGGAATCCGGGAATTGCCCGACCTCTCGCCACAACGCGACGGTCGTCCGGAACAACTTCCATGCATTCGACACCGGCGGGTACACCCGCCCCCAGGCGGACGGCCTGGTGGACATGGAGGACATGAGGCGCATCGCCTACGGGGGAGCCGCCCCCTACGAGCTCCGCGAGGCTGGCAGGTACTTCTACGAGCATCCCGCGGAATTCAGGCACATGGATGGCATCCGGGACGGTTGGCGGACCGACGGTCTCGTGATCCGCGACGATGTCGACGCGGCCCTCCAGTACTGGGCGAACGAATGCGGGTAAGCGATTCGCCGTCACCGACGGCCTAGAGCCTGCTGTTGACCGGAACCCCGCCACCCGCCCGCGCTTCGCGGGCGGGTGGCGGGGTTCGGCCGGTTGGACGCCTGCGCGTGGCTCGCATGAGGTACGGAGGCCCATGGGGGCTTGTCCCCCGTGGGAGCTACGCAGGAGTGTCCACCGCCGGGGGACGACTCCGGGCCGCGACATTCGTAGCGTGGGGCGCGACAACGACAAGTCGACCCGTGAGGTTCTGATGACACATCAGCTCAGCCGTGCTCGGCGCGTATCCACCCTGATCGCCGCGGGAGTGCTGTCCGTCGGTCTCGTCGCCGTCGGTTCGACCGCATCCGCCGCGACGAGCACACCGCCGCCCGCCCCGGCCGCCGCGGTTGACAGCGGCAGCAGCCTCGTCATCCCGAGTTCGGCGGGGTTCGGGTTCGCTGTGGAGGGTGCCTTCGCCGAGAACTTGGTGGAGATCTCCGTCCTCAACCAGCAAGCGTCCATATCAAGGTTCCCCGGCGCCCACTCCATCGTCGACGACTGGGTGGCGAGTATGAACGACCCGCGGGAGCCGCTGAAGCGCTATGTCACCATCTACGTATTCGACTATATGGGAAACATCGTCAGGGGGTACGAGCTGACGTACCCGCGCATCACGAAGATCGTCCATGGCAGCGGCGGCGCCCAGCGGATCGAATTCACCTACCAGGACCAGATAATTCTCTGAGGCCCTAGCTGCATGGCCGGCCGGGCGGTGCCCGGCCGGCCATGCCGGCTGTCCCCGTATCGGCGGACGCGTAGCGGCTGGGTGGTTCAGGGGGCGTGCTCCGGTGGTGGGGCGTCGCGGGTGACCAGGGGGTGTGGCCCGCCGTCGTAGAGCAGCGCGATGTGGGCGGGCATGTGCCGGATGCCTTCCGCCGCGCGGACGCGCCGCGCCTCCTCCATGGAGAGGACGTCGCACACGTACTCGGCGGCGACCCACATGGAGGTGACGAGGTAGGGCGGGAGGTGCAGGGGGGTGGAGGGGTGCCATTCCCCGGCGTCCACCAGCACGAC
The DNA here is from genome assembly GCF_013407765.1 of Allostreptomyces psammosilenae. Taxonomy (GTDB): domain Bacteria; phylum Actinomycetota; class Actinomycetes; order Streptomycetales; family Streptomycetaceae; genus Allostreptomyces; species Allostreptomyces psammosilenae. The sequence continues at coordinate 5,158,278 of NZ_JACBZD010000001.1, forward strand.
GTCGGTGGGTGGGAGGTTCCGGACGGGGTTGGCCGCGTGGGTGTCGTAGACCAGGGGGCGGGAGGCGGTGAAGTCGAGACCGGTCTCGGTGTGGAGGAGTTGAGAGGCGAGGTTCCACAGGGGGCCCGGGGTGAGGACGGGGCCGCCGGGGAGGCGGAACCGGTGGGAGTCGTAGGGCTGGACGGCGAGGACGCTGCCCCGGTGGTCGGTCGCGAGGAGGGAGAGGTAGAGGGCGGGGCGGGGGGAAGGGTGGGGGGTCATGCGCTTCCTCCGTTGAGGATGTGTTCGAGGGCGCGTTCTCCCCAGGCGCGGAGGCAGTCGGCGCAGCCGTAGAGGCCGGTGGCGGTGTTGCCCGGGAGGATGATGGGGGAGAGGAAGGCGACGGGGATGTTGGTTCGGCCGCAGGCGAGCCAGCAGTTGCCCAGGGGCCAGTGGCTGGTGTTCTCCAGGGTGGCCAGCATGGTTGAGCGGGTGTGGGCGGCGGGGGTCGGGATCCGGATGGGGCCCGGGATGTGGGGATAGATCATCAAAGGATCTCCCCACGTGAGCGCCGGTTCGCCTCGATGACGCGGGCCAGGAGGCGGGCACGGGCCTCGTCGGCGGTGCGTTGGGCGTCGTTGATCTCGATGAGTGCTGGCTTGAGGGCCGCGGGGCGGGTTGCCCAGGGGGAGCCGCCGTCTGGAGGGCGGACGAGCGCGTGGCCGTGCTCGTCCGTGCCTGCGTAGAAGCCTTCCCGTGCGTGGTCCACGTCGACCACGCGTTCACCGATTCGCATCGGCACACTCCTGACTCGCAGTCACCGGCCGCACGAGGGCGCACCGGCAGGACCGTCGGTCACGGCATGTGAGCGAAAGGTGACCGACATCACCAGGATGCAGGACTCGGGACATCATGTCTACATCCCTAGGATGTTCACTGAACATCCGTCACCGCGTGGTGTGACGGCACGGATGTGTGTCTGAGGAACCATGCCGGTCTGAGAGACTGCGGTCTCAAGCAGTGTCAGGAGGGTGAGGCGTGGCAGGTAAGGGACAGCCGCTCGTGCCGACCGTGCGCGGTCGACGTCTCGGCGTAGAACTCCGCTCACTTCGTCACCGTGCAAGACTTCAGCAGCAGGATGTAGCGGCAGAGTTGGGTGTTCACGCAGCTACCGTCGGGCGTGTTGAAGGCGGCCTCAGCGGGTCTCCTGAATTGGTGGCATCGCTGTTGAAGTTGTATGGCCTGCCTGAGCAAGACCCGCGGTTCGAAGCACTTATGACCCTCGCGCGGCAGAGAGACATTCGCGGATGGTGGCGGATGTGGGACCACGCGACGAATGCTGCTTATCGTGAATACATTGCGCTGGAGACCACCGCTACTGATGTCCTGATCTTTCAGCCCAACCTGATCCCTGGGCTGTTCCAGACTGCTGACTATGCGCGGACGATCATCAGTAGTGTTGACATGGCTCCGGCGGACAGCGTTGCGCCGCAAGTCGAACTGCGAATGGCTCGGCAGTCGGTTCTGTCCCAACCCAACGCCCCGCGAATCACGGCGATCATAGGAGCGGCGGCGCTGCAGGCCGTCATTCCGGACGGCGGCATGGAGGCCCAGGCTCGCGCGCTGGTGCATGCTGCGGCGCGGCCAAACGTCGATGTTCGTGTTCTCCCAGCCCGCACTCCCGCGCATCCTGGCCTCACTGGCGGCTTCTCACTGCTCAGGTTTGCCGAAGGGCCAGAGTTCGACGTCGTCTACATGGAGTATGCGACTGGGTCGCTGTACGTGGAGGACCCGGCGGAGGTCTCGCGGTACGCTCAGGCGCACGCGCTGTTGCTGTCTCTGGCCCTGTCGGCGGAGGCATCACGCGAGTATCTGACACGCATAGCGGAGGGTTCCAGTGAGCATCACTAACGCTTCTTCGATCGGCGCTAGCTGGCGCAGATCCAGCTATAGCGGTGGCTCTCAGGGGGAGTGTGTCGAGTGGGCACCAGGTGTCGTCCCGAATGTCATCCCTGTTCGCGACTCCAAGAACCCCGACGGCCCAGCGCTGACGTTCTCCTCCGAAGCCTGGAGGGCCTTCGTCGGCGCGGTGAAGGCCGGTCACATCTCCAGGGGCAGCGCGTGATGAGCCCAGACTTCGTGTGGATCGCGTCCAGCTACAGCGGCCCGAACAATAACTGTGTCGAGTGGGCACCGAAGGCGCTTCCGGTCGCTGTCCCTGTCCGCGACTCCAAGAACCCCGACGGCCCCACGCTGACCTTCTCCCGTCATGCTTGGGCGGCGTTCGTAGAGTCCGTCAAGTCCGGCCGTATCTCCTGAGCCCACTCCTCTAGGCAGGCGCTCGGCTGGGACTCCTCCCGGCCGAGCGCCTGTCAGCGTCCCCGCCGTCTCCCCGGCCTCGGCCGCTTCAGGAACCCCGCCATGTTGGCCCGCGCCTCATCGGAGGCGAACAACCGGCTCGACAACCGCGTCATCTCCTCCGCCCCATCCCTCAAACTCGCCAGCAGCCCCGCGTTCAGCAACCGCTTCGTCTCCCTGAGCCCCTGCGCCGAGCTCGCCTTCAACCCCGACAACACTGGCTCCATCTCGGCGTCCAGATCCTCCGCGCACCCGGTCAGCAACCCGATCTTCTCCGCCTCCACGCCATCGAACGTCTCCCCGGTCAGGAAGAACCTCGACGCCGCCCGTGGCTCCAGCCTCGGCAACAGAGTCAGCGACACCACCGCCGGAGCCAACCCGATCCTCGCCTCCGTCAGCGCGAACGACGACCCCGGCGTGGCAAAAGCCAGATCACACGCCGCAACGATCCCCAACCCCCCAGCCCGCACGGCCCCGTCCACCCGTGCGATCACCGGCCTCGGCACCTCCGCAATCTGCCGCAGCAGCGCCAGCAACCTCCGCGTCCCCTCCTCCATCCCCCCGTCCACCGCCTCCGCCAGATCCGCCCCGGAACAGAACACGTGCCCCGTGTGCGTGAGCACCACCGCCCGCAGCGCCTCGTTGCGCGCCGCCTCCGTCAGCTGCTCGTGCAGCGACGTGACCAGCGCAGCGGACAGGGCGTTCCGGTTGGCAGGAGAGTTCAGCGTGATGGTGGCGATCCCCCCCGGCCCCACCTGCGTGTGCACCGGCGGGCAGTTCGGCTCCACGCCACCCAAGGCTCCCGCGTCGTCCTCCGCGCCGCCGTTCCTGCCCATGCGCCACTCCTGTCCACGACAAGTTCGAGTCCGCCGGTAGCCGTTTGCACACTATCGGCGAGCGCCCGCGCCGGGGAACCGGTGACCGGGCGAATGGCCGCCCGCCCCACCCGCGCGGTCCCACCCGCCTCGCCCACCTCCTCGCCCCCCTCGCCCGACCAACCCCCGTCTTTCCGGATATGTCCCACACCCTTGGCGGCACCGATGCCGGGCGCTACGTTGTCCGCGCCGGTCGCAGGGGGAGACGAGGCGCATCCGACGTCGCTCCCCCCAATCCCTCCTCGCGGTGGGCCGTGCCGCTCCGGCCCCGACGCACCCACCCCAGATCAGAAGGACGCCATGAACCCCGATCCACATGGCCGTGGAGCGGTCTCCGTCGGCACCTCACTTGACGCCCTCGCCGTGGAACCGCTGATGACCGCCGAGTACGACGCCCGTCCCCACGATGTCTACGCGCGCCTGCGCGCCCAACACGGACCGGTGGCCCCGGTCGACGTGCTGGGTGTGCCGATCTGGCTGGTGCTCGGCTACCACGAGGCCCTGGAGGTCTTCCGTGACGACGCGCTGTGGCGGAAGGAACTGTTCCACTGGCGCGGCCGCACCGAAGGCAGGATCCCACCGGACTGGCCGCTGCTGCCCGCCATGGAGATCAACCACACGGTGATGGCGGACGGCCTGCGCCACCAGACGCTGCGGGACGCCTGGGAGGCCGCCCTGCGCCCCGTCCAGCAGCCCGGCCAGCGCCAGGCCCGCCAGCTCGTCGCCCACGTCCGACGGTACGCGGACCAGCTCATCGACCTGTTCGCCGAGGGCAGCGGCGGCCGCGGGACGGTGGACATCACCGCCCAGTACGCCCGCCCGCTCGCGCTCATGCTGGTCAACCGGGCGCTGGGGTTCCCGACCAGCCAGGGGGACGGCGTCATCATGGACCTGTGGGAGGTGCTGGACGCGGGTTCCGACGCGGCGGAGGCGCTGGACCGCGTCATGGCCTCGTTCACCGAACTGGTGACCCTCAAGCGGATCAGCCCGGGCGAGGACTTCCCCTCCGCCATGATGGCCGCCGCCCCCGACCTCACCGTGGACGAGCTGGCCCGCGAACTGAAGCTGCTCGGCGTGGTGATCGCGGACCATACCAGTGGCCTGATCGTCAACACCATCGCCGAGGTGGTCGGCGGCAACGCCGAGGCGCGGGCCAGCGTCTCCCAGCACATGATCGGGGAGACGGTCAACCGGGTGGCGCTGGCGATCCCGCCGATGTCCAACACCAGCTTCCGCTTCCCCGTCACGGACGTCCGCCTGGGCGGGCACACCATAGCCGCCGGCGACCCGGTGATGATCTCCATGGCCGCCGCGCACGCCGACCCCCTCTTCACCGGCGGACTCGACTCCGGCGCGCTGACGAGCTCTCGCGCCCACCTCGCCTGGGGCGCGGGGCCGCACCACTGCGTCGGGCGGGTGATGGCGACCGCCATCGTCGAGACGGCGGTGCGCCGGCTGTTCGAGCGGTGCGCGACCCTGGAGCCGACGATGTCGGCGGACGAACTGCCGTGGCGGTCCTCCCCGTTCATGCGCGGCCTGCGCTCGCTTCCGGTGCGCTTCGAGCTGGCCGAGACGCGCCCGGCGGCCGACGACCCGGATCCGGAGCCGCACGCCACCTCCCCCGGCGCGGTCGAGGCGGCGACCGAGCCGGGCGGCGGCTTCGCCTCCCTCTGGCGCTTCCTGCGAGGGCTGCGGCGCGGCCGGTGACCCGTCGGAGCGTCCGCGCGCTCGGGTGAGCGGGCCATGGTCTGGGGAGCCCACGGCGCGTAGCATCCGGTGAACGCCCTCCCGCCTGGCGTGGCCTGCGGCACAGGCCACCCCCGCCGCCGACGGGAGGGAGGAGCCTGGGAACGGGGAGAGGTGGCAGATGGGGCGTCCGTCGACGGAGCGGCACACGGCGGGAGAGGAACGGATTCCCGGAACCGAGCCACCGCCGGCGGCTCAGGCGCCCGCCCCGACCCCGCCGGCCGCCCCGATTCCGCCGGCCACCCCAGCCCTGCCGGTCACTCCAGCCCCGCCCGCCGCTCCAGCCCCGTCGGCCGCCGATCCCGGGCCCGCGGAACTGCTGCGCACCGCCGCCATCGCCCGCCGCTTCTACCTCGACGGCGTCTCCAAGGTGGAGATCGCCAAGGAGTACGGCCTCAGCCGCTTCAAGGTGGCCCGCATCCTGGAGGCGGCGGTGGACAGCGGCATCGTGCGGATCGAGATCCGGCTGCCCGCGCGCATCGACGCGGAGCGCTCCGAGGCCCTGCGCCGCGCCTACGGGCTGCGGCACGCCGTCGTCGTGGACCCGCGCGAGTCCGCCCCCGCCGGTCCGCACGAGGCCGCCGGCACCGCCGACGCCGCCGACGGGTCCGGCGGCCCGGTCCGCCGCGCCATCGGCACCGCCGGCGCCGCGCTGCTCACCGAGGTGGTGGAGGCCGACGACGTGCTCGGCCTGGCCAGCGGGCAGACGGTCAACGCGGTCTTCGCCGCGCTGACCAGGCTGCCGCGCTGCACCGTGGTGCAGCTGACCGGCACCACCGCCGGAGTCACCCTGGCCGACGGCCCGGTGGAGGCCGTCCGGCACGCCGCCCGCCTCACCGGCGGCCTCGCCGTCGCCATCTACGCCCCGCTGATCCTCTCCGACGCGGCCACCACGGCCGCGCTGCGCGCCCAGCCCGGCATCGCCGAGGCGTTCTCCCACTTCCCCTCGGTGACCAAGGCGGTGGTGTCGATCGGCGCCTGGAGCCGGGGCAACTCCAGCGTCCACGACAGCCTCGCCCCGCGGGAGCAGGCGCAGCTGGCCGAACGGGGGGTGGTCGGCGAGGTGTGCGGGCACGTGCTGGACGCCACCGGCCGGCCGGTCGTCTCCCACCTGCCCGAACGCACGCTCAGCGTCTCGCTGGAGCGGCTGCGCGCCGTGCCGGAGGTGATCGCGGTGGCCGGCGGCGCGGCCAAGGGCCAGGCCATCACGGCGGCCCTGCGGTCCGGGGTGATCAGCGGGCTGGTCACCGACGCCGCCGCCGCGGACGTCGCGCTGCGGGCCGCCGCGTCCGCCGACTGAGCGGGCCGGCCATACCACTCGATCAAGCCAGCACCGGCAGACATCGAGCCATTCCGCAGGCGACACCCCGTCAACCCGCCGACACGGCACGGCCGCCGGTCGCGCCACCGGGCGCCGCCGGGCCCCCGTGGCGCGCCCGCGACACCCCCGTCACCAGGACATACAGCCGTGCCGCGGCGCGGGGGCGCGCGGCCGTGCCGCCCGATCGGATGGTCAGCCGACATCCTGCGGCGGGGCCACCCGTGGGAGTGGTCCCTCGTTGGGCGGAGTACAGCCGCCGAGACCTGGGCTACGCTCCCGTGACATGGTGAAGTCCACCACGGACGGCCGGTCCTCCGCGGCCCCGGTCCGCCCCGACGATCCGCCCGGCACCCTGCGTCACGCGCTCGGCCACCTGCTGGGCGACCATCCGTCAGGGGCCGTGTGGCTCCCGGCGGAGGAGGACCTTGCCCGTGACGCCGCCGCCGCGCCGGCCGTGCGGGACGCCGTGGCCGTCGCCCACTGGGCGCTGCGCGAGCGCCCGGTGCCGCGGGGGGAGCGGCTGCCGGAGTCCGTCGTGGCCCGGGCGGCCGAGGACTTGGCGCTCACCCGCTCGGGCGTGCACCGCGCCTGGCAGGACGCCTTCGAACTCGGCGTGCTGGCCAGGCGGCGCGGCGGGGTGGTGGCCGGCCCCTCCTTCGCCTGCTGGCCCTGGCAGCCGGCCTCCGTGCCGGTCTCCCGCACCGGCTCCAGCTGCCCGCCCACCGCTCGCCTCAGCTCCTGGCTGGCGCTCTACCGCAAAGCCGTGACGGCCCCCCACCCGCTGCTCGCCGAGTCCGTCCACGACCTCGACGACCTCGACGCCCCGGCGGAGCCGTTCGACCGCCACGACCGCGGCTCCTGCGACCCCGAGGGGGATCCCGCCCCCCACGGCGACCACGACCTGCCCGACCACCACGGCCCCCGCGGGGTCACCACGGTCGGCATCGGCGCCGGACCGGCCGGGCGGCGCCCGGGCGGCGGGGCCCCGGCCGTGGGCAGCGGCCTGCTGCAGGCGGTGCTGCACATGCTCTACCGCTCCGCCGACTCCGACAGCGACACCCCGCGGCACGTGCCGCTGGTCGACGTGCTGCGCTACCTGCTCTCCCCGCCCGGGCGCGGCGAGGAACGGCGCGAGTTCCGCCGCGACTCCCGCCGCGAGGAACGCCACCCCGGCGCCGCCGGGTCCGGCCCGCACGGCGGCTCCGGCACGCCCGGGTACGCCGACTCCGCGCTGCGGGCCCAGGCCGAGGTGATGATCCCGGCCGTCACCGGGCTGCACGACGTCGGCGCCGTCACCACCCGCACCAGCGTGCGCTCCCCGACGGACGTCGCCCTCGCCCTCACGCCGCTGGGGCGCTGGGCCGTCCGCAGCACCCTGCTCTCCATGGGCATCCCGGCCCCGCGCCTCGGGGACCTCGCCGACGCCCCCGCGCACACCCTGCTGCGCCAGGCGGTGCACTACACCGAGCACGCCGCCCGCGAGGAGCTCGGGCGCTGGCTGCGGCGGCGCGGGGCCCGTCGCGCCGCCGAGGAGATCATCCACGCGATGACCCGGCTGTCCGCCCGGGAGGCCGTGGAACGGGGCTTCGCCTTCGGCCTGCTGCGGGACATCGGCGCCCCGGCGGACCCGGTGGTGCGGGCCGGACTGCCCCGCACCGGGCTGCTCGGCGCCTACCTCGCCCTGTGGAACAGCTGCACGGCCCCCGCCGGCGGGGTGCTGACCGAGCAGCAGCTCGGCCTGCTCCGGCTGGACGAGTTCGCGGCGGTGATCCAGATCGGCTCCGAGGACCTGCTCACCCACGCCATGTCCGGCATACGCCAGGTGCCGGCGGTCAACGAGCTGATCGACGACGCCGTGCGCAGCGGCCACCCGCTGGCCGTCGAGGTGCTGGAGACGGTGGCCCGCTGCCACCCCGACCCGCTCTCCGCCCGCGCGGCCCGCAAGGAGGCGTACCGGCTGCGCACCCGCGGCTACCAGCAGGGGGCGCAGTCCCTCGGCTGAACGCCACGGTCGGCCGGGGCACGGGCGACGCGCCGAGGGCCGGTCCGCGGGGGAGTCCCGCGGACCGGCCCTCGGTGGGTCCGGGTGGTCGACCGGAGGCGATCCGGGTCGACCGGTGGTGGCGTGCGCGTCAGCCGCCGTGGCGCTCCCGGAGCTTGCGGGCGACCCGGTCCATCACCTGCTCGACGTGGGTGAGGATCCGGTCCCAGCGGGCGTCACCGGTGGAGGGGCGGATGCGGGCCACCTGGGGGTCGTGGTCGCTCGCCTGGTCGGCGAACTCGGCGTTGATGTGCACCACGTCGTACTCGGCGCTCACCACCCCGGGGCTGACCAGGACCTGGTCCAGGGTCTGCGAGTTGCCCTGGTAGACGTAGCTGTACCGCTCCTGCTCCGGCAGCGTGTCCATCAGGTTCTCCATGCCGCCGTCCGCGGTGATCGTCCGCACGGCGGGCGAGAACGGGTAGTCGTTGAAGTCGCCGGCGGCGACCACGTTGGCCAGCGGGTCCGCCTGGCGCAGCTGGGCGACGAAGTCCGCCACCAGCTCGGCCTGCGCCACCCGCTGCTCCTCGGAGGAGCGCAGCGGCGGCTGGGTGTGGGCGTACAGCGGCTGGTCCCCGCCCTTGGAGTTGAAGTGGACCGCGATCACGAAGACCGTCCGGCCGCGGAAGGTGAACTCGCCGACCAGCGGCTTGCGGCTGTTCGACCAGGCGTCCTCGGTGGGGGCGATCCGCCCGGGCGAGACGGACAGCCGGGTGTCGCCCCCGGTGCCCTGCACGGCGACGGCGGTGGTGGCGTCGCCGCCGGGGCGGTCGGTGAAGGACACCCGCTCCGGGTTGAACAGGAAGGCCACCCGGATGTTGCCGCCGGGCTCGCCACCGTCCGCGTTGTTCTCCGGGCTGATCTGCCGCCACTCGTAGGACGGTCCGCCGGCCGCTTCGATGGCGGTGACCAGGCGCTCCAGGGTGAGGTCGGCGCCGGTCGTGCCGGAGTTCGTGGCGCCGTCGTCGTCCTGGATCTCCTCCAGGGCCAGGATGTCCGGCGCGGCGAGGTTGTCCACGATCGCCGCGGCGTGCCGGTCGAACGCCTCCTGCGCCTCGTCGCCGCCGAGGTTCTCCACGTTGTAGGAGGCCACCGCCAGCTCGGTGAGCTCCTGCTCCCGGGTGGTCTCGCGGACCAGGCCGCCGTCGGTGGGGGCGCCGAGGGTGGTGGCGGCGACGAAGTAGCCGCCGTAGTTGTCGTAGTCCAGCGGGCCGGCGGTCACGCCGGTCAGGGCGTCGCCGACGTTCAGCACCGGGGTGCTGCGGCCGCCGTCCACCGACTCCACGCGCATCCGTCCGGGGTTGGGGTCGTCGTAGGAGGCGTAGAGGGTGCCGCCGCGCGCCGTGGGGTTGGTCTCCGGCTCGACGGTGACCCACACCTCGCCGTACTCGCTGGTCGGGCCGACCACCGGGGCGTCCACCAGCTGGACCAGCGAGCCCTCCAGGGACTCGTAGAGGTCGAGGGCGTAGGTGGACGGCTCCAGCGGGAGCGTCTCCAGGTTGACGGTGGAGCCGGCCTCCGCCGGCGCGGGGGCGTAGGCGTCGGGGACGCTGGCGGCGTCCAGGGTGACCGGCGCGGGCAGCGGGTTGCCGGAGGAGAGCACCGTCCAGCGGGGGCTGGTGAGCTCGGTCATCGACTGGGTGCCGGAGCCCCGGCCGCCCGGGTAGTACTCCGAGACCGTGCCGGTGACCAGCACGGAGTCGCCGACGGCGACGGTCGGGGTGGTGGAGCCGGTGTAGACGAAGACGCCCTCGCTGGTCGCGGGGTCCGCGTCGGGGGCCGGGTCCTGGATCCAGAAGCCGGCGGGCGAGGCGGTGCGGACGCCGGTGACCACGCCCGGTATTCGCTCGACCACGCTACCCGCGTAGAGCGACAGCCTGCCGGAGCCCTGCACGTCGGATATGCGCAGCTCGCCGGGGACCGGCTCCTCGGGCTCCTCGGGTTCCTCGCCGGTGCCCTGGCCCGCCGAGTTCACCGGAGTCGGCGCGCCGGCGGTGAAGTCGGCGGCGTTGTCGTCGGTGTCGGTGAGGGTGGCGGCGCGCGCGGCGGAGGTGGTGTTGTCCAGCCGGGGCGCCGCGTTGCCCTCGCGCACCGTCGCGGTGCCGTAGCCGACCAGGTCGTGGACGGCCGGGTCGGCGGCGCAGTCGGCGAGGGTGAGGCAGGTGAGCGGGGTGGTGCCGGTCACCAGCGCCACGGTGCCGGAGGCGGCGGCCATGGTGATGGCGCCGTCGTCGTCCGGGGTGGGCAGCTCCGTGGTGCCGCCGGCGCCGCGGGCCTCCGCGACCAGGTGCCGGGCGCCCGGCTGCACGCTGCCGTCCAGCGGGGTGACCTGCCACCGGCTGGAGGCGCTGGGGGAGCCGGGGAGGTACTGCACGCTCCAGCCGGTCAGGTCGGTGGCCGTGCTGCCCCGGTTGCCCAGTTCGATGAAGTCGCGGGTGAGGGTCGCGCCGGAGTTGCCTCCGCCGCCGTAGACCTCGGAGATGACCACGTCGGGCGAGGGGGCGGCGTTGGCCGTGGTGGCGGCCGGGCCGGCGGCGGCCAGTCCGGTCGCGGGGAGGGTGAGCAGGACGGCGTAACTGAGGGGCCGTCGGCGCCGGAACACCGGGATGCCTCCAGGGGCGGTGAGGAGGGAAGGGGACACTGCTTCGAGCGTGGTCATGTTCCCGGCACGGCGTGAACGGCGCGGTACGGGGGAAAGGCGCGGGAGTAAACCGGTGGGGCGTCAGCGCTGCCACGGTGCGCCGGTCTGTGGTGGTTTGATGGGGGGCGGGGTGTGTGTCGTGTTTGGGGGATGTTCACCGGTTGGTGGGCGTTTCATCACGGGGAGCCGCGACCAGCACCGCGCCTCCTGGTGGTGAAGGGGGTTCGTGGTTGTCCACAGGGTGGCGTTTTCCTCTTGTGTTCACTGCGGCCCGTGCGCTACCCCTGGTGAACAAGGGGGGTTCGGAGATATCCACAGGGTGAGCAGGCCCCCTTGCGCATCCCACGGCCGGTCGGCTGGCCGCTCTGGAGGGCAAGGGGCCGGGCGCGCTACAGGATCCTGAGGGACTACCGCCGCGCCGGCCGCACCCTCGCGGTCACCGCGTCAGGCATCGCTCATCTGCACAATCGCACTGACCGGCTGACCCGCCAACCAGTGCTCGGCAAGCCTGCACCGGAGTCACGACCCGTCACTCAGGATCCACCCGGATTTCCACGGTGATCGTCTTCTGCACCATCACCGTGGGTGCGGCCGCGTGCCGACGGTAGGTCAGAACTCAAGTTGGCAGACGATCAGCTCCTCGATGGGCCATGGTCCGCTGTGCCGGCGTGCTCGGGGAAATCGGTGCGGCGGACTCCTCCGGCGCCGTTCACCTGGCGTTGGCCGGGGCAGGGCCGTGCCATCCGTCCGGATCGCTGGTGGGGATGGCGGTGGCGGTGCGGTCAGGATGCGCCTGCTTTGAAGGCGAGGATGCTCTGTGCGGTCGCGAGTACGGCCTGCTTTGGCGGGCGCGGCGCCCATCCGAGCATGCGCTGCGCCTTGGCGCTCGTTGCGTCGCGTGGGGTGCCGAGCATCGACAGGCTCAGGCGGACGTTGTCGTCGAACGCGGCGGCGATTCGCACGATCCAGTCGGGGATGGTCCTGGTGGGGACCTTGCGCGCGGCATCCCCGAGCCCGTCCCGCAGCGTCCGCGCCATCTCGGAGAGGGTCATCAGCCCGGCAGTTGCGACGAAGCGTTCGCCTGCGGCGGTGGGGTGCGTCATCGCGCGCACGTGGAGATCGGCGACGTCGCGGGCGTCGACGATCCCGACCGTGGCCCGCGGCAGCACGGGGATGCCTCCGTCGAGCAGGAGCGCGATCGACCCCACGGAGGTGCCGTAGTCGCTACTGAGTACCGGCCCGAGTATGCCGGTCGGATTCACGACCGCCAGTTCGAGGCCCTCACGCCCCGCGAAGTCCCACGCGGCGCGCTCGGCGAGCGTCTTGGACTTGGCGTACGCGGTCACGCCGCGGCCGGTGAGGTCGGTCCAGATCGTCTCGTCGTAGGGCGTGGTCGTCGGCGCGTGCCCGTAGTCGATCGCTGCCACCGACGAGGTCAACACGACCCGCTTGACGCCGCCGCGCCGTGCAGCGCGCAGCACGCGCAACGCGCCATCGCGTGCCGGCACGATCAGGTCGCTCTCGTCAGCGGGCGGTGTGGCGGGGAAGGGCGAGGCGACATGCAGTACGTAATCGCAGCCGGCGACAGCGGCGTCCCATCCATCGTCCGCGGTGAGATCCGCCTGCACCGCCTCGACGTCGGTTGCGGCCGTGCCGCCGCCCGCGGCGACCATCGAACGGGCGCGGTCGGCGCCGCGCTCGGAGCGCACGGTGGTGCGCACCTGGAAGCCGTCCTCCAGCAGGCGCAGGATGCAGTGCGCGGCGAGGAAGCCACTGCCGCCCGTGACGAGCACTCGGGAGTTCGTCATGACCGGGTCCTCTTCTCGTCCGTGCCGGTGTCGGAGGACTGGCCGCCCATCCCGATCGCTCCCCACACCGCGGTGAAGCCCGCGCGGCAGCGGCTGTCGAACTCCTCGGGCTCGCGCGACATGGCCTCCATGGTGGTGGCCGCCAGGGCGCCCACCGTGGCCACGAGGAAGTCGAAGGGCTGGTCGGCGAAGGGCCCACCGGCCTGTGCTTCCGCGAAGAGCGAGTCCACGCCCTGCATCGCGGCGGTACCGTCACGACGGGTCTGGCCGGTCAGCTCATGGGAGGCCTCGATCAGCAGCAGCGCGCGCTGCTTGTCGGGGTCGGCTGCCCCCCATCGGGTCCACCGCCGCCAGCCCTCCCAGGCACGTTCCCGCAAGGGGCCGTCAGCAATGGGTGGCTCGACCACCGCGGCGGCGAGGTCCCGCTTCAGGTGGAGGTACAGCCCGTTGAGCAGCGCCGTCTTCGTCGGAAAGTAGTTGAACAACGAGCCGACCGAGAGTCCTGCCTCGGCCGCGATCGACGCGGTCGGCGCCGCCAGCCCGTCGCGCGCGATCGCCCGTGTCGCAGCCTCCAGCACCGCCGCGCGGCGCTGGTCGCTCAATGTCCGTGGCATCGACAGCTCCTATAAACGACTGATCACTCAGTCATGTATAGCACCCTCAGCGGCGAGCTGGTACCCAAGGGGCCTGGGGACAGCGCGACATGACGACCCCTGATGTCGGATGCCCAATGCCAAGCGGAGTGCCCGCGGCGGCCCGGATGCCGTCCACTCCTCTGCGGCCGGTTAGGGTTCCGCGCATGGACAAGGGTGTGCTGCGGGTCACGGGCCGGATCCTCGTCGGCCCGGACGAGGTCCGCGACGAGATGTGGGTGATCGGTGGCCGGGTCAGCTTCGAGCGCCCCACCACCGTCCCGGCCGGCGCAGTGGAGCACGTCTCCGGCTGGGTGCTCCCGGGGCTGGTCGACGCGCACTGCCACGTCGGCCTGGAGGCGCGCGGCGGCGTCGACCAGGCCACCACGGAGGGGCACGCGCTGACCGAGCGCGAGGCCGGAGTCCTGCTGCTGCGCGACGCCGGCTCCCCGGTGGACACCCGCTGGATCGACGACCGCGAGGACCTGCCGCGCATCGTCCGGGCCGGCCGGCACATCGCCCGCACCAGGCGCTACCTGCGCGGCTTCGCGCACGAGATCGAGCCGGAGGAGCTCACCGACTACGTGGTGCGGGAGGCGCGCCGCGGCGACGGCTGGGTCAAACTGGTCGGCGACTGGATAGACCGCGAGGTCGGCGACCTCAGCCTGTGCTGGCCGCCGGAGACGGTGCGCGAGGCCATCGCCGCGGCGCACCGGGAGGGCGCCCGGGTCACCGCGCACTGCTTCGCCGAGGAGTCGCTGCGCCCGCTGGTGGAGGCCGGGATCGACTGCATCGAGCACGCGACCGGGCTCACCGAGGACACCGTCGCCCTGTTCGCCGAGCGTCAGGTGGCGATCGTGCCGACGCTGGTGAACATCGACAACTTCCCGAAGTTCGCGGCGCAGGGCGAGGCGAAGTTCCCGGCCTACGCGCGGCACATGCGGGCCCTGTGGGAGCGCCGCTACGCGACGGTCGGGGCGGCGCACGAGGCCGGTGTGCCGATCTACGTGGGCACGGACGCCGGCGGCCAGCTGCCGCACGGCCTGGTGGCGCGGGAGGTCGCGGAGCTGGTGCGGGCGGGGCTCAGCCCGCTGGAGGCGATCTCGGCGACGACCTGGGCGGCCCGGGAGTGGCTGGGGCGGCCCGGGCTGGTCGAGGGCGCCCCGGCCGACTTCGTGGTCTACGCCGGGGACCCCCGCGAGGACGTCACGGAGCTGGCGGCCCCCCGCCAGATCGTGCTGCGCGGCGTGCGGCGGTAGCGGCCGGGTGACGCCGGGGCGGGCGACGCCGGGCCGGCGGGATGGTGACGCCCGCGGAGTTCGGCGGGCCGGCGGGCCGGCGGGCGGCGGCCACCGCCGGCCCGGCCGCCGGTCAGGCTCCCGCGGGAGCGGCCGTCGCGGCGGGGAGCTCGTCGAGGTTGCCGGCCTTGGCCTCGGCGACCAGGGAGCCGAACTGGTCGAGGCTCATCCGGATCGCCGAGCCGAAGTCGTCGGTGATGACCACCCGCTGGTCCTCGGGGGCGGAGTGGTCGACGAACAGCTGGGGGCAGCCGCAGCTGCACTTTCCGCAGAAGGTGGCGACCGGCTGGAGCGGGTCGGTGCTGGCCATGGTGGACCTCCCGGTCGGGGGTCGGCGGGATCCCCAGGCTAGCCGCGCCGCCAGGCGAAGACACCGTGGTAACCGGCCACAGACGGCGGCCACGGACACCGTGCGCCGGACGCACCGCCAGGCCGGACGCCGGGCACGGTGTTGACCGTGTCGTCGGCCGCCCGGAGACTTGCCGATGGTCCGTCAGACCCCCGGGAGGAGCTCCATGCGGGAAGAGAAGACCGCACGACGCACCGGCACGCGTCCCGCCGGGGGCCGGCACGCCCGGCGCCCGCGCCGCGCGGCGGCGTTCTGGGTCGCCGCCCTGCTGCCCGTCGCGGCGCTGCTCGCCCCGCCGGCGGCCACGGCGGCCACGGCCGCCCGGAGCCAGCCGCAGGCCGCCGATATCCAGGCCCAGGCGGTGGCCAACTCGGCCGTCTTCAACCACCCCGACGGCACCACGGCGCAGCAGAACGCGATCCGGGACCACGTGGCGAACCTGGTGAACGGCACACCGGCCGGGGCCCGGATCGACGTGTCGATGTTCAGCTTCACCGACGACACGGTGGCCGACGCCCTGGTCGCCGCCTCCGCCCGTGGCGTGAACGTCCACGTCATCGTGGACGAGTCGACCGTGGACCTCTCGGCGGACGCCGACGGCGACGGCGCCCCCGACCAGGGCGGCGAGTACCACACGCTGGCCGCCGGGCTGGGCGAGAACCTCTCCGCCCGCTCCTGGATCCTGGCCTGTCCGGACGACCGCGGCTGCGTCGGGCACCGCACGGTGGGCGCCTCCACCGCGATCAACCACAACAAGTTCTTCCTGTTCTCCGAGACCGGCGGCACCGCGGACGTGGTCGTGCAGACCTCCGCCAACATGACCAGCACCCAGCGCACCGACCTGTTCAACAACGCCGTCACCATCGTCGACCCGGGCCTGTACGACATCTACCGGGACTACTTCGACGACCTGCTCGCCCACGGCACCAGCCCCACCGGCCTGACGCACTACTACCGCACCCCGACCAGCGCCACCGACGGCTCCTACAAGGCGTACTTCTTCCCCCGCCGGGAAACCAGCGGCACCGCCTACAACGGCGACCCGGACACCGACACCATCGTCTCCATCCTGGAGAACGTGGACTGCCCCGGCGGCACCGAGGTGCGGATGGCGGCCAACCTCTTCACCCGAACCCAGGTCGCCGAGGAACTGGTCCGGCTGGTCGGGGCAGGCTGCCGGGTGCTGCTCGCCCACGACGACAGCGGCGACGGCACCGCGATGAGCGCGCGCGTCGAGGAGATCCTGTACGGCCGGCTCACCCAGCGGGTCCAGTGCAACGAGGGGCCCCGGGGCATCGGGCTGCACTCGAAGTACATCACCGTCACCGGTGGCTACTACGGGCTGACCAACCAGCGGCTGGTCTTCACCGGGAGCCACAACTACACCTATCCCGCCCTCCGGGCCCACGACGAGACGCTGCTGAAGATCGACGACCCCGCCCTGCACACCGCCTTCCGGAGCAACCACCAGACCCTGATGGAGTACTGCGCCGGCAGTTGATGGACTGCTGCGCCGGCAGCTGACGGGCCGGTGCTCCCCTGGGGGCCGCACGGGCGGGAACCGGGCCGGGCCGACGGACCGTCCCATGGCATGCACATTCCTACGGAGGCCGCATGCTGACCGACAACCTGCTCCAGATCGCCCTCGGCCTGCTGGCCAGCGCGCTCAGCGCCGGCTTCGGCTGGGCGGCGCGGCAGGCCGTCGCCCGCCGCGCCCGCCGCCGGATGCAGGACTTCTTCGGCCTGCGGCCGGACACCGAGGCACTGCTGGTGGTGCCGCGGCACATGTCCGGCCGTGAGAACAGCGTCCACCGGGACGACGTGCTGGCGCTGACCGCCCTGGCCGTGCTGGCCCGGGAGTGCGGTGGCCGCGTCGTGCTCCAGGCGCACGACGCGGTCCGCCGCGGTCTCGGCGACAAGACCGAGTTCTGCGTGGGTGGGCCGGTCGCCAACGCCCGTTCCGCCGCCCACCTGCGGTGGCGGCTGCCCGGGCTGCGGGTGGAGGAGGAGCCCGACCGTCCCACCGCGCCGGGCGTCTTCCGGATCGGGGAGCGCACCTACCGGCGCGGGCCCGACGCGGCGTACGTGGTGCTGGCCCGGCTGGCCTCCCCGGACGACGGCACGGGCGCGCCGGGCCACCCGGTGTTCCTGGTCTGCGGGCAGACCGCCGTCACCAACCAGGCCGGCGCCCAGTACCTGGCCCGCCACCACCGGGAGCTCGCCCGGTCGGTCCGCCGCGGCCGGGGACGCGGGGACGCGGACCTCTGCCTGCTGCTGCGGGTCGTGGACACCGCCTCCTACGGCCCGGACGTCGTCGAGCTGGTCGCGGACGTGACCCGGGAGGCGCTGGCGCCGGTGGCCGCCCCCGCCGGAGCCACGCCGGATGAGGCCACCGTCCCCCCACGGGACGCGGCACTCCCGGCCGGAGCCCAGACGGGGGACGAGGGGCTGCGGGACGAGGAGCCGGGGAACCAGGAGCCGGGGCACGAGGAGGGGGACGCCGCGGGCGCCGTCACCGGCCGGTGAGGCCGCCGGGCGCGGCCGGGTCGGCAGGGGCCCGGGGCGCGGCTATATCGCGGACGTCGTCCGCCACAGCTCGTACAGCGCGGCGTCGCCCTCGACCGTGATCTCTCCCGGGGCGGGGCGGTTCCACAGCGTGAGGTACAGCTCCTCGGCGGTGCCGCTGAGGGTGCACTCCGCCGCGGCCGGGTCGCCCGTCCGCTCGGTGCGCGGGTGTTCCGCGGTCAGGCGCACGTACCAGTCGCCGTGCCCGGCCGGGGCGTCGGTGGCGTGGATCCGCAGCAGTCGCGGGCGCTGGCTGCGCACCTGGCTGCGGTCCAGGTTGTGCATGCCGGCCAGCAGCTCGTCGACGCCGTCCAGTGCGACGGCGGGTGGCACCGGGGTCAGGCCGCCGCCGGCCGCCGCCTCCGCGTCCACCCGGTGGATCGCGGTCTCGTGCAGCTGCCGCCTGACCCAGAAGGCGTGTCCGGACGGGGCGGGGTAGAAGTGCCAGCAGTCGGCCTCCGGGTCGGCGGTGGCCAGGGTGTCGAGCAGGTTGGCGTGGCCCGCGCGGAACCAGCCCACCCAGTCGGCGTCGTCCGGCAGCGGACCGCGCAGCTTCTCCGTCTCGGCGGGGTTGGGGCGGTCGCCGAAGCGTTCGCGGACGATGGCGGCGGCCCAGCGGTGGACCGTGCCGATGTGCTGCACCAGATCACGCACCTGCCACTCGGGGCACGGGGGCACGGGCGCCGCCAGGTCGGCGCGGGCGACCGCCGCCGCGAGCAGTTCTCCCTCGCGGCGCAGCCCTTCCAGGTACTCGGATGTCTTCATGATCCTCAGTCTGGCGGTCGCGGGCGCGTCCGACGACGGCTTTTCCGCCGGCCGCGTCCTACCGCTGGAAGCGCCGCAGCTCGCCGGGCAGTCGGGAGCCGAGCGGGGACATGCCCTCCGCGGCGCCCAGCCGCTCCAGCGTGTCCAGCACGAGCCGGCCGCGCCGGACCCGCTCCCTGCCGGACTCCACCGCGACCGTCCGCAGGTGGCCGCCGACCGGGTAGATGCCGGGGGCGTTGCGCAGGCCGAACTTGAGGTAGACCGGGGCGCCGGTGCGCACGATCTCCGCCGCCTCGTACATCCGGACGAACCCGCCCAGGTCGTCCGGGGCCTCGATGTACATGTCCAGTGGCGCCCGGCTCATCCGGCGGATCTCCGCCAGGTGTTGCACCGTCAGGTCGCTGGGCACGTTGACGGAGTCCGCGCCCAGGTGCTCCCAGACGGAGACCGAGGCCGGGTTGACCGGGCCGACCAGCGCGGAGACCTTGAACGTGGTGTCCTCGGGCAGCGCCCCGGTGGCGCGCATGGCGTGCAGCGTCCACAGCACGCCCTCGTCCGCCACCAGCAGGCAGCGCACCCCGAGGACGGTGGCGCGCTCGGCCTCCTCCACGCACTGGGCGAGCTGGTCGTAGCCGTGGGCGCGCGCGCCGGCGCCGCCGGAGGCGGTCAGCGTGGAGGCGTTCGGGGACCACGTCCCGCGCGGGCCGAGGAACAGGCACAGTTCGATGTCCCGCTCGGCGCAGGCCTTGACCATGTCGGTGATCTCGTCGTCGGTCAGCATCCACACGCCGCTGCCCTGGCTGATGCGGTGCAGCGGGACCCGGAGGCGCTCGCTCTCCGCCAGCACGGCCTCCAGCACCGCCGGCCCCTCGCAGGAGGGCAGCTCGGTGCGCCAGGTGCCACCATCGGGAAAGGCGTACGGGGAGTCGTCGGCCGCACGCCGGGGCTCGGGGAGGCCCAGTCGCGCCAACGCGTCCTGACCGGGCAGGCGGGGAGGAGTCACGGGGTCTCCTGCTCTGTTCGATATCACGAACAATGTTCGGAATGACGACAAGAACGTATGCTTGCCGCGACGGAGGGTCAAGGCGGGGCCCCTGGCCACTTGGGGCCTCAGCGCCCCATCCGCCGCGACCGCACCACCCGCACCACCCGAGCAGCGCCCCGAGCGGGCGGCCGGTGAGCAGCACAGTGGAACTGGAGGAGCGCGACAGTGGGACGCATCGTGCCGGCGGTGAGCCGGGCCCTGGACATCCTCGAACTATTCCTGACCGACGACTCCGCCACACTGGGCGCGCCCGACATCGCCCGCCGGCTGGAACTGCCCCGCACCACCGTTCACGAGCTGGTGCACACCCTGCTGGCCCGCGGCTACCTGGCCCCGGCCGCCGGTGAGTCCGGACGCCTCCAGCTCGGTCCGCGCCTGCACCAGCTCGGCGGCCGCTACGCCGAACGCCTCGACCTCGCCGCCGAGGCCCGCCGCTCCGCGCGCTGGGCCGCCGAGCAGTGCGGGGAGACCGTCCACGTCGCCCTGCTGGAGGGTGCCGAGGTGGTCTACATCGCGAAGGTGGACAGCACCCACGCGGTGCGGATGGCCTCGGCCGTCGGGCGGCGGCTGCCCGCGCACTGCACCGGCGTCGGCAAGGCGCTGCTGGCCGCCCTGGACGAGGCCGAGCTGGCCGCGCTCTACCCGGACGGCCGGCCGCTCAGCGCGATGACGTCGCACACCGTCACCGAGCCGGCCCGGCTGCGCGCCGAGCTGGCCGAGGTGCGCAAGACCGGCGTGGCGACGGAGTACTGCGAGTCCAACCCCGACGTCGCCTGCGTGGCGGCCCAGGTGCGCGACGCCGAGGGACAGGTGACCGCGGCGCTCAGCATCTCCGTGCCGGTGCTGCGCTGGAGCGACGCCCGGGCCGCCGAGCTCGCCGAGATCGCCGCCGCCGGCGCCGGCGACATGTCCGCCCGCCTCGGGTGGGGCGGCGGGCAGCTGCACTGACGGCCGGGAGCCCCACCGGCGGCGGGGTGGGGGTGACCCGCCTTGCCCCTGGTGAGGAGGTTCCGGCAGAGTGACGCCATGTCGAATCGGGACCGTGGTGGGGAAGCGCTGGACGAGATGTCCAAGGGCATCATCGAGCAGCTCCAGCAGGACGGGCGGCGGCCCTACGCGGCGATCGGCAAGGCGGTGGGGCTCTCCGAGGCGGCCGTCCGGCAGCGCGTGCAGAAGCTCCTCGACCAGGGCGTCATGCAGATCGTGGCGGTCACCGACCCCCTCCAGGTGGGGTTCCACCGCCAGGCGATGATCGGCATCCGGGTGGAGGGCGACATCGAGCCGGTCGCCGACGCCCTGGCGGCGATGGAGGAGGTCGACTACGTGGTCGTCACCGCCGGCACCTTCGACCTGCTCGCCGAGATCGTCTGCGAGGACGACCAGCACCTCCTCGACGTGATCAACAAGCGCGTCCGGGCGCTGCCGGCGGTGCGCTCCACGGAGACGTTCGTCTACCTCAAGCTGCGCAAGCAGACCTACACCTGGGGCACCCGCTGAGCGGATGCCCCAGGTGGGCGGGTGACCGGCCGGGGACGGCCGGCCGTCCGGGCGCGCGGGTCAGCCGAAGTTCTGCGTCCACCACGGGCCGCCGGAGCCGTACTCGACGCCGACCCCCAGCAGGGTGAGGTCGCAGTTGAGGATGTTGGCGCGGTGGCCGGAGCTGTTCATCCACGCCTCCATGACCGCCTCGGGGGTGTCCTGCCCGCGCGCGATGTTCTCCGCGCGCAGGTAGTCGATGCCGCGCTCCTCGGCACGGTCCCACGGCGTGCGGCCGTCCGGGTCGGTGTGGTCGAAGTAGCCCCGGGCCTCCATGTCCGCGCTGTGCGCCCCGGCGAGCTCGGCCAGCGCCGCGTCGGCGGCCACCGGGCCGCAGCCCGCCGCCGCCCGCTCCTCGTTCACCAGTTCCAGCACCCGGGCCTCGGCCTGGGTGGCCGCGTCCGCGCCGGACGTGGTGCCGGTGCTGGGTGTGGTGGCGGTGCTGGGAGCCGTGGGCGTGGGGGAGGGCGAGGTCGGTGCGGAGGGCGTGGCCGTGGGGGAGGTGGTCGCCGTGGCGCCGGACGAACCGGGCCCGGTGCTCGCGGCGCCCCCGCTGCCCGCGGTGCCGTCCGGGTCGGCCGAGGCGGATTCGACGGGCGCGCGGTCCTGCGCCGGGGCGGTCGTGGACTCCGACTCCTCCGGCGTCGCCGACGGTTCGGCCGTGCCGGTCTCGTCCGTCGACGGAGTCTCCGCCTGGGCGGTCTCCTGGGGCTGCGGGGTCTCCTCCGCCTGCGCGGCCTCGGTGGTCTGCGCTTCGGTGGTCTGCGCCGCCCCGGTGGTCTGCGCCGCCTCGGTCGGTGACGCCGCGCTCTCCGGGGTCTCTATTCCGGCCGACGAGCCGGCCGAGGGGGTCCGCCCCCCGGGGTTCGCGGCGGCCGTGCTCCGCGGCCGGTCACCGGAGGGACGGGCCCACTCGGGGACCTCCGGGGAACGCCGCGACCGGTCGGCCCTCGGCGAGTCCCCGGCGTCGGCCGTGGTCCGCGCGCCCGCCTCGGCCGCGGCGGCTGCGCGGCGGGCGGACTGGTCGTGCCGGTCGTCGCCGGCGACGGCCAGGGCGTCGGGGGCGCCCGGCGTGCCGGGCAGGATGCCGGCGGCGACGCTCGCCGTGCCGGCCGTCAGCACCACCCCGGAGACCGCCCAGACGGCTATTCGGGCCCGCCGTCGGGCCTGCCGTCTGCGGCGGCGCTCCACCCGGGTCAGGTGCGCCTCGCCACCGTCGGACGGTGCGGGGCCCTGGGACGAGGTCGGGGATCGGTGGCCGCTCGTATGTCGGGACATGGCGTCAGTACCTCCAAGCCCTCAGCCGGCCGACGCGTCGGACGCTGCGACGCATGTGACGCATGAGACACGTGAGGCTGAGGAGCATCACTCGTTCGGGTGATGCGGGGAACTGTAGACCATGTCGAAAGGGTGGCAAGCCCCCTGGAACGACGGCCGCGACGGCCCCGCGGGGCCGTCGCGGCGTCAGCCTTCCGCCCTGGTCAGCCCATCGACTCCAGGGTGCGTCCCTTGGTCTCGCGCAGAAATTTCACCGCGAAGAAGATCGAGACGGCCGCGAAGACGGCGTAGATGCTGTAGGCGCCGGCGAGGCTCCACTGCGACAGCGCGGGGAAGGTCACCGTGATCAGCCAGTTGGCGATCCACTGCGCGGCCGTGGCCACCGACATGGCCGCCGCCCGGATGCGGTTGGGGAAGATCTCCCCGAGCAGCACCCAGACGACCACGCCCCAGGAGAAGGCGAAGCAGAACACGAACACGTGCGCCGCGACCAGCGCCACGCCGCCCGCCACCGGCGGCAGGGACACCGCGTCACCGCTGCCCTCGGCCTGGCCGAAGGCCCAGGCGGCCGTCGCCAGGGCGACCGTCATGCCGACCGAGCCGGCCACTGCCAGCGGCTTGCGGCCGATCCGGTCCACCAGGCTGATCGCCACGATGGTGCCCACGATGTTGATCACCGAGGTGGAGATGGAGATCAGCAGCGAGTCGGTCTCCTCGATGCCCACCGACTGCCACAGCACCGAGGAGTAGTAGAAGATCACGTTGATGCCGACGAACTGCTGGAGCGCGGAGAGCGCGATCCCGACCCACACGATCGGCAGCAGCCCGAAGCGGCCGCGCAGGTCGGACAGGCGCGGCTTGGTCTCCCGGTGCAGCGAGGCGCGGATCTTGACCAGGCGGTCCTCCACGTCGCCGCCCTCCACCTCCGCGATCACCCGGCGCGCCCGGTCGTCCCGGCCGGCGGCCACCAGCCAGCGCGGCGACTCCGGGATCAGCGAGGCCATCACCAGGTAGGCGAGGGCGGGCAGCGCCTCGATGCCGAGCATCCACTGCCACGCCCGCAGCGGCCCGAGCTGGTCGCCGCTGCCGCCGCCCGCCGCCTGGGCGATCGCGTAGTTGACCAGCTGCGAGGCG
This sequence comes from Allostreptomyces psammosilenae, assembly GCF_013407765.1. GTDB lineage: Bacteria > Actinomycetota > Actinomycetes > Streptomycetales > Streptomycetaceae > Allostreptomyces > Allostreptomyces psammosilenae. Next base: position 5,181,649 of record NZ_JACBZD010000001.1, read on the forward strand.
AAGATCCCCAGCACGATGGCGAACTGCTGGAAGGAGGCCAACCGCCCCCGGTAGGCGGGCGGCGAGACCTCGGCGATGTAGGTGGGGCCGATCACCGAGGCGATGCCGATCGCGATGCCGCCCACCACGCGCCAGAAGGCCAGGTCCCAGATGGCGAACGGCAGGGCGGAGCCGATGCCGCTGACCGCGAAGAGCACCGCGGCGATCTGCATGACCCGGATGCGCCCCAGCCGGTCGGCCAGCGTGCCGGCCACCGAGGCCCCCACGGCGGAGCCGAGCAGCGCGGCGGAGACCACCGCCCCGGTCTCGCCCGCCCCCACGCCGAAGTGCGACTGGATGCCGGTGACCGCGCCGTTGATGACGGCGCTGTCGTAACCGAACAGGAAGCCGGCGAGCGCGGCGGAGGCCGCGATGAAGACCACGTGGCCGATGTGCTCGCGGGCCTCCGTCGAGGTGGGAGGCGGGGGAGAGGGAACGGGCTCGCTCACGGGGGCTCCTCACGACAGCGCCGTTGCTGTGATCGACTTCGCCCGCGCTTCTGCCCGGTCAGGGGCGTCCGACACCTCCGACGCCCTCGGTCGGGCGGCCCTCCTCCTGGGCGATCGTCGTGGCGACCCGGACCATCGCCTCCAGGACCTCGCCGAGCTTGCGCAGCGTCGAGGTGTCCAACCGTGAGAAGAGCACCCGCATCCGCTCGCGGCTGGCGTCCATCAGCCGGTCCATCAGCGCGCCCCCCTCCTCGGACAGCGCGATCCGGCGCACCCGCCGGTCGTGCTCGTCGGGCCGCCGGAGGACCAGGCCCTTGGCCTGGAGGCGGTCCACCAGCCCGGTCACCGTGTTGGCCCCGACGCCGAGCCGGGTGGCCAGGGTGTGCGCCGACAGCGGGCCGTCCAGTTGCAGGTGGTGCAGCACGAGCAACTGCTGAACGGTCAGGTGCATGGCAGCCAAGAGAGCCGACTGGTCCTTGTGGTGGAGCCGGGTCAGCCGCGCCTGCAGCTCCTCCAGTCGATCGAGGAGCTGCTCCCGCTCGTCCGTTCCGTGCACGTGCTCGTCGCCTTCCGATCCCGCTCGTGGGGCCGTGGTGTGAACCCCGGGTTGCGCCTCGGGCAACTACTTCGCCCGATGCGAATTGTTCATCTCATGTGAAGTATATTGGCCGACAGGGGACCGCGAGCGCGGCACGGGGAAGGTTTCGGTGTGCCCTCGCGGTGACCCGCGAACCCATCAGTCAGCGCGCTCCCCGAGGGGGAACTCCACCCATGTCGTTCCTGGCGCGGCTGAGTCTCGCCAACCGCAGCTTGGTGGCTCTGACCACCGGCGCTGTGGCGGCGTTCGGGCTCAGCACCACCGCAACGCTCAACCAAGAACTCATACCATCCTTCGAGCTCCCCATGGCCGTCGTGGTGACCAGCTACCCCGGCGCCTCGGCGGAGATCGTCGAGGGCGAGGTCACCGAACCGATCGAGGGCGCCGTCGGCGGGGTCAATGGTCTCGTCGGCACCACCTCCACCTCCTCCTCCGGCCTCTCCGTGGTGACCGTCGAGCTGGAGTACGGCACCAACGTGGACGGTGCCAGCCAGGAGATCCAGCAGTCGGTCAACCGCCTGTCCACCGAGCTCCCCGAGGACTCCGTGCCCACGGTCGTCGTCGGCAGCCTCGACGACCTGCCGGTGGTGACGCTCGCCGCGAGCGGCGGTGGCGGCGACGAGCAGCAGCTCGCCGAGCGTATCCGCACCAACGTGCTCCCGGAACTGGAGCAGATCGACGGAGTGCGCGAGGCCGCCCTCAGCGGGGAGCGCAACGAGGTCGTCAGCATCACCCCCGACCAGGCGCGACTCGCCGAGGAAGGGCTGAGCACCGCCTCGATCAGCGCCGCGCTCCAGGCCAACGGCATCAGCTTCCCCGGCGGCACCCTCGTGGAGGGCGAGGCCACCCGGGACATCCAGGTGGGCGCCGTGTTCACCTCGGTGGAGGAACTGCGCGACCTGCCGCTCACCCCGACCGCCGCCCCCGGCGGCGCGGGCGGTGCGGGCGGCGGCGGTGCGGGCGGCGAGACCGGGGGAGCCCCGGAGCCCGTCCGGCTCGGTGACGTCGCCACGGTCGAGCAGACCGTGCAGCCCGCCACCTCCCTCACCCGGACCAACGGCGAGCCCAGCCTCGGCATCTCGATCACCAAGACCCCCGACGGCAACACGGTCGACGTCTCGCACGCCGTCCAGGAGGCCCTGCCGGACCTCACCGCCGCCCTCGGCGAGGACGCCGACCTGGTGGTCATCGCCGACCAGGCCCCGTTCATCGAGGAGTCCATCGAGTCGCTGACCACCGAGGGCGCCCTCGGCCTGGTCTTCGCCGTCGTGGTCATCCTGGTCTTCCTGCTCTCCATCCGCTCCACCCTGGTGACCGCGGTCTCCATCCCGATCTCGCTGCTCATCGCGCTGATCGGGCTGCGGGTGTTCGGCTACTCGCTGAACATCCTCACCCTCGGCGCGCTCACCATCGCCATCGGGCGCGTCGTCGACGACTCCATCGTGGTTCTGGAGAACATCAAGCGGCACCTCGGCTACGGCACCCCCAAGCGCGAGGCCGTGCTCGTCGGCACCCGCGAGGTGGCCGGCGCGGTCACCTCTTCCACCATCACCACGGTCGCCGTCTTCTCCCCGATCGCGCTGGTCGGCGGCCAGGTCGGCGAGCTGTTCCGGCCCTTCGCGGTGACCGTCGGCATCGCCATGCTGGCCTCGCTGCTGGTCGCCCTCACCCTCATCCCGGTGCTGTGCTACTGGTTCCTGCGGCCGAGCACCGGCGAGAACGCCGAGCAGGTGCGCCGCGAGGCGGAGGAGAAGGAACTCCGCGGCCCGCTGCAGCGCGTGTACGTCCCGGTCCTGAAGTGGACGATCGGGCACCGGCTGATCACCCTGGTGCTCGCCGGGCTCGTCCTGGTCGGCACGGTCGGCGTCTCCAGCCAGCTGCAGACCAACTTCCTCGACGAGGACACCGACACCTTCTCCATCACCCAGGAACTGCCGGCCGGCACCAGCCTCGCCGGCAGCGACGAGGCCGCCCGCCAGGTCGAGGCGGCCATCGCGGACGTCGAGGGCGTCGAGACCTACCAGGTCACCGTCGGCTCCTCCGGCGACCCGCTGATGGCCGTCTTCATGGGCGGCGGCTCCAACCAGGCCAACTTCACCCTCACCCTGGAGGAGGACGCCGACGCCGAGGCCGTGGAGCAGCGGCTGCGCGACGCCGTCGCCGGCCTCCAGGACGTGGGCGAGGTCCGGGTGGCCCCCGGCCAGGGCGGCTTCGGCGGCGGCGTCGAGGTCCTGGTGCAGGCGCCGGACGACGCCAGCCTCCGCGAGGCGGCCACGCTCGCCGAGCAGGCCGTCCGGGACACCGAGGGCGCCATCGACGTGGTCAACGACCTCGCCGACGCCCAGCCGGCGATCGGCGTCGAGGTCGACCGCGCCCGCGCCGCCGCCGCCGGCCTCAGCGAGGCCCAGATCGGCCAGACCGTCCGCGCGGTGATGGCCCCCGGCAGCGTCGCCACCGCCGAGATCGACGGCGTCCGCCGCGACGTCGTGCTCGGCAGCGGCTTCGAGGCCCCCGCCACCGTCGAGGAGCTGCGCGCCCTGCCGCTCGGCCCCGGCGTCACCCTGGGCGACGTCGCCACCATCGAGGAGACCGAGGGCGCCGTCCAGCTCTCCCGCACCGACGGACGCCGCTCCGCCACCATCACCGCGCAGCCCGACGCCGAGGACCTCGGTGCGGTCAGCACGGAGCTCACCCAGAAGATCAACGACCTGGAGCTGCCCCCGGGCGTCACCGTCACCCTCGGCGGCGTGACCGCCCAGCAGGAGGACGCCTTCGCCGACCTCGGCCTGGCCCTGATGGCCGCCGTGGCCATCGTCTTCCTGGTGATGGTGGCGACCTTCCGCAGCATGATCCAGCCGCTCATCCTGCTGGTCTCGGTGCCGTTCGCGGCCACCGGCGCGCTCGGCCTGCTGGTCCTCACCGGCATCCCGATGGGCGTCCCGGCGCTGATCGGCATGCTGATGCTGGTCGGCATCGTGGTCACCAACGCCATCGTGCTGATCGACCTCATCAACCAGTACCGCGACCGCGGCCTCAGCGCCCGCGAGGCGGTCATCGAGGGCGCCCGCAAGCGCCTGCGCCCGGTGCTGATGACGGCCGTCGCCACGATCTGCGCCCTGATCCCGATGTCCCTCGGCATCACCGGCGGCGGCGCCTTCATCTCCCAGCCGCTCGCCGTCGTGGTGATCGGCGGCCTGCTCACCTCCACCCTGCTCACCCTGGTGCTGGTCCCGGTCCTCTACACCCTGGTCGAGGGCGCCAAGGAGCGCGTCCGCCGCCGTCGCGGCGGCGGCGAGCCCGAGGCCGCCACCCCGGGCACCACCGGCGGCAAGGACGGCGGCGAGGGCCGAGGCCCGGAGGGCCCCGGCGGCCACGGCGGCCCGGGCGGCCACGGCGGCCCCGGCAACGGTGGCCCCGGCAACGGTGGCGACGGCGGCCCCGGCAACGGCGGCGACGGCGGCCCCGACGAGGACGGCCCGGAGGACCCCTCCTCCCCCGACCACACCGCCACCCCCGACACCACCGAACCCCGCCCCACCGTCCCGGTCGGCTGACCCCGCCCCTCCCGAACCGTCCGTAGTCGCCCCCCCGGCGACCCCGGACCCCCACCCGGTGCCGCCGCGCCCCCGGCGCGGCGGCACCGCCGCACCCCCACCCCCAACCCTGGTGAGCGAGCCCTCCAATCCTTGATATGGTTGTCCTCGTCGCCGCGACAACAGCGAGTGACCACCAGTCCGGGTGGCGGAATAGGCAGACGCGCTAGCTTGAGGTGCTAGTCCCCGTATAGGGGGTGGGGGTTCAAGTCCCCCCTCGGACACTCACACAAACCCCAGTTGACCTGGGGTTTTCGTGTTTCCCGGGGCGCTTACAGGCCCCGCGTGAACAACCGCGTGAACAACGGAACGATCTTGTTCGGTCAGACGACCACGGATGCCCGATCCGGCCGCGCTGCATTGCGGTCCACCAGCCAGGACAGCCAGAGCCCTTGGATGATGCCGCCGGCGTCGGCGCCGCACTCAGCTATGAGTCGAGGTGCAGGCGGACGGGTTCCGCAAGCGCGATTGACGCTCCCGTGAAGTCGGCGAGGCGCGCGGCGACGGTGGCCACCGCCAGCCGCTCGGGCAGTGCGGCGGAGAACTTCAGCCCTCGCACCGCGCGGCGGTCGACATCGGGGAGGACCAGGTGATCGCCGACGCCTGGTCCACCAGCGCACAGCGACCGGGCCGGAATCGTTCTCCGGCAATAATCACGACAAGTTTCGGCACCCTCCAGGAGAAGGCCAGTGAGCGCCATCTCGTTTGATCGCCAACTATCCGTCGAGGCGCTTGAAGGGGACGTCTGGCCCGACCCTCCCGAGGGGGCCACGGGCCTTGTGCGGAGCGTACACGTTCTCCGCCGGCGCCCTGTGGGAACGTTGAGTCCATGGGACTTGGCCCGTCTCGTCGGGCAGGACATCGGTCTTCCCTGGACGCTGCCGCTGGCATTGGAAATGCTCAGAGACGCGGCGCCGAAACAAGCGGAGACCGGCTACTACGATGACGAACTACTGACTGCCGTGCTCACACGCAAACCTGACACCTGGTCGGCGTTCCCGGAACTCGCCCAGGAAGTGGAGGGCATCCTGGGCATGCTGACTGGCCTATCCCCGTACGTGCAGCGCGAGGTCGAGCGTTTCCGGTCGTCGCTCTCTGACCATCGGAAGCGGCCATGAGGCCGCTTCCGGGTTTCTCTCCTTCGCGGGCGATGAGCTCGATGATTCGCTCCTCGTCGGAGAATCATGGTGATATCGCATGCGCGTTACATGACAGTCGCTCATGCGAGTGAACGTCCCTACCGAGCGCCCCCGCCTGCTCGGTACCTTTCCCCTTGTCCGGATTCGCCATCACCGCACCCTTCGGACGTCTGTCGCTGTCCCATCGTCAAGCGCCCGTCCCTACCGGGGGCTCGTGCGTGCGCTCCGTCCCGGCTGGGAACGATTCGACCGACCAGCTGCCGCCCGATGCCGGATGCCGGGGGTGAGCGGCGGGGGTGGGTGTGTGGTCGGGTGGAGCTGCGGGCGGTGGCCGGCGGGTCGGTGAGGGCTAGGGGGATGACATGGCGGTGATGTTGCCGGAGGAGCTGGAGTATCCGCTGGAGCTGATCGGCATCACCTGGCCGAACATCAACGAGGACGCGCTGCGCGACATGGCGCAGGCGTATCGGGACCACGCCGACGCGGTGGAGGAGGCGAAGGCCACCGCGGACACGATCGCGGGCGAGCTGGTGACCGCCAACACCGGTTCGGCGATTGAGGCGTTCGGGGAGGACTGGGGGCGGATCTCCGTCGACCAGCTCCAGGGGCTCGCCGACGCCTCGCGGACGATCGCGGGTTTGCTGCACACCGTTGCGCCATCGTGGAGGCCGGCAAGCTGTCGGTGATCGCCCAGCTCGGCATCCTGGTCGCCGAGATCGCCGCGGCGGTGGCGGCGGCGCCGTTCACGCTGGGGCTTTCGTCGCTGGTTGGGCTGGGGGCGACGCAGGCCACCCGATTAGTCGTCCGCGAGCTGATCGTGGGAGTCAGCGACCGCACGCATTTTGGGCGCGTGGCCGGAGTTCCCATCCTGGACGACGGACTACCGGACCAGGTGGTCCGGATATACACCGAAAGGGACTCCTGCAACCAGCGGAGTCCCAACTGCGACGCCTGGACGGGACACTGCTTCCCGAACGCCGAGCGAGAATACGGCTACGCGTACGACAACACCGTGCCGGGATCCACGGCCAGGGGCAACCGGGTCCTGGAGGACGACAACCGCGAGCTCCAGGGGCAGCCACCGGTCCGGCGCAGGCGAAGCTTCTAGAGGGTGATCACGAGCGATGTCCTTGTCCAGCACGAACGGCGCGTCCGGCGGAGGCGACGCCCCAGGGCTGCGCTGGCCGGCGGCAGACCTCGAAGCGGCCGGGCTGCCAGAGCCGGCCGTCGAGCAGTTGGCGCGCTTCAACCTGCCCGCCCGGGTGGGTTCCTACCACCGGGCGATGGACACGCCCGAACCGCTCGGATCGTATGTGCGCCGCGTGGGGATCGATTTCCCGGCGGACGAAATCCACGGCCTGTGGCGACTGGGCGGGGATTCCGGCTCGGAGATCTGCGTGACGGCCGACGGCGAGGTCTGGTCGGTGTTCTGCGAGTTCCCCGGCGAGCCGCGGCTGGTGAACTCCTCCGCGGACGCCTGGGTGCGGAGCCTGTGGGCGCTCGACGAGGCCTGCCGGCGGCTGACGGCGGATCCGTCCGGTCCAGTGGCCCCGGGCCCCGGGGCCACCGAGCCCGGAGCTCCCGAGCCGGCGGGCGAGGTGGAACGGCTGGGAAGGGTGCTCCGGGAGATCGACCCGGACGCCTTCGAGGACGAGGAGGGGTGGTGGCCGCTGGTCGTGGAGGACCTGGGGCACCTGACCGCCGTCCGGCCGGCCGGGGCCTTCGCGTACACCGACGCCGAGGGGCGCGAGGCGAGGATCACCGGGTACGCCGTCCCTGGAGCCGGGCACCCGGAGCGCCGGATCTGGGCGGAGCTGGCCCGGCTGGGGGTGCGTCCGGAGCAGGTCCGGGAGGTCTACACGGAACTCGCCCCGTGCACGCTGCCCGGCGGGTACTGCCTGGAATGGCTCCAGAGCAGCTTCCCGGCCGCGGAGCTCTCCTACAGCTTCCCCTACGGCCCGGACCGGGCCGAACGTGAGCGGGGCGTGCGCGAACTGGCCGCGGCGAACGCCTCGATGACGGCCCCCGGGCAGGACGGGCGGTAACCGGCCCGGCCGTCCGTCCGTGCCACCGCTGCGGCGTGATGGGGCGCTGGCGCGGCTGCTGGAGTGGGTGGCGGGGGGAGCACCCGCCCCGTGCCGTGCTGGTCACCGGCTCGCCGGGGTCCGGCCGGTCCACCCTGCTGAGCCGCCTGTTCCTGGTCACCCGTGGGGACCGGCGGGCGGGCGCCCCGGGGCCGGTGTGGGGCCCGCCGCCCCGGCCGGTGTTCCACGCCGCGCTGGGCGCCCGGGGGCGAGGGCCGGACGGCGTGGCCGTGGAGATCGGGCGCGAGCTGGGGTACCACGTGACGACCGTGCGCCAGCTGCTGCGGGTCCTGGAGCGGGACGGCCGGCCGGTGGTGCTGGCGATCGGCGAGCTCGACGAGGCGGGGCCGGTGCCGTCGTCCCGGGCCACCCACGCCGTGGCGGACGAGCTGCTGGCGCCGCTGTGCGCGCTGCCGCACGTCCGCGTGCTTACGGAGGGCCCGCGGGAGATGCCCCCGACCTCGCCGCCCTCGACCTCTCCGCGGACGGCGTGAGCCACCAGGACCTGGTCGCCCTCTATGGCAAGGACGGCGTCGCCCTGCTCGGTGAGGCCCGGCTGGAGAACGTCACCCACCCCGACGCCCGGCGCCTGCTCACCGAGACCGGGCTCCCGCTGCGCCCCTTCCCCCCTGCGCGTCGACGCCGACGTCCCCACCTACGGCTTCGCCCCGCCCTCTGGCTCGGCGACTGGAGCGACCACAACGTCCTGTTCGACGGCGCCACCGGCCGGGTGTTCGCCGTGGGCCCGGACACCGCGCCCGGACAGCTGGAGCCGTTCAACCGCGACCTGCGGGCGTTCGTCACCTTCCTCGCCCAGATGGCCCCTCAGCGACCTGCGCGCCGATCCCCTCGAAGGCGCCGACCAGCTCCAGGAGAAGGCGCGGCCCACCACATCCGGAACCCGGGGATATTCGGTGGGCGACCGTACGACCGGGGACACGGGGCGGTTCCCGTCCATCCACTGGCTCGCGTCGGCGCTCCCGGGGCTCAGGGGGCGTGCGTGGCGCTGTGGAGGAGGGCGGTGGCGGCGGGGTGGGTGCCGGTGTGGCCGAAGCGGGCGGTCAGTGGGCGGGCCCTGCCGGTGGGGGTGGCGGCGAGGGTGGTGGTGTGGGCGGCGAGGAGGGTGGTCAGGCGGTCGCGGAGGCGGGGGGTGGTGGAGACGTGGTGGACGATCCGGGTGAGTTCCCGGGACGTGGTGGGGTCGGGCTGGTCGTAGTCGACGGGGAGGGCGAGGTCGGCCCAGTCCACGTGGGCGTCGCAGTAGCCGTGCAGGGCGAGTTGGTGGGCCTGCCGGGGGTGGGTGTTGTTGGCGGAGGGCAGCCACAGGGTGGGGACGCCGGTGGCGGCGGCGTCGTAGATGTTGCCGAGGCCGGGGGTCATCCAGGCGTGCGCGGCGGTGCTCATGAGGTGGAGCACCTCGTCGTGGTCGTAGGTGCGCGCGGCCGGGTCGCCGAGCCGGTCGGCGACGTCCCGGCTGGTCGCGATGACGAGGGGCTGGTCGGCGGGGTGCGCGGCGCGGGCGGCGGTCGTCATCAGGCGGGCGTAGGCGGCCGCGTCGTCCGGTCGCCAGAACGGGTTGCACAGGCCGCCGAGGTTGAGCAGGACGTGCCGGCCGGGCTCGCGGTGGAGCCGGGGAGGGATGGCGGGCGGGACGATCACGGTGTGGTCGCGGAGCGCGGGGAGGGAGGCGACGCGTTCCCGCACCCCGAAGAAGTCCTGGGCGAGGTAGACGGTGGCCTCGTTCGCCACCGCCGGGATGGTGGGCCAGTACCAGGTGAGGGCGTCGTAGATGGCCACGCGCCATCCGGCGCGCCGGGCCAGGGCGGCCATCTCGAAGTCCATGGCGGTGACGAACAGGTCGTAGTCGGGGGCCAGCCGCTCCAGCCGGGCCAGCAGGTCGCGCTCGGGCAGGCCCGTCGTGTCGTGGAGCGCGTGGTGGGGCGGGGTGCGCTGGAGGTCGAGGGTGTGCCCCGCGCCGATGTAGCCGAGGCGGTCGCAGGCGGGTGCGAGCTCCGCGGCGAGGACGGCGATCGCCGCCGACGGGCCGAAGCCGAAGGGCTGGGCGTTCAGCAGGAGTCGCGGGCGGGTGGTGGTGAGTCGCGGGCGGGTGGCGGTGGTCGCCGGCGGGTCCGGTGGATCGGTCATCGACAGCCCCTTCCGAGGGAATCGGCGTGGTCCGCTTCCGGGGGTGCCCGCCCCGCGTCGTCCCCCTGAACCTCAACGAGCCGCGGGGGCGGAGGGAACGCGCCGTCCGGCGGCTCCCCCCTTGCTACTGGTGGGCGGCGCTCCCGGATGGCTACGATCTGTTGGGTGGCGGTCACCCGACGGCGTCGCCTTCGGTACCGGGGGGAGCGTGGGATGGAAGCGGTGGAGGTCGGCACGCTGGAGGTGCCGGGCGCGCGGCTGCACTACGAGGTGCGCGGCGCGGGGCCGCCGCTGCTGCTCATCCCGGGTGGGAACTCCGACGGGGTGATCTTCGAGCGGCTGGCCGCCGTGCTGGCGGAGGAGTACCGGGTGGTCTCCTACGATCCGCGGGGCAACTCGCGCAGTCCGCTGGCCGGGCCGCCGGTCGACCAGCGGATCGAGGTGCACGCCGAGGACGCCTACCGCCTGCTCGACCACGTCGGCGCGGCCGGGGAGCCGGCGCGGGTGTTCGGCAGCTGTTCGGGCGGGCTCGTGGCGCTGGAGATGACGGCGCGGCGTCCGGAGCGGATCCGGTCCGTGGTGGTGCACGAACCGCCCGCGCTGGGGCTGCTGCCGGACGCCGGGGAGTGGGCGGCGTTCGTCCGGGGCGTCCTGGCGGCGTACCGCCGCGGCGGGGTCGCCCCGGCGATGCGGGAGCTGGACGCCCTCTTCGGCGGGCGCCCGGCGCCGGTCCTGCCGGAGGCGCGGGACAACACCGAGTTCTTCCTGGCCCACGTGCTGGGGCCGTTCACCCGCTACCTGCCGGACGTCGCGGCGCTGGCGCGCCTGGACCACCCGATCGCGGTGGCGGGGGGACGCGACTCCCGGAGTCTGGTCGTGCACCGTCCGGCCGTCGTGCTCGCCGAGCGGCTGGGCCGCGACCTCGTGGAGTTCCCGGGCGGGCACGTCGGGTACGTGAAGTGGCCGGAGGAGTTCGCCGGACGGCTCGCCGAGCTGCTCGGCGGGCGGCGGCGGTGAGGGCGGGCGCCGCGCCGGTGGGGCGCTGAGGGGGGTCGTCGCGACCTGCCGGAGGGGCGGTGCCGGGGGGGCGCCCCGGCCCGGCACCGCCGGCCGGTCAGGCGGTGCGGCTGAACTGCTGGTTGGTGCCGGTGCCGCAGGCGTACTGGATGAGGCGGGTGCCGTCGGTGGTGGAGGCGCTGATGACGTCCAGGCAGCGTCCGCTGTGCCGGGCGACCAGCCGGACGTACCCGCCGCCCGCGTCCTGCACCTGCCACTGCTGCTGCGTCCCGGTGCCGCAGGTCTGCTGCTCGACGCGCGCGTTGTTCGCGGTGGAGGCGTCCCGCACCCCGAGGCACAGGGAGCTGTGCCGGGCGACCAGCTGCACGTGGCCGTCGGCCAGGGGCCGGAACCAGAACCGCTGGTTGTTGCCGTTGTTGCAGGTGTACTGGGTCGCGTCGGTGCCGGCCCACTGGTCGGAGGAGGGGATGTCGACGCACTTGCCGCTGTGCCGGGCGACCAGGGCCTCGTGGGGGCCGCCCCGGCCGGTGACCGTGCCGGCGGCGGCGTCCACCACGATCTCCGGGGACCAGCTCATGGTCATGCTGGTGGAGGTGGGGAAGCTGAGGGGGAGCCAGACGTAGCGGGAGTCGTTGACGGTGCCGCCGAAGGAGTTGCCCCACCGGTCGCCCATGTACAGGTAGGTGGTCTGGCTGGTTCCTTCGACGGGCAGCACGAACGCGGTCTGCGAGCCGTACGCCGTGGAGTCGCCGACGTTCTGCATCGCGCTCCAGGGGCCGGCGATGTTGGTGGCGGTGGCGTACCTCTGCTGGTTGGGGTTCCACCCGGTGGCGCCGGAGGTGAGCATGAAGTAGACGCCGCCGCGCTTGAACAGGGCGGGCGCCTCCCGGTGGCCGCCGGGCCAGGGGTTGGCGACCAGGCTCTCGACGCCCAGGTAGTCGTCGGTGAGCCGGTAGATGTGCAGGTCGTAGTTCTCGCGGGCGGCCGAGGCCATGTAGCCGGTGCCGTCGGTGTCCCGGAAGACGGTGATGTCGCGGGACATGTGGCCGAGCGGGCGGAAGCTGCCGCGGTAGTCGTAGTCGCCGTCGACGGTGGGGGAGGTGGCGACGGCCGCGCGGGCCTCGCTGTAGTCCGCGCCGTTCTCCTTGTGCATCCACATCACGAACTGGCCGGTGCGCTCGTTGTACATGACCTTGGGGCGCTCGATCTTGGCGTCGCCGAGCTCCGGGTCGGACGCCTCGGTCAGCACGTGGCGGCGGAACTCCCAGGTCACCAGGTCCGTGGACCGGTACGCCGAGACGTAGCGGAAGGTGTTGTCGGCGTTGCGGTTCTCCCCGAACCAGTAGTAGTAGGCGCCGACCTTCACGACTCCGCCGCCGTGGGCGTGCACGGGGTTGCCCGCCGGGTCGGTGAACGCCGTGCCGTTGAGCACCGGGGCGCTCGGCGCCGCCTGCGCGGCTCCGGCGGGGAGGAGCGCCCCCAGCAACCCCAGGAACAGGGCGAGCAGGGCGTACGGGACACGTCTCATCACAGGCTCCTTGGCAACGTGTGCGTGGGCATGTCAATGCCCTCCGCCTGGAGGTCCGGCTTCCAGCGGAAGCTGACGCCCAGTGCATCGGTCGTGCCGGCGCGCGGTCAACCGGAGGAACAGCAATCGATCAGGAGCGCTCACACCCGAAAGTCGTGGTGACGGCCGGTGAGGGCGTGCGGGCGCTGTGTCGGAGACGGGGGCGTGGGCGCCGTCGGGAGGCCGGAAAGGGGCGCGCGAACCCTTTTGGAACTTAGATCACTGATGTAAGTAAGTCTGGTCATGCGCGCTGTCAGGGGCGCGCCACATCAGCACCGGGAGTTCTTCATGGGACGGAGCCTCAGATCCGCGCCGCCGCCTCGGCGGTGGGCCGTGCTGGCCGCGGCCGGACTCGTCGGGGTCGCCGGCTGGCTGCCGGCCACGACGGCCGGCGCCGCGGAGGCGGCCGGGGACGGGCGCGGAAGGCCGCAGGAGGTGTCGATCGCCGATCCGGACGCGACGGCCGAGACCCGGTCGCTCTTCGCCTACCTGCTCGACCAGCAGGGCGAGGGCATCCTCTTCGGTCACCAGCAGACCACCGAGTTCGGGGTGACCTTCGACGAGGCCACCGAGACCGACGGGGTGCGCTCGGACGTGCTCGCCGGCGTGGGCGACCACCCCGCCGTCTTCGGCTGGGACGTGGGCCACGACGGCTACGGCTCCAGCCCGGGCGACCCCACGCCGGAGGAGAACTTCGCCGCCACCGTGCGGCTGATCGAGGCGGCGGACCGCATCGGCGGCATCCACACGCTGAGCGCCCACATGGACAACTTCGTCACCGGCGGGGACTTCTACGACACCGATGGCAACGTTGTCGAGCGCATCCTGCCGGGCGGCGACCACAACGACGAGTTCCGCGCCTACCTCGACCGGGTGGCCCGGCTGGCGCACGCGGTGGACGACGAGGACGGCGACCCGATCCCGATGGTCTTCCGCCCGTTCCACGAGAACAGCGGCTCGTGGTTCTGGTGGGGCGCGGCGCACGCGTCGTCCTCGCAGTACGTCGAGCTGTTCCGGTACACCGTGGAGTACCTGCGCGACGTCAAGGACGTGCACAACTTCCTCTACTCGTACTCGCCGGGCGGCTCCTACGGCGGCTCGGACGAGGTGTACATGCGCACCTACCCGGGCGACGCCTACGTCGACGTCCTGGGGTACGACAACTACGACGGCTCCGGCGCCTCCCGGCAGTGGCTGGACGGGCTCGTCGCCGACCTCGGCATGGTGGCCCGGATCGCCGAGGAGCGCGGGAAGGTGTCGGCCTTCACCGAGTTCGGCATCAGCGGCGCCCTCAAGCCCAACGGCGGCAACGGCAACCCGAACTGGTACACCGACGTGCTGGCGGCGATCGCCGCCGACCCGCTGGCCAGCCGCTCCGCCTACATGCTGACCTGGGTCAACTTCGGCACCGAGCAGTTCTTCCTGCCGTACCCGGCGACCGCCACCGAGCCGGAGCACGAGCTGCTGCCCGACTTCCGCGCCTTCCACCAGGACCCGGCCACGATCTTCAGCTCGGAGCTGGACCTGCGCGACGTCTACGACCGCCGGGTCCGGGCCCGGGAGCACGAGCCGTTCGCGCACATCGTCTCGCCCACCGACCGGCAGCGGATCACCACCCCGACGACCACGGTCCGGGTGCGGATCTCCGACGCCCGCCCGCTGGAGGTCTACTACACCGTCGGCGACGACCCGACCCGCCACCCGCTCCGCCTGGACCGGCGCAGCGGCTACCACACCGGCGAGTGGCGGATCGGGGAGGAGAACCTGACCAACGTCGCCACGTCGCTGCGGGTCCACGCGACCCTGCCCGGCAACCGCTCGCTGGAGGTCACCAACCGGATCCTGCTCGGGGAGAAGCCCCCGCTGGCCCCCGGCGTGGTGGACGACTTCGAGGGGCACGTGGACGACACCGCGCTGCGGGCCGACTACAGCACCTACGGCGCGAACACCATCTCGCTCTCCCAGGACCCGAAGGGCTCCGGCGAGCAGGCCCTGCGGTTCGACTACGACTTCGCCCGGCAGACCTACACCGGCGTCGGCAAGAAGATCGACGGTGACTGGTCGGGCTACGACGGGCTCTCCCTCTGGCTGAAGCCCGACGGATCGGGCCACCGGCTCGTCCTGCAGCTGGTCGCCGGCGGCGTGGCCTACGAGGCGTACCCGTCGATGACCGGCACCGAGGCGCAGCGCCTGACCATCCCGTTCGCGGACTTCCGCCCCGCGCCCTGGGACACCGCCAACGCCGACCGCCGGATCACCCCGGAGGACCTGGCCGACCTGTCGCAGTTCAACATCTTCATCAACCAGGCCGACGGCGCCGCCACGACGGCCGGCACCTTCCACCTGGACGACCTGCGCGCCGGCTGACCCGCCGGACCGCACCGCCACACCGGGCGGCGGGGGAGGGGGCGACCCCGACCCCGCCGCCCCCTGCCGTCCCGGGCGCCGGCAGCCGGAGGGAGGCGTGGAGGAGGCCCGGGGCGGAGGGCGGGCGGTCAGCGGGTGGGGCGGTGGGCGGTGACGGTCCACATGGGGGTGCGGAGGCGGACGCCTTCGGGGTGGTGGTGCGGGCGCAGGGCGGTGGCGACGGCGGCCCGGGCGGGGGCGGTGTCGGTGATGCCGGCCTGTTGGAAGGCGTAGCGGACCGGGCCCCAGCCCAGGACGAAGTCGGCGGCCTCCTCGGGGGTGCGGCCGAGGGTGCCCCAGGCGTCGAAGGGTTCCACGGTGACCTCCTCGAAGCCGGCGTCGCGCAGGACACGGCGGGCGTGGTCGGGGTCGGAGAGCGCGGAGAGGTTGGGGCTGTTGTCCCCCGGGGCGCGCTCGGGGCGGGGGACGTGGGCGGCCAGGGCGCGGAGCGGCACCATCGCCTCGCTGTCCGGCCCGGCGGGCTGGGAGGTGACGAAGGCCAGCCGTCCGCCCGGGCGGAGGGCGCGGGCGATGTTGGCGAAGGCGGCGACCGCGTCGGCGAAGTACATGACGCCGCCGCGCGAGATCGCCACGTCGAACCGGGCCTCGGGGAAGGGGAAGACCTGCGCGTCGCCCTGCTGGAAGGTGGCGTTGTCCACGCCCTCGGCGGCGGCGGTCGCGCGGGCCCGCTCCAGCATGGGCGCGGACAGGTCGACGCCGACGGCCTCGCCGGCCACCGCCAGGCGGGCGGCGCGCAGGGTGGTGCCGCCGTTGCCGCAGCCGACGTCCAGCACGTGGTCGTGTGCGGCGATGGCCGCCGCGGCGAACAGTGGTTCGTTGAGGCCGGAGGTCATCGCCTCGTAGCGGTCGTGGTGGCGGGCCCAGTGCTCGCCCTCGTAGCCGTTCCACGCCTCGGCCTGGTGGGTGTTGACGACAGGGTGCATCACACGCTCCGATCGCGAACGCAACTTGGTATTGCGATAGCCTGAGCCTGGCATACCCCCCACCGGTAAAGCAACTGGGAGTTGCGATGGAACCCGAACTCGACGGCCCGGGGCGTCAGCGGCCCGTGGGACGCGGCCCGAAGGTGCGCGCCGCCGTACTCGCAGCGACGCTCGCCGAACTCGCCGACGGCGGGTACGCCGCGCTGACCGTGGAGAACGTGGCCCGGCGGGCGGGGGTGCACAAGACGACGGTCTACCGGCGCTGGCGGGACCGGGAGAGCCTGGTGGTGGACGCCCTGGCGGAGCAGATCGCCGCCGACATCCCCATCCCGGACGAGGGCGACGTCGAGACCGACCTGCGTGAGCTGGCGCGGCGGTTCGTCGGGTGGGCGACCAGCCCGGGTGGTCGGGCCGTGCTCGCCGCGATGCTCTCCGACGCCGTCCGGGTGCCCGAGATCGCCGACGCCCGGGGACGGCTCTTCCAGGACCGCCTGCGGCGGGCGGAACCGCTGGTCGCGCGTGCCGTGGAGCGGGGCGAACTGCCCGCCGACACCGACCCGGCGCGGCTGATCGGCACCCTCGTCGCGCCGATCTACCTCCGGCTGCTGATCACCGGCGAACCGGTCGACGAGGCCACCGCCGACCAGGCGGCCCGGGTGGCGCTGGCCGCCGCCCGCGCCGGGGCGTTGCGCCGCTGACCCGTCCCGGGGCCGTGGCGGCGGGTGGGGGCGGCACGGTCGACGGGCAGGCGGTGTAGACGGGTGTCGGGTCAGGTGGCGGCGCGGGGGTGTTGGCGGCGGTGGGAGAGCGAGTCCAGGACCATGGCGCCCAGCAGCACGGCGCCGGTGACCATGAGCTGCACCGCGCTGGAGATGCCCAGCAGGGCCATCCCGGAGGCGAGCGACTGGATCACCAGGATGCCGAGCAGCGCGGACCACGTCCGGCCGCGTCCGCCGAACAGGCTGGTGCCGCCGATCACGGCCGCGGCGATGACGTTGAGCAGGAGGATGCCGGTTCCGGAGGTCTGGCCCACCGAGGTGACCCGGGAGGCCAGGAACAGGCCGCCGACCGCCGCCATGGTCCCGGAGATCACCAGCACGGAGATCCGCATGGTGACCAGGTTGATGCCGGCGCGGCGGGCGGCCTCCACGCCGCCGCCGAGTGCGGCGACCCGGCGTCCGTAGGGGGTGCGGCGCAGCACGTAGTCCAGCCCGGCGACCACCAGGAGGAAGATCAGCAGGGCGAGCGGCAGGCCGCGGAAGCGGTTGAGGGTGTGGGCGGCGGCGAAGGCGACCACCGCGAGCAGGGCGGTGCGCAGCACGATCCCGGCGAGCGGTCCGGACGGCGTCCCGGCGGCGGCGCGGCGCCGCCGCTGCTGGTGGGAGACCAGGAAGAACACGGCGGTGCTGACGGCGGCCAACGCGTAGGCGGCGGCGTCCGGGAAGTAGTGGCTGGTCAGCGAGGTGATCAGGCTCAGGTTGTGGAGGGTGATGGTGCCCACCGCGCCGAGGACGTAGAGCATCAGGCCGTTCCACCCCAGCAGTCCGGCCAGGGTGACCATGAACGCCGGGACGCCGACCCGGGCGAAGAAGAACCCGTGCAGGGCCCCGGCGGCCGAGCCGGTGAGCACGGCCACGATCAGCGCGAGCCATTCGGGCACGCCCTGGTACACGGTGAGCACGGCGAAGGTGGCCGCGGCGAGGCCGCTGACCGAGGCGACCGACAGGTCGATCTCGCCGAGCAGCAGCACGAAGACGACCCCGACCGCGATCATGCCGGTGCCGACGATGTCCACGCTGAGGTTGGACAGGTTGCGTGGCGAGAGGAAGTTGTCGTCGAGGATCTGGAAGACGGCCCACATCGCGACCAGGCCGAGCACGACCGGCACCGCTCCGAGCTCTCGGCCCCGCCATTCGCCCCCCGGACCGTTGAGGTACCGGCCCAGGTCTGCGCGCAGGCGCCGGTCGAGGGCGCCCAGCACGGAGCCGCTGCGGTCGGCGCCGGTCCCGGCGGGGCGCGTCCGCCGGGGGGCGGTCGTGCCGCTCACAGCTCCTCCTCCGAGTCCGCCCGGCGGGTGGAGACCGCGTTGTCCGTGGCGCCGGTGATCGAGGCGATGATCTGTTCCTGGGAGGTGGTGTTCACGTCGAAGAGGCCGTTGTTGCGGCCGAGGCGCAGCACCGCGACCCGGTCCGCGACGGCCTTGATGTCGCCCATGTGGTGGCTGATCAGCACCACCCCGAGACCGCGGTCGCGCAGCCGCTCGATGAGGTCGAGCAGGCGGGAGGTCTGGGTGACGCCGAGGGCGGCGGTGGGCTCGTCGAGGAGGAGCACCCTCGGCTCGCCGAGCAGCGAGCGGGCGATGGCGACGGTCTGCCGCTGGCCCCCGGAGAGGGTGGCCACGGGGGCGCGCACGTCGGGGACGTGCAGGGCGAGCTCGCTCAGCAGCCGGTGGGTGCGGCGCCCCATCTCGACCTCGTCCAGGGCGAGCAGCGTGCCGAGTTCGCGGCCGAGGAAGACGTTGCCGACGACGTCGAGGTTGTCGCAGAGCGCGAGGTCCTGGTAGACGGTGGCGATCCCGAGGTTCCGCGCGTCCTGCGGGCGGTTGATGTGGACGATGCGCCCCTCCCAGCGCATGACCCCGTCGTCGGCCGGGTCGACGCCGGCGATCACCTTGATCAGGGTCGACTTGCCGGCCCCGTTGTCCCCGACCAGGGCCACCACCTCCCCGGCGTTGATGTCCAGCTCGACGTCGGTGAGGGCCTGGACGGCACCGAAGCGCTTGGAGATGCCGCGCAGCGCGAGCAGGGGAGCGTCCGAGTGGAGAGCCATCTCGTTCTCCTTCGGCGGCCGGCCCCGGGCCGGATCAGGTGGAGGCCTGGCCTTCAGTCGAGGAGTCCGGCCCGCTCGCAGGCGGCGACGAACTCGGGGGTGCAGATCTCGTCGGTGGTGTACATGCCGTCCGCGATGACGGTCTCCTCCACGGTGTCGCGGGTCAGCGGGAGCGGGTCGAGCAGGACGGCCGGGATGTCCTGGTGGGTGGCGGAGTCCGCCGTCCGCTCGGTGACGCCGGCCAGGTCCTCGCCGTTGCCGAGGGCGACGGCCATCTCGGCCGCCGCGTCGGCCTCCAGTTCGTAGGGCTTGTAGACGCTCATGTACTGGGTGCCGGCGATCACCCGCTGCACCGCCGAGAGCTCGGCGTCCTGGCCGACGACGGGCGGCAGCGACTCGGCCCCGGAGGCCTGGAGGGCGGCGATGGCGCCGGAGGCGATGCTGTCGTTGATGGCCAGCACGCCGGCGACGTTCGAGGAGCCGAGGTCGGCCATCGCCGCGTTCATGCTGGCGTAGGCGGTCTCCGGCCGCCAGTCGGCGATGGGGTACGACCGGGCGACCGTCGCCCCGGCCTCCTCCAGGGTGGTCAGCGCCGCCTTCTCCCGGTCGGTGGGCGCCCAGGTGGGGCGGGGGCTGTTCAGCATCACGATCTGGGCGCCCGGGGCCCGCTCGCCGAGGGCGTCGAGGAGGCCCTCGCCCTGGATCCGGCCGATCTCCTGGGCGTTGAAGTTGACGTAGGCGGAGACCGGCCCGAGGGCCAGCCGGTCGTAGGCGACGACGGGGATGCCCGCCTCCGCCGCGTCGGTCACCGCGGACCGCAGCGCGGCGGTGTCCACCGCGTCCAGCACCAGCACGTCGACGCCCTGTGTGATCATGGCGTTGACCTGCTGCTGCTGGGTCTCCACGCTGCTGTGGGCGTTGGCGTAGTCCACCGTGCAGCCGGCGCACAGCTCCGCGACGGCCTCCTCGAACAGGGGGCGGTCGAACATGTCGTAGCGGGCGGTCTGGGTGTCCGGGAGCAACAGGCCGATGGTCAGCTCCTGCGACGTCGCGGGAGCGCCGGCCGGGCCGGTGGACCCGTCGGCCCCGGCGCAGGAGGACAGGCCGACGGCGGTCGAGGCCGCGACCACGAGCGCGGCGGCGCCGCGCAGGCGGCTGCTCACGGCGGTCACCTCCTTCCGGTGCGCGTCACCCCCGCCGGCTCGGCGGCCTCGGCGGCGGGCTCCCGTGCCGGTAGGGCGATCTCCCCCCACACCTGCTTGCCACCGCTGAGCGGGACCGAACCCCATGCGTCCGAAAGAGCCTCGACCAGCAGGATCCCGCGGCCGCCGGTCGCCTCCCAGTCCAGGCTCGCCGGCTTGACCGGGGTGCGCGGCGAGGAGTCGCTGACGGCCACCCGCAGCCGGTCGCCGGTGAGCGCCAGGTCCAGCCGCACCGGGCCCTGGGTGTGCACCAGGGCGTTGGTGACCAGTTCCGAGACGACCAGCAGCGCGCTGTCCACCTCGTCCTCGACGCCCCAGGAGCGCAGCGTGCGGGTGGTGAAGCGGCGCGCGTGCATGACCGCGTCGGGCAGCCGCCACACGGTGGAGCTGGCCCGGATCGGCCGGACCTTCATCCCGTCGTAGCGCAGCAGCAACAGGGCCACGTCGTCGTCGCGCGGGCCGGCGCCGCCGAGCAGGGCGTCGGCCGTGCGCACGGCGTCGGCCGGGTCGGCGGCGGCCAGCGCCTCGCGCGCCCGCCGCACGCCCTCCTCCAGCGGGAGCTTCGATGACTCCACCAGGCCGTCGGTGACGAGGGCGAGGACGGTACCCGGCACCAGGCCGAGCGCCGCCATGGGGAACTCGGCGTCCTCCAGCACGCCCAGCGGTGGGCCGCCGTCGGTGGCCACCTCCTCGGTGCTGCCGTCCGGGTGCCGCAGCAGCGGCGGCAGGTGTCCGGCCCGGACCAGCCAGGCGCCGCCCTCCTCCATGTCGAGGTCGACGTAGGCGCAGGTGGCGAACAGGCCGGTCTCCATGCCGACGAGCAGGCGGTTGGCGTGCGAGAGCACCACGTCGGGCGGGTGGCCCTCCACCGCGTAGGCGCGGATCGCGGTGCGGATCTGGCCCATGATCGTCGCGGCGCCGGCGTTGTGGCCCTGCACGTCCCCGATGACCAGCGCGACGTGGCTGTCCGGCAGGGGGATCACGTCGTACCAGTCCCCGCCGACTTCCAGGCCCACCGTCGCGGGGAGGTAGCGGGCGACGGCCGTCGCGCCGGAGAGTGTCGGCAGGGTGCGCGGCAGCAGGCTGCGCTGGAGCATGGTGGCGAGCTCGTGCCGGGCGTCGAAGGCGTGGGCGCGGGTCAGGGCGCGGCCCACCACCGGGGCGGTCTCGGTCAGCCAGGACAGCGCCTGGTCCGGGACGGGCGGTCGGTCCCAGCCGACCAGGCACACGCCGGCGGTCCGCCCCTCGGCGGGGAGCGGCTGGACGGCCACACCAGCCGGGCCGATCGCCGTGAGGCCCGGGGGCGACCCGGTGCCGTCGGGCCACAGTCGCACCCGCCCCTCCCGGAGCGCGGCCCGGAGCTCGGGGAGGCTGGCGATCGGCACGTCGGCCCAGTCGGCCTGCCAGGCGGAACGCCACGGTCCGGGCCAGTGGGTGAGGTCGGGTGGATCGAGGTCGATCACCACGAGCCGTTCCGCCTCGAGTTTCGCCAGGGCCAGCCGGTCGGCCCCCAGCAGCTCACGCAGGCCGGCGACCGCCACGCGGCCGACGTCCCGGACGCTGGTGGCGTTGGCCAGCATGGCGGCCAGCCGCTGGAGCCGGTCGGTCTGCTCGGTGCTCGTCATCCCACCACCACCATCGCACCGCGGAAAGGTCCACGCACACTTGGGCCCCCAGTGATCGATTGCTCCGGGACGCGACGAGCGCCGGCGCTCCGGTGGCCGGCGGGCGCCGGGCAGGTGCGGCCGTCTCCTTGATAGCACCCCGCGCCCGCCCCTGGAAAGCTTTCGGGAAGGTTCTGACACATTCGCTGGGCAAGATGTGGATGCGCTCCCACTGTGCTCGAACGATGATGCATTTGCGCTGGTCAGCTGGGTGTCCCCAGCGGTAGGTGCGGGAGAGGGCCTTGGAAACGTTTCTTGAAACAAGTGTTGACGCCCCCTCATGACATGTCCATACTCCGATCAGTCGTCACCGCGCCGCGGCGGTCGCCCCCTGCTCCACGGGCCCTGCCGCGGCCCGTGACGGCCGCGAGTTGTCCATCCCAGCCACCGTTCCGGTGGGGCGCCGCCGGCGCCCCTGCCCGGTCCTCTGGAAAAAGGGGAAGCGATGATCAACGGCTCCTCCCGCGGACACGAACGTCCGCGCTGGAGATCACGCGTCCGTCAGGTGCTCACCACCGGCATGGTCGGCGTGCTCGCCGCGGCCGGCGTCGTCACCATGGCCGGGCCGGCGAACGCCGCCAGCACGCTTGGCGCCGCCGCCGCCGAGCAGGGGCGGTACTTCGGCACCGCGGTCGCCGCCCAGTACCTCGGCGAGTCCGGCTACGTCACCACGCTGAACCGCGAGTTCAACAGCGTGACGCCGGAGAACGAGATGAAGTGGGACGCGCTCGAACCCTCACGGAACTCGTTCAACTTCGCGGCCGCGGACCGCATCGTCAGCCACGCCCGCGCCCAGGGCATGCGGGTGCGGGGCCACACCCTGGTGTGGCACTCGCAGCTGCCCGGCTGGGTCGGCGGCCTCGGCGCCAACGACCTGCGCGCGGCGATGAACAACCACATCAACCAGGTGATGGGCCACTGGCGGGGCCAGATCCACTCCTGGGACGTGGTGAACGAGGCCTTCGTCGACGGCAACAGCGGCGCCCGGCGCAGCTCGCCGTTCCAGGACCGGCTCGGCGACGGCTTCATCGAGGAGGCGTTCCGCGCCGCCCGCGCGGCCGACCCGAACGCCAAGCTCTGCTACAACGACTACAACACCGACGGGATCAACGCCAAGAGCAACGCCGTCTACAACATGGTGCGTGACTTCAAGGCGCGGGGCGTGCCGATCGACTGCGTGGGCTTCCAGTCGCACTTCAACAGCGCCTCCCCGGTGCCCAGCGACTTCCAGGCGAACCTCCAGCGGTTCGCCGACCTCGGCGTCGAGGTGCAGATCACCGAGCTGGACATCGAGGGCTCCGGCACGGCGCAGGCCGACAGCTACCGCCGCGTGGTGCAGGCCTGCCTCAACGTGACCCGCTGCACCGGCATCACGGTGTGGGGCGTGACCGACAAGTACTCCTGGCGGGCCAGCGGCACCCCGCTGCTGTTCGACGGCAACTACAACAAGAAGCCGGCCTACGACGCGGTGCTCACCGCGCTCGGCGGCTCCAGCGGCGGCAACCCCGGCAACCCCGGGACCGGCGCCTGCACGGTGACCTACACCGAGACCCAGCGCTGGGGTGACCGCTTCAACGGGCAGGTCACCGTGCGCGCCGGGAACGCGCCGATCAGCGGCTGGACGGTGACCGTCACGGTGCAGTCGCCGCAGCGGATCTCGGCCACCTGGAACGGCACCCCCACCTGGGACAGCAGCGGCAACGTGATGACGATGCGCCCCAGCGGCAACGGGACCCTGGCGGCCGGCGCCTCGACGAGCTTCGGCTTCACGGTCATGGCGAACGGCAACTGGTCGGCCCCCGTCCTGGGCACCTGCACCGCCACGACCGCCTGACCACGTGACCGCCTGACCACGTGACCGGCTGGCCGGGTGACCGGCTGACCGCCGACCGGCCGATCGGCGAGCGTCCGATCGGCGACCGACCAACCGACGGGTCCCCGGCCGACGGCCGAGGGTGACGGCCGCGGCCGGGGACCACCCTCCGAGACGGGATTCGCCACCGGCTGCCGACGGGGCCCGGTGGCGAATCCACATCCGCCCGCGGTACCGGTCCGGCGAGTGCCGCCGCCGGACCGGTACCGGGCGGGAGCGTCCGGGCAACCGACCGGGGGACTATCCCAGGCCGTTGCTCACCGCGGTGGCCAGCTCGCCGTTGGCGGTGTCACCGCTGAACTCCCAGTAGAAGGCGCCGCCGAGGCCCTGGGCCTTGGCCCAGGCCATCTTGGACGCGATGGTGCTGGGCGTGTCGTAGCTCCACCACTGGGTGCCGCAGTGCGCGTAGGCCGTGCCGGCGACGGTGCCGGTGGCCGGGCAGCTGTTCTTCAGGACCTTGTAGTCCTCGATGCCCGCCTCGTAGGTGCCGGGCGCGGCGCCGGTGGCCGTGCCACCCGGGGCGGACTGGGTGACGCCGGTCCAGCCGCGGCCGTAGAACCCGATGCCCAGCAGCAGCTTGTCGGCCGGAACGCCCTTGGCCCGCAGCTTGGCGATCGCGTCGGCGGAGTTGAAGCCGGCCTGCGGGATGCCGCTGTAGGAGGTGAGCGGCGAGTGCGGGGCCGTCGGGCCCTGCGCCGCCCAGGCGCCGAAGTAGTCGTAGGTCATCACGTTGTACCAGTCGAGGTACTGCGCCGCGCCGCCGTAGTCGGCCGCGTCGATCTTGCCGCCGTCGGAGGCGTCCGCGGTGATGGCCGCGGTGACCAGGTTGCCGGCGCCGAACCGCTCACGGACCTCCTGCACCAGGGTGCGGAAGGCGGCCGGGCCGGAGGTGTCGCAGGTCAGACCGCAGGCGTTGGGGTACTCCCAGTCCAGGTCGATGCCGTCGAAGACGTCGGCCCAGCGCGGGTCCTCGACGAGCTGGTAGCAGGACTCGGCGAAGGCCTCCGGGTTGGCGGCGGCCTGGGTGAAGCCGCCGGACCAGGTCCATCCGCCGAAGGACCACAGGATCTTGATGTCCGGGTACATCTCCTTGAGCTTGCGCAGCTGGTTGAAGTTGCCGCGCAGCGGCTGGTCCCAGGTGTCGGCCACGCCGTCGACGCTGAGGTCGGCGGTGTAGGCGCGCTCGTAGTCGGCGTAGGAGTCGCCGATGGTGCAGCGGCCGTTCTGCACGTTGCCGAAGGCGTAGTTGATGTGCGTGATCTTCTCGGCGGTGCCCGAGGTGACCAGGTTCTTCACGTGGTAGTTGCGGCCGTAGACGCCCCAGTTGGTGAAGTAGCCGAGCTTGACGTAGTCGCCGGGCGTGCCGCCCCCGTCGTCGCCGCCGGTGGTGCGCACGCTGACCGGCGCGCTCGCCGGACCGGTCTGGTCGGCGGTGTCGCGGGCCACCACGGTGTAGCTGTAGGTGGTGCCCGCGGTCAGGCCGGTGTTGGTGTAGCTGGTGCCGGTGACCGTCGCGATCCGCGTCCCGCCGCGCAGCACGTCGTAGTTCTTGACGCCCCTGTCGTCGGTGGCGGCGGTCCAGCTCAGGCGGACCGAGGTGTTGGTGACGTCGCCGGCGACCGGGGTGCCCGGGGCGGACGGCGGGGCGTCGGTCGGCGTCGAGCCGTCGCAGGCGGCCCCGTTGATCCGGCAGTTGCTCGGGCTGCCGGAGCCCGTGCCGTTGAAGCCGAAGGTGGTGCTGGCGCCCGGGGCGAGCGAGCCGTTCCAGCTCAGGTTCCGGGCGGTGTAGTGGTCACCGCTGCGGGTGATGGCGGCGTCCCAGAAGGAGCCGACCGTGGTGCCGGCGGGGAAGTCCCACTCCAGGGTCCATCCCGTGATCGCCGTGGTGCCGGTGTTCCTGACGGTCCAGCTGCCGCCGAAGCCCGTTCCCCAGTCCTGCGTCTTGGTGAACGTCGCGGTCACCGTGGCGGCCTGGGCCGGGGCGGCCAGGCCGACGACGGCGGCGATCGGCAGCAGCAGTGCGGTGAGGACGGCGCTGATCACGCGCCGCGTTCTGGTGCGTCCTGGCGCGCCGGTTCTCGACGTGCCGGATCCTGATCTGCCGGATCCTGATGTGCCAGTTCTCAAGGGGGCTCCCCGAGTGAGGTTCTGACGTGCGGGCAACCTGCTCCGCCGGGTGGGCAGGTGCGTCCCTCGCCGCCCACCGCGGTCGTTTTGGAGCGTAGGAGTGGTCCAGACCACTGGTCAATGGTCTGGACCAAAGATGCCGTGGCGTCGACCAAACGAGACCTCCCGGACCCCCGCCGGCAACACGCGGCGCGGGCGCACCACGGGCGTGGCCCGGGTCCGGACGGTCGGTGCCGGACCCGGGCCACGCCGGGGGGTGCGCGTTGTGGATCAGTGGAACGGGATGGTGAGCGAGGAGGTCTGCTGCGCGGTGGCCCCGGCCCCGGTGCCGACCGTGCTGGGCCGGCTGCCCAGCGCGTTCCAGATCTCCAGCCGCACCGTGCCGCCGCTGAGGTTGCCCAGGCTCCCGCTGGAGCTGTGCAGGCCGACGGCCTGGGTGTACCGCTCCGCGCCGACCACCGGGTCGGTGGCGAAGTAGCGGTAGGTCTCCACCCGCTCGAAGGAGCCGTTGCCGGTGAGGTCGTAGGAGACCCGGACCTGCGGGGCCAGGCCGACGGTGGTCCCGGCGTCCACCAGGAACTGGAAGGCGGTGCTCGCTCCGGCGGTCAGCGTGGCGGTGACGCCGCGGGCCTCGTACACCAGCGGGTTGCGCGGCGTGCCGTCCGAGGTGCTGCCGTCGCCGGCCGGGATGGTGGCGGTGCCCGCCGCGCCGGCCGTGGTGGTCAGGGCCCCGCCGCCGCCCAGGTAGAACGGGCCCGCGCCGGTGCCCGGCTGGCCGGGGTCGGTGGTGCCGGCGCTGCTGGCGGTGGAGCGCGCCGGGACGGCGAGGGTGCGGCCGTCGGAGAAGGCCACCGTGATCGCGGAGCCGGAGAAGTTGTGCGCCACGTAGGTGCGGGTGCCGTTCTTGGTGAAGGCCGCGGCGGTGGGGATCGAGGCGGTCACCGAGGGGTCCGGGGCGCCCATGGTGTCCAGGGCGACGATCCACGAGTCGGTGTGCGCCTTGGACTCGCCCTGCTCCGGCGTGTAGGACTGCCAGCCGGCCTCCCACGCGGCCCGGGCGCGGGCCGGGTCGCCGACCGCCTGGAACTCCCACAGGATGTCCCGCCACTCCACGGCCGGCCCACCGTTGGCCGCCTCCATCTCGGCGATGTTGGCCCGGATGTCCGCCTGGAAGGCGCCCAGGTGCAGGGAACCGCCGGTGATCGGCAGCACGTTGATGCCGTGGATCTCCTCGGGGTTGGCGGTCCACCAGGTCGAGTAGGCGGCGCCGTTGCCCCAGACCATGCCGACGGTGCCGTGGCCGTAGTTCGCCGGGAAGACCTGCTCGTCGACGTCCCACCAGTACTGGCCGATGGCCGCCGACTCGGTGGTGAGCAGGTAGACGCCGAGGTCGCGCAGCTGGGTGTCGCCGGTGGCCTCGCCCCACAGCACCAGTCCGGCGGAGAAGTTGATGGACTCGGAGGAGGACTCCTGGTTGTTGCCGGCGGCGAAGCCCTGGTGGCCGGAGGCCCAGCCGTGGCCGGCGTAGGGGTCGAAGCCGCGCAGGAACGGGAAGAGCGGGTCGTCGCGGCGGGGGTTGTTGGCGTCGCGGACCAGCATCTCCAGCATGCCGCCCCACCGGCTCTCGGCGGCCCAGGCGGCGTCGTAGCGGGCCACGGTGGCCGCGGCCATCACGAAGTAGCCGTAGTGGAAGTGGTGGTCGTTCAGCTCGGCGTCGCTGCCGTAGCTGGCCGGGTAGCCGATCAGGGTGTCCCAGGTCGCGTTGTAGGAGAACTGGGCGCTGCCGCCGGCGGTGAACCACTCCTCCAGCCGCGACTTCAGGTGCCCGAGCAGGGTGTCCCGGCTGGCCGTGTCGCCGAGCTGGTCGGCGATCGGCACCACCTGCGCCAGGCGGCCGAGGTCCTTGCCGCTCCAGTAGGTGTCCGGGGCGTTCGGGAAGGGCGCGCCGGTCGCCACCTGGCGTACCAGCTCGCGCAGCCGCGCGGTGTCGTGGCCGCTGGTCAGCGGCATGTTCGGGAGCACCCCGGGGACCCGCTGGGTGGTGCTGAAGGAGCTGCCCGCGACCACCCGCATGGTGCCGCGCGGGGAGACGTAGCTGTGGGCGGTCGGCGTCTGGTCGGCGACCAGCCACTGGTGGCGGTAGAGCGCCATCATGGTGCCGGTGGTGGTTCCCTCGCGGGGCTGGGTGGTGACCGCGTAGGTGGTGCGCAGCCGGCCGGCGGCCTCGTCGTAGTCCCAGGAGACCCGGGTGTCGGTGACGAAGGAGTAGGCGTAGCGCTGGTAGGCGGCGAGCGCCGAGGTGTTCGGCAGGACGGCCACCGAGTAGTACGTACGGCCGCCCAGCGGGGCGGTGGCCACCGTGCCGGCCAGCGTCCAGTCGGCGCCGGTGGGCGCGAACAGGGCGTAGTGGTGGCCGTTCACGGTGATGCCGAGCACGTTGCCGTTGTCGGCCCAGACGGTCGGGGTGGCGACGAAGGAGACCTGGGCGGCGGCCCCGGCGGTGTCGGCGTAGACGAACGGCAGGCCGTGGCCCAGGGTGGCCCGGAAGGTGCGGGCGCCGTCGGCCCACTGCGCGGTGACCGTCCAGTCCGACCAGTCCGCCACCCGGGTGTCCGGGGAGTTCAGCCCCGGCACGCCGAGGGTGAGGTCCCGGGCGTGCGGGAACTCGTACTGCCGGCCGTCGCCGACGATCTGGTGCTGGGTCGGGTAGCTGATCTCCAGCCCGGAGGCCACCGCCTTGGCGGCCAGCGGGTGGGGGTACAGGTTCTCCGAGTAGGGGTTGCCGGCGTAGCGCTGGAAGGCGAGCGAGGACCACCAGTCGTTGGTGGGCACGGGCTCGGTGACGCCGGGGACCACCTTGGGGGCCACGGCCCGGCCGTCCGAGTTGGCCGGGCCGACGCCGGTGGGCACGTCGGTGGTGTAGCTGCCGGCGCCGACCGTGACGGTGGCGGCCTGGGCCGGGGCGGCCGGCGCGAGCACGCCGGCGCCGGTGGCCAGCGCGAGCAGCACGGTGGCCAGGACGGACGGCAGTCGCCGTCGGCGCGGCCGGGATCCGGGCGCATGAGGTGACACGGGGGACCTCCTGGGGAGGACGGGGTGACGGGCGGCGGCGGGACGGCGACCAGCGATGCGCTTTGGGAGGGTCGAAGCGCTTTTGAGGCTTTTTTGAAAACGTTCTCAAGCCGGAGCGTAGAAACCTGCTGAGTCCATGTCAATGCCTCGCGCGGGGAAGACCGCGCCCTCCCGGTTCCGCCGACGGCGGGCCGGGAGGGCGCGGGGCCGGCTCACTCCGCCTGGGCGAGGACGTCCAGGATCTGCTGCCCGTACTTCGCCAGCTTGTTCTCGCCGACGCCGCCCACCTGGCCGAGCTCGGCCAGGGTGGTGGGGGCGGTGTCGGCGATGGCCCGCAGCGTCGCGTCGTGGAAGACCACGTACGCCGGCACGCCCTGCTCCTTGGCGGTGCTCGCCCGCCAGGCGCGCAGCCGCTGGAACACCGCGGCGGCCTCCTCCGACAGGTCCGCGGGCGCCTCGCGGCGGGCCTTCCCGGTGGTGCTCCCGCCAGCGCCGGTCCCGCCGGCCGCCGCCTTGCCGCCGCGCCGCACCCGCTCCGGCTCGCGGCGCAGCGGAACCTCGCGCCGCCGCCCCAGCACCTCGCCGCTCGCCTCGGTCAGCACCAGCGTGCCGTAGTCCCCCTCGACGGCGAGCAGGCCCAGCGCGAGCAGCTGCCGGACCACCGCCCGCCACTCCGACTCGCCGAGCTCCTGGCCGACGCCGAACACGGTGAGGGTGTCGTGGTCGAACTGGATGACCTTGGCCGTCCTGCGGCCCAGCAGGATGTCGATGAGGTGCCCGGCGCCGAACTTCTGCCGCCGCTCGTGCTGCAGCCGGTACACCGTCGACAGCAGCTTCTGCGCGGCGATCGTGCCGTCCCAGGTGGTCGGCGGGGTGAGGCAGGTGTCGCAGTTGCCGCAGGGCTCGCCGTGCTGACCGAAGTAGGCGAGCAGCCGCACCCGGCGGCACTCGACGGTCTCGCACAGGGCGAGCATCGCGTCGAGGTGGGTCGCCAGGCGGCGGCGGTGCGCGTCGTCCCCCTCCGAGGACTCGATCATCTTCCGCTGCTGGACGACGTCCTGCAGGCCGTAGGCCAGCCAGGCGGTCGACGGCAGGCCGTCGCGGCCGGCCCGCCCGGTCTCCTGGTAGTAGCCCTCCACGGACTTGGGCAGGTCCAGGTGGGCGACGAAGCGGACGTCCGGCTTGTCGATGCCCATGCCGAAGGCGATGGTGGCCACCATCACCAGGCCGTCCTCCCGCAGGAAGCGCGCCTGGTTGGCCGCCCGGACGCCCGCGTCCAGCCCGGCGTGGTACGGCAGCGCCTCGACGCCGTGCTCCACCAGGAAGGCTGCCGTCTTCTCCACCGAGGAGCGGGACAGGCAGTAGACGATCCCCGCGTCCCCGGCGTGCTCGGTCCGCAGCAGCTCCAGCAGCTGGCGCTTGGGCTCCTGCTTGGGGACGATCCGGTACTGGATGTTCGGGCGGTCGAAGCTCGCCACGAAGTGCCGGGCGTCCTCCAGGTTCAGCCGCGAGGCGATCTCGGCGTGGGTGGCCGGGGTGGCGGTCGCGGTCAGCGCGATCCGCGGCACGCTCGGCCAGCGCTCGTGCAGGGCGGACAGGGCGAGGTAGTCCGGCCGGAAGTCGTGGCCCCACTGCGCCACGCAGTGCGCCTCGTCGATCGCGAACAGCGAGATTCGGCCCCGGTCCAGCAGGCGCGCCGTCGACTCCAGCCGCAGCCGCTCCGGCGCCAGGTAGAGCAGGTCCAGCTCACCGGCGAGGAAGGTCGCCTCCACGGTGCGGCGCTCGTCCGGGTCCTGGGTGGAGTTGAGGAACCCGGCCCGGACCCCGACCGCGCGCAGCGCGTCGACCTGGTCCTGCATGAGCGCGATCAGCGGGGAGATCACCACGCCGACGCCGTCCCGCACCAGCGCCGGGATCTGGTAGCACAGCGACTTGCCGCCGCCGGTCGGCATCAGCACCAGGGCGTCGCCGCCGGCGGCCACGTGGTCGATGATCTCCCCCTGGCCCTCGCGGAAGGAGTCGTAGCCGAAGACGCGGCGCAACACCTCCGACGTGTCGCGCGCGACGGGGCCGTGTGTGTCGGTGGCCATTGCTGGATTCTACGGCCCCCCACCGACCCCCCGAGGCCACCAACGACCCCCGCCCCCGCACCCTCCAGACCCTCGGGCCCCGGCCCCCGGGACCCGGGCCCTCAGGTCACCCGGGCACACCAACACCGCGAATCAAGCCAGAAATCATCCACCCCCACACGATTCCCGCACCGCCAGCGTCGGCCAGAGCTGCACCCGGTGCACGGGCCGCTCGGAGCCGTCGGCGAGCCGGGCCAGCGCGAGTTCGGCGGCGAGCGCGCCGAGCCGGCGCTTCTGCGGGCGCACGGCGGTGAGCGGCGGGTCGGAGGCGGCCGCGACCTCGTCGTCGTAGGTGACCACGGCCAGGTCGCCGGGCACGCCGAGGCCGCAGTCCCGGGCGCGCTCGACCATGCCGATCGCCTCGCGGTCGGAGTGCACCAGCATGGCCCGCACGCCGAGCCGCCCGCAGCGGCGCAGCACCGCGTCGTAGGCGGCGGCCCAGCCCGGCGCGCCGTAGCTGGGCACGTCGATGTCCAGCTGTTCGTGGCTGGGCAGGTCGAGCGAGGTGACGGTCTCCCGCCAGCCGGAGCGCAGGGCGACGCTGGTGGGGCTGGACCGCGAGGTGATCAGGGCGATCCGGCGGTGTCCCTGGGTGACCAGGTGGCGGACGGCGAGCCCGGCGCCGAGGGCGTGCGCGGTGGTCGCCGCGTCCAGGGCCAGGGTCGGCAGCTCGGCGGGCGGGAGGCGTTCCACCAGCACCACCGGCACGGAGAGCGCGCCGAGCCAGCGCAGCAGCTCCACCCCGGCCTGGCCGGTGGTGGTGGGCGCCACCAGGAGGGTGCGCACGCCGCGTTCGAGCAGCTTGGAGACCTGCCGGCGGTCCTCGGCGGGGTCGTAGCTGGAGGGGCGCAGCACCAGTCGGCCGCCGGCGGCGGACACGGTGGTCTGCGCGCCCTGGATCACCGAGGGCCAGTAGTAGTCCACCGAGGGGACGACCATGCCGACCAGCGCCCCGCCCGGTACCGGCCCGAAGGGGGAGCGGTGGCCCTCGGTCGGGTCGGCGGGGCCGCCGCGGTAGGGCAGGGTGATGCCGCCGTGCACCCGGCGGACGAGTCCGCGGTCGGCCAGGGCGGTGACGTCGCGGCGCACCGTCACGGCGGTGACGCCGAGCTGTTCCACCAGGTCGGCCAGGCGCACGGTGCCGTGCTGGCGTACCGCGGCGAGGATGATCTGCTGCCGTTGGGAGGCCAGGGTCATCGGGCGTGCTCCGTCCTGGCCCGCGTGGGGGCGGGCACGTCGTCGGGTGGGGTGGGGCCGGTCGCGCGCACCGCCGTGACCAGCGGGTCCCGCGGCCCGGTGGCGTGCGGCGGGCGGCCGAGCCGGGCGCGCGGCGTGCCTGGGCCGGGAACCGGATGACTCCACACCACTTTCGCTCCTGATCGTTTCTGATCGAATTCCTTCAGAGTTGTTGACTTCGAACTATGGCACAGGTTGGAGTGACGGACACCACCCGCTCAGGAGGAAACACACGTGCTTCGCACATCAGTCAGCGGTCCCGGCGCGAGCCGCGACCCGGACGGGCGAGCGGCCCGCCCGTCCCGCCGCGCACTGCTGCGCGCCACCGCCGGCGCCTCGGCCGCCGCGCTGCTCACCGGCGCCCTGACCGGCTGCGCCCGACCGGCCTCCGCCTCCCGCCCCGTCACCGTCCGCATCTGGTCGTGGCTGACCGG
Organism: Allostreptomyces psammosilenae; assembly: GCF_013407765.1. Classification (GTDB taxonomy): domain Bacteria; phylum Actinomycetota; class Actinomycetes; order Streptomycetales; family Streptomycetaceae; genus Allostreptomyces; species Allostreptomyces psammosilenae. The sequence goes on from NZ_JACBZD010000001.1 coordinate 5,214,196, forward strand.
CATGGACCGCTACGTCGCCGCGTTCAACGAGTCGCAGTCCGACGTGCGGGTCGAACTGTCCGTGATCGCGGCCGGACTGTCCGGCGGGTACGCCCAGCAGACCAACGCCATCCGCGCCCACAACGCGCCGGACATCCTGCACGTGGAGTACCAGGGCCTGCCGCAGATCCTGCTGACCGGTGGCCTGCGCGACCTCACCGACGACCTGGCCGACCTGGCCGACGGCTACTCACCGGCCGCCTGGCGGGCGGTGCGGCCCGACGGCCGCACCTGGGGGATCCCGATGGACCTCGCCCCGATGGCCCTCTACTACCGCAAGGACCTCTTCGACCGCCACGGCATCGCGGTGCCCGCCACCTGGGAGGAGTTCCGGGGCGCGGCCGAGGCCGTGCGGGAGGTGGACCGGGCGGCCCGGATCACCACCTTCCCGCTCAACGACGGCTCGTTCTTCGCCGGGATGTCCTGGCAGGCCGGCGACCCCTGGTGGCGGATCCACGACGGCGCCTGGCACGTCGGCGTCTCCGGCGAGGGCACCCTGCGCACCGCCCAGTACTGGCAGGAGATGATCGCCGGCGACCTGGTGCGCTCCGGCGGAACCGGCACCCAGGACTGGATCGCCGGCATGCACGAGGGCCGGCTGTGGGGCCTGCTCGGCGCCTCCTGGAGCGTCGGCACGCTGAACAAGTCCATCCCCGAGGACACCGGCCGCTGGGCCGTGACCACCATGCCCACCTGGGACGGCGTGCCCGCCAACGGGATGCAGGGCGGCACCGCCTTCGGGATCTCCGCCGAGAGCGAGGTGCCCGAGGCGGCGCTGACGTTCCTGCGCTGGCTGTCCACCGACCCGGCCGTGCCGCGCATCGGATCCACCTTCACCTCGCCCTTCCCCGCCTACCTGAGCAACCGCGAGGTCGCCCGCGAGTCCTACCGCGGCGGCTACTTCCTCGGCGACCCGGTGTACGACGTGCTGGACGAGGCCGCCACCCGCGTCCCCGAGTGGACCTGGGGCCCCAACGCCCTCGGCCTGTTCTCCACCGTCGTGGACGCCTTCGGCGGTGTGCCCACCGGCGACACCACCCTGCCCGACGCCGTCCGGCGGGTGCAGTCCGCCGCCGTGGCCACCATGCGCGAACGCGGACTCGCGGTCGTCGAAGGGAACGCGGCATGACCGTCCTCGCCCCGACCCCCGGTACCCAGGCGGGAGGCCGGACCGCCCCCGGCGCCGCCTCTCCCGCCCCCCGCCGCCGGCGCCGCCGCGGCCTCGCCGGCCTCGCCCTGGCCGCCCCCTTCGCGCTCCTGCTGATCGGCACGGTGCTGGTCCCGATCGGCTACGCCTTCTACCTCAGCCTGTTCACCGAGCGGCTGTCCGGCCTGGGCTTCGACGGACCACGGCAGGTCTTCGTCGCCCTGGAGAACTACTGGCGGGTGGTGAGCGACGGCGCCTTCCTGGCCAGCCTCGGCAACGTCGCCCTCTACGCCCTGGTGCACATCCCGCTGATGCTCGGCGGCGCCCTGCTGCTGGCCCTGCTGCTGGACTCGGCCACCGTGCGGCTGCGCCAGATGTGGTCGCTGGCGGTCTTCCTGCCCTACGCCGTGCCCGGCGTGATCGCCGGCCTGATCTGGGCCTACCTCTACAGCCCGAACATCGGCCCGCTCAGCGCCGTGCTGCCCTTCGACCCGCTCGGCCGCTCCGGCGTGCTGTCCTCGATCGTCAACATGGCGACCTGGCAGTGGATGGGCTACAACATGATCATCTTCTACACGGCGCTGCGCGCCGTCCCCCGGGAGGTCCTGGAGGCCGCGCAGACCGACGGGGCCGGGCCGATCCGCCAGGCGCTGTCCATCAAGATCCCGATGATCCGCTCCAGCGCCTTCGTCGCCCTGGTGTTCACCGTGATCGGCTCACTGCAGCTGTTCACCGAACCGGTGGTGCTGCGCACCTTCACCGGCGCCGTCACCAGCACCTACACCCCCAGCCTCTACGTCTACGAGGCCGTGTTCATCAGCAACGACTACGGACGCGGCGCCGCCGCCTCGCTGCTGCTCGCGATCGCCTCCGCACTGCTCTCCGCGCTCGTCATGCGCCTGTCCGCCCGGAGGTCCCGATGAGCGTGACGACCCCCACCGAAGCGCCCCGCGCCGTCCCCGGCCGCCGGGGGCCGGCCCGCCCCGGCCGCGGCCCCGGCTCGCGCTGGACCTCCACCGGCACCGTGCACGCGCTGCTGCTGCTCGCCGCGCTCTACAGCGTGCTGCCGCTGGTGTGGCTGTTCAACTCCTCCACCAAGTCGATGGCCGACTTCTCCACCACCGGCGCGTTCGAGCTGGCGGACTGGAACCTGTGGACCAACCTTGGCGACCTGTTCGCCGAGGAGGACGGCGTCTTCCTGGCCTGGGTGCGCAACTCCCTGCTCTACGCCGGCCTCGGCGCCCTGCTCGGCGCGCTGATCTGCACCGCCTGCGGCTACGCCATCGCCAAGCTGGACTTCCCCGGACGGCGGGCGCTGTTCGCCGCCACCCTCACCGGCGTGCTCGTCCCCACCACCGCGCTCGCCCTGCCGCTGTACCTGCTCGCCTCGCAGCTGCGCATCGTGGACACCTTCTGGGCGGTGTTCATCCCGCTGCTCACCAACCCGTTCGGCGTCTACCTCGCCCGCGCCTTCGCCGAGTCGGCGGTGCCGGACGAGGTCCTGGAGGCCGCCCGGATGGACGGCGCCGGCGAGCTGCGCACCTTCCTCACCGTCGGGCTGCCGATGATGCGCTCCGGCGCCGTGACCATCGTGCTGTTCCAGTTCGTCGGCATCTGGAACAACTTCTTCCTGCCGCTGGTCATGCTCACCGACCCGCGGCTGTTCCCGATGACCCTGGGCATCTACCAGTGGAGCTCCCGGGTGAGCCAGTTCCCCCAGTACAACCCGCTGGTGATCACCGGTTCGCTGCTGGCCGTCGTCCCCCTGGTGCTGGCCTTCGTGCTGCTGCAGCGCCAGTGGCGCACCGGGCTGGCCGCGGGCAGCGTGCGGTGACCCGGACGCGCCCGGCGCCGTGACCCGCGTGGTGGTCACGGCGCCGGGCGCGCGGTCGTCCGCGCGCCCCGGGTCAGGCCCGCGGCGCGGTCATCTCCGGGGCGAGCCGGCCGAGCACCGGGGTCCACTCGCGGACGGTGACGTCGGTGACCAGCCCGAGCCGGCGGAACGGGTCGTCCTCCGTCACGGCCAGCGCCTCCTCCTTGCTCTCCGCGCCGATCAGCAGCAGCGCGCCCGGCGCCTCACCGGCGGCGAACGGGCCCGAGCAGAGCAGGATCCCCTTCTCGGCGAACGTGCCCAGGTAGGCGCGGTGCGCGGGGCGGTGCTCGTCCCGCCCCGCGCTGTCGTCGGTGTAGGTGTAGGTGACGGCGAAGACGGGCATGGGGTCTCCTCTCCCGGGCGGATGGCTGTCCGAAGCGTAGCCACCGGGCCGGGGAGCCCGGCGGGCGGTGCCGTCCCGCCCGCCCTCGCCCCCCGCCCTCGCCGCGCGGGCTCAGTGCGAGCGGAGCCAGACGGTGGTCTCGGCGGGGAGCTCGCGTCCGTCGCCGAGCGGGGCGCTGCTGATCAGCACCTCGCCCGGGGGCAGCGGGCGCGGCGCGGTGCCCAGGTTGGCGACGCAGTGCCAGCCGCCCGCGCGCTGGAAGTGCAGGAGGTCGTCGTCGGGATCCTGCTCGGTGCTCACCCAGGTGAGCTCCTCGTCCTGCAGGAGCTTGCGCCGCAGCCGCAGCGCCTCGCGGTAGAACTCCAGGGTGGAGCCGTCGACGCCGTCCTGCGCCTGCGCGGACAGTTCGCCGAAGAACGGCGGCTGGGGCAGCCAGCCGGCGGCGTCGCCGAAGCCGTGGGAGGGGCCGGTGGTGGTCCAGGGCAGCGGCACGCGGCAGCCGTCGCGGCCCTTGAGCCGGTGGCCGGTGCGGGCCCACATCGGGTCCTGGAGCACCTCGTGGGGCAGGTCGGCGACCTCGGGGAGTCCGAGCTCCTCGCCCTGGTAGAGGTAGGACGAGCCGGGCAGGGCGAGCATCAGCAGCGTCATGGCGCGGGCCCGCCGCAGGCCCTGCTCGTGGTCGACCGGCGGCCGGGTGCCGCCGCTGAGCAGCCAGGCGTTGTGGTCGGTGCCCTCGGGGAGGGCGTAGCGGGAGGCGTGGCGGATGACGTCGTGGTTGGACAGCACCCAGGTGGAGGAGGCGCCGGCCCGTCGGCTGGTGGTGAGCTCCAGGTCGATGACCGAGCGCAGCGCGGGGGCGGAGAAGGGCGCGCGGAGGAACTCGAAGTTGAAGGCCTGGCCGAGTCCGTCGGGGCTGGAGTAGGCGGCGCGGCGCTGGTGGCGGACCCAGGCCTCGGCGACCGCGACCCGGGGCGGGTCGTAGGTGTTGAACACCGCGCGCCACTCGCGGAAGATCTCGTGGACCTCGTCGCGGTCCCACAGCGGGTGGCTGCCGTCGTCGTAGCGGCCGTCGATGTCGTGGCTGTGGCCCTCGCCGAGGTCGCGCAGGGGGTCGGCGAGGTCCTTGGCGAGGCCGTGGGCGACGTCCACGCGGAAGCCGTCGACGCCCCGGTCGGACCAGAACCGCAGGGTGGTCAGGAAGTCCTCCCGCACCTCGGGGTTGTTCCAGTTGAGGTCGGGCTGCTCGGGGGCGAACAGGTGGAGGTACCACTGGCCGTCGGGGACGCGGGCCCAGGCGGAGCCGCCGAAGACGGAGACCCAGTCGGTGGGCGGCAGTTCGCCGTGCTCGCCGCGGCCGTCGCGGAAGACGTAGCGCTCGCGGGCGGGTGAGCCGGGCGGCGCGGCCAGCGCCTCCCGGAACCAGACGTGGTCGTCGGAGGTGTGGTTCGGCACGATGTCGACGATGACCTTGATGCCGAGGCGGTGGGCGCCGTCGACCAGGGCGTCGAAGTCCTCCAGGGTGCCCAGGCGGGGGTCGACGTCGCGGTAGTCGGCGACGTCGTACCCGCCGTCGGCGAGGGCCGAGGGGTAGAAGGGGCTGAGCCAGATCGCGTCCACGCCGAGCGCGGCGAGGTAGGGCAGGCGGGAGGTGACGCCCGGGATGTCACCCAGGCCGTCACCGTCGGAGTCGGCGAAGCTGCGGGGGTAGACCTGGTAGACGACGGCCTGCCGCCACCAGTTGGCGTCGGGGTTCGAGGGCCGGGGGGAGGACTGGTCGGTCACGGAGCATCCTCGTGGAGTGGATGTGTGGGGCCCGGTGGCGCGGCGCTCAGCGTCCGCCGCGCCGGCCGTCATGGGGCGCCGGCCGCGGGGGTGACGGCGGCTCGACCTCTTCCCGCGCCGCTCCCTCGAACCCGGACACCGCCCATGGCAGCGCTTGCAAGCTATGGGCTGGCGTGTCGGCGTGTCAACGGTGCATTTCCCTGCTGGCGCCAGGTTGTGTCCGAGATTGACGCGATGGCAACGCTGCCGTTCCGATCCGATGATCCGATCATCGAAGTGCCCCCCGCGCCTGCCGCGTGGGCATGCCCGACGGCACGCGCCCGCCACGGGCCCCGGCGGGGCGCCGTCGAACGGCGCGTGGACCACCTGGTGGACGGTGATGTCCGCCATGTGGCCCGCAGTTGACCCGGCCTCGGGCCGTCGTTTAGCTTCACCGCAGGTCAAGAGCACCAGCGCCAAGCCCCGGCTCGCTGGTCGGCAACCCTCGCTACGCGGTGGGGTGCCCCGGGTGACGACCGGGCCGTGTTCGAACGAACCCGGCAAGCGCGTACGTCAGGAGCCCACGTGAACAGGATGTGCCCGGCACCGGTGAAGTGCTTCGCCGACCTGGCGACCCGTCGGCTGCACGTGGACCTGATGCTGGTCTCCGCCGCCGCGTGTCGTCGCGGCTGACCCTTCCGGCACACGCGTCCCTCCGGACGCACCTGCCCGTTCTGAATCACTCGTCCCTTCAGGCTCTCTGAGTCCCCTCGGCGTCGCGACGCCCACCGGTCGCCTTCCGGTGCGCGCCGCGGCCGGGCCCGCCACCCGCGCCGCACCGCCTGCCGGCGTCGTCCGCGCACGCCCCCGGCGGGTCCGGCCGGTATCGGCGGCCCGGGACGTCGGCCGTCGCCGGCGCCCGTGTCCGGCGCCCGCCCCCCCCGTGACGGCCTCGGGAGTCCGCTCGTTCCCCCAGGAAGGAACGTCCACCATGTCCACTTTGCGGGAGTACCTCCTCCAGAAGCGGGACGCCCTCCTCGCCCGCCGCGAGCAGGCCAGGGCCGCGGGCTACCCCGCCCACGAGATCTCCGCCCGGGTCACCGCCGAGGGGCGCAGCGGCGTCCGGCGGATCCGCATCCGGCAGTTCCAGCTCATCAGCGACAGCCCAGCGGACTTCGCCGGCTACGACCTCGGCCCGACCTCCCCGGAGTCCCAGCTGGGCGTCCTCGGCAGCTGCCTGACCCACATCTTCCTGATCAAGGCGGCCGAGCTCCAGGTGCCCCTGGACTCGCTGGAGGTCGAGGTGCACGGCGTGGTCGACCCGCGCGGCGGCCTGCCCGAGTTCCCCGACGTGCCGGTGGAGGTGCACGGCCTGCGGTACACCGTGACGCTCTCCTCGCCGGCCACCCCCGCCGAGCTGGAGCACCTGCACGCCGAGGTGGAGCGGGTGTGCCCGGTGCTCAACCTGCTGACCAGGCCGCAGACGATCAGCGGGACGCTGGTCAACACCGCCGCCCTGGACGCCGCCTGACGGTGCGACGACACCGCCCCGCCCGGCCGTGGCCACGGCCACCGACCTTCGCACCGCACCGCGACGAGGAGTGACTGATTCATGACAGCGACCATCGAGCCGACGCTGGACCACCTGGTCTACGCCGTGCCGGACCTCCAGGCCGGCGTGGAGGCCGTGCACCGGGCCACCGGCCACCGCCCGGTGGAGGGCGGCCGGCACGTCGGCAAGGGCACCCGCAACTACCTGCTCGGGCTCGGCGGCGCCGCCTACCTGGAGATCATCGGGCCCGACCCGGAGCAGACCGAGCCGGAGGGCCCCCGGCCCTTCGGGCTGGACCGGCTGCTGGCCCCGCGGCTGGTCACCTGGGCGGTGGCCCCGGCCGACCTCGACGCGACGATCACCGCCGCCCGTGACTCGGGCTACGACCCGGGGGACCCCGTGCCGATGGGCCGGCGCACCCCCGCGGGCGACCTGCTTCAGTGGCGGCTGACCCCCAGTCGCGTGGCGCACGACGGCCTGGTGCCGTTCCTCATCGACTGGGGCACCACCCGGCACCCGGCGTCCGGCGACCTGCCGGTCGTCGAACTGCTCTCCTTCTCCGCCATCCACCCGGACCCCGCCGCCCTGCGCGCCGACCTGGCCGCGCTCGGCGTGCGCCTCGACGTCACCGGCGGCCACGCCCCCGCGCTGACCGCCGTCGTCCGGGGCGCGGACGGCCCGGTCACCCTCACCTGATCCGCCGTCCGCCCCTCCCCGTCCGGATCCCCGGCCGAATCCCCCTCCGGATCCCGTCCGTACGGCACGCACCACAAGCCCCACGCACCACAAGCCTCACGCACCACAAGCCCCACGCACCCCAGGAGTCACCGTGAACCGCGCGAAGAGAACCGGGAACAGGCTCGCCGCCGCCCCGGCCCTCAGAACGGGCGCCGCCGCCCTCGCCCTGGCCGGCCTGCTCACCGGCTGCTCCGGCGGGGCCGCCGGCACCGGCGCCGACGAACCCGCCGGCGAACCGGTCTACGGCGGCACGCTCACCTACCTCGAATACCAGGCGCCCACCTGCCTCTACCTGCCGGCCGCCGGCTTCTATCCGAACGGCGGCCTGCTCAACCAGCTCACCGACAAGCTGACCTGGCAGAACCCGGACACCCTGGAGATAGAGCCGTGGATCGCGGAGTCCTGGGAGATCAACGACGAGGTCACCGAGTACACCTTCCACATCCGTGACGGGGTGACCTTCAGCGACGGCACCCCGCTGGACGCCGCCGCGGTCGCCGCCAACTTCGACGTCTACGGCCTCGGCAACGAGGAACTGGGCCTCACCCCGGCCGAGTTCGTCAACAACTACGACCACAGCGAGGTCGTCGACGAGAACACCGTCCGGTTCCACTTCGACCGGCCGTCCCCCGGCTTCCTCCAGGGCACCTCGGTGATCGGCGCCGGCCTGGTCGCGCCATCCACCCTGGCCCTGCCCTACGAGGAGCAGTGCCAGCTGAAGAACGTGGTCGGCTCCGGCCCGTTCACCGTCGCCAACCACATCGTCGACAAGCAGATCGACCTGGTGGCCCGCGAGGACTACGACTGGGCGCCGCCCTCCTCGGAGCACCAGGGACGCGCCTACCTCGACAGGATCGAGATCATCGTCACCCCCGAGGACAGCGTCCGGGTCGGCGCGCTGACCTCCGGACAGGCCGACTACGTCCGCTACGTGCAGGCGTTCGACGAGCCGACCGTCGAGGCCGCCGGATACGAGCTGTACGCCGAGCCCACCCGCGGGGTGAACAACGGGCTGTACCTGCGCCCGGCCAACCACATCCTGGCCGACGTCGACGTGCGCCGGGCCCTCCAGGCCGGCACGGACGCCCGGGAGGTCGTCGAGACCATCTTCACCGACAGCTACCCCGTCGCCACCTCGGTGCTCAGCCACCTCGCCCAGGGCTACGTCGACCTCTCCGCCGAGCTCGCATACGACCCGGAGCGGGCGAACGCCCTGCTGGACCAGGCGGGCTGGACCACCCGCGGCGCCGACGGCATCCGGGTCAAGGACGGCGAGCGGCTCTCGCTCAGCGTCTTCGTCGCCGGTGCCCAGCCGCTGTCCAAGCAGACCCTGGAGCTGGTCGCCCAGCAGTGGTCCGAGATCGGCGTGGAGTTGCAGATCAAGCCCGCCGACGCCGGCTCGATGGCCGTCGACATCCTCGACCCGGAGAAGACCCCGCTGGTGCACTCCATGGTCGGGCGCGCGGACCCGGACGTGATCAAGAGCCAGTTCCACACCGAGAACCGGGACGCGCTGCTGTCCAACGACGCCACCCTCGACCAGCTGCTGGAGGAGCAGTCGGCGCTCGCCGAGCCCGAGGCCCGGCTCGCCAAGGTCGGCGAGATCCAGCGCTACCTGGTCGACCAGGGGTACGCCATCCCGCTGTTCGAGGAGCCCCAGGTGTACGGCGCCGCGCCGTACGTCGAGGGCGTCGACTTCGAGGCCGTCGGCCGACCGAGCTTCTACTCGGTCTGGCTGTCCAACCAGGACTAGGGGAGTGACGGCGGCTCATGACCAGATACCTGACGCTCCGGCTGGGGCAGGCGGTGCTCGTGCTGTGGGCCGCCTTCACCGTCAGCTTCCTGCTGCTGCGGCTGCTGCCGGGCGACACCATCCTGATCAAGTTCCTCAACCCGGAACTCGGCCTGACGCCCGAGCAGATCGCCGACATCCAGGCGTACTACGGGACCGACCAGCCCGCCCTGGCCCAGTACCTCCACACGGCGCTCGGCTTCCTCCGCGGTGACTTCGGCTACTCGCTGGACACCGGAACCCCGGTCGTCGAGCGGCTGGCCGAGGGCCTGCCGGCCACCGCCCAGCTCGCCTCCGCCGGCTTCGCGCTGGCCGTGCTGCTCGCGGTGACCATCGCCTTCGCCGCCAGCCACAGCCGCATGGGGTGGCTGCGCGGCGCCCTGCTGGCGATGCCCTCGCTGTTCGTCTCCATCCCCACCTTCTGGCTCGGCATCCTGCTGGTCCAGGTCTTCTCCTTCCAACTCGGGCTGGTGCCGGTCATCGGCGGCACCACCTTCGAACAACTGGTGCTGCCCGTGCTCACCCTCGCCGTGCCGATCTCCGCCCCGTTCGCGCAGATCCTCGCCCGCAGCCTGGACCAGGTGCAGACCCAGCCCTTCGTCACCGTGGCCGCCGCCAAGGGCGCCTCCCGGCGGTGGATCCTGTGGCGGCACGTCGCCCGCAACGCCCTGCTGCCGACGCTGACCATCGCCGGCCTCACCTTCGGCGAGCTGATCGCCGGATCGGTGGTGACCGAGACGGTCTTCGGCCGCAACGGCATCGGCCGCCTCACCGAACAGGCCGTCACCAGCCAGGACACCCCGGTGATGCTGGCCATCGTGGTGCTCTCCGCGACCGCATTCGTCCTGGTCAACCTCCTCGTCGACCTCCTCTACCCGGTACTCGACCCCCGCCTGAAGTCGAAGGTTGGTGCTGCGGCATGACCGCCGAACCCGGTCTCACCGCCGATCCCGCCCCCGCCCCCACGGCCCCTCCCACCCCGGCCCCCGTCCCCGCGTCCGCCGCCGCTCCCGTTCCCGCTCCCGCGCCGGACCGGGGCCCGACCGCCGAACCCGGCCGCGCCGGCCGGCCGCGCCGCCGCTGGCCGCTCCCGCGCCGGGTGCCGGTCGGGCTGCTGCTCGCCTGGCTCGTCCTCGCCGTCGTCGTGCTCTGGGCCGTCGCGCCGGGACTGTTCACCGGTCACGACCCGATCAACGGCGTGCCCGCCGAGAAGCTCCAGCCGCCGAGCGCCGCCCACCCGCTGGGCACCGACGCCCTCGGCCGCGACCTGTTCGCCCGGGTCGTCCACGGCGCGGCCAACTCGCTGTCCGGCGCGCTCCTCGCGGTCACCGTCGGCCTCGTCCTCGGCACCCTGCTCGGCCTGCTCGCCGGATCCCTCGGCGGCGTCGTCGACGAGATCACCATGCGCCTGGTCGACGTGCTGCTCGCCGTCCCCGGCCTGCTGCTCGCCCTGACCGTCGTCATCCTGCTCGGCACCGGCACCCTCAACGTCGCCGTGGCCGTCGGCATCGGCTCCGTCGCCGCCTTCGCCCGGCTGGCCCGCTCCGAGGTCGTCCGGGTCCGGCGCACCGACTACGTGGAGGCCGCCTTCGGCAGCGGCGGACGCCTCACCACCGTGCTGCGCCGGCACGTGCTGCCGAACTCCCTGGAACCCGTCATCTCGCTCGCCGCGCTGCAGTTCGGCAGCGCCATCATCGCCATCTCCACCCTGGGCTTCCTCGGCTACGGCGCGCCCCCGCCCACCCCCGAGTGGGGCCTGCTCATCGCCGAGGGCCGCACCTACGTCGCCAGCTCCTGGTGGCTGACCACGCTGCCCGGCGTCGTCGTGGTGCTGGTGGTGCTCGCGGCGAACCGCGTCAGCCTCGCGATCGGCCGGGAGGAGTCCCGATGACCCTGCTCGACGTGCGTGACCTCGCCGTCTCCTACCGCGGCCGGCGCCACACCACCCGCGTCGTCCACGGCGTCTCCTTCACCGTCGAGGCCGGCGAGACCGTGGCCGTCGTCGGCGAGTCCGGCTCCGGCAAGTCCACCACCGCGCACGCCCTGCTCGGACTGCTGCCGCCCGGCGGACGGCGCGACACCGGACGGATCCTGCTGAACGGCACCGACATCGCCGGCTGGTCCGACCGGCGCCTGCGCGCGGTGCGCGGCGCCCAGATCGGCCTGGTGCCGCAGGACCCCACCGGCTCGCTCAACCCGGTGCGGACCATCGGCGACCAACTCGGCGAGACCCTGCGGGTGCACCGGCGCGGCGACCGGCGCGCCATCGCCCGGCGCGTCGTCGAACTGCTCGCCCGGGTCGGCCTGCCCGACCCCGAGCAGCGCGCCCGCCAGTACCCGCACGAGCTCTCCGGCGGCATGCGGCAGCGCGTGCTGATCGCCATCGCCATCGCCCTCCAGCCCCGACTGGTCATCGCCGACGAGCCCACCAGCGCGCTGGACGTGACGGTGCAGCGGCGCATCCTCGACCTCGTCGACGACCTGCGCCAGGAGTTCGGCACCGCCGTGCTCCTGGTGACCCACGACCTCGGCGTCGCCGCCGAACGCTCCGACCGGCTGGTCGTGATGAAGGACGGCCGCGTCGTGGAGCACGGGCCGACGGCCGCCGTGATGGCGAAGCCGGCCGCCGAGTACACCCGGCGGCTGCTGCACGACGCCCCCTCGCTGACCGTGCGCGAGTTCCGGCCGCCGCTGCCCCCGCTGCCCGCGCCGGCGCCCGGGGCCCCCGCCGACGCGGCCGACCCGGCTGACCGCCACGCCGACCCGGCGGACCGGCCCGCCGACCCGTACGCCGTCGTCGTCCGCGACCTGGTCAAGGAGTACCGGGTGGGCCGGGCGCCGTTCCGCGCGGTGGACGGCGTCTCCTTCACGGTGCGGCACGGCTCCACCCACGCGCTGGTCGGCGAGTCGGGCTCCGGCAAGACCACCACGGCCCGCATGGTGGTGCGCTTCGCCGACCCCACCTCCGGCTCGGTGACCATCGGCGGGACCGACGTCGCCGGGCTGCGCGGCGAGCCGCTGCGCCGGCTGCGCCGCCGCGTCCAGCTCGTCTACCAGAACCCCGGCGGCTCACTGGACCCGCGCCAGTCGGTCGCCGAGATCGTGGAGGAGCCGCTGCGCAACTTCGCGATCGGCGACCGGGCCGACCGGCGCGCCCGCGTGGCCGACCTGGTCGAACGCGTGGCGCTGCCCCGGTCGGTGCTCGACCGCAGGCCGCACGAGCTCTCCGGCGGCCAGCGCCAGCGCGTCGCCATCGCCCGCGCGCTCGCCGTCGAGCCGGAGATCGTCGTGCTGGACGAGGCCGTCTCCGCCCTCGACGTGACCGTGCAGGCCCGGATCCTCGACCTGCTCGACGGGCTGCAACGGGAACTCGGCCTCACCTACCTGTTCATCTCGCACGACCTGGCGGTGGTGCGACAGATCTCCGACACCGTGTCGGTCATGCGGAAGGGACGCGTCGTGGAGGACGGAACCACCGCCGAGGTGTTCGAGAACGCCCGGCACGCGTACACGCGCGAACTGCTGGCCGCCGTGCCCGGCCACGTCCACGAGGGAGCGTCGCGATGAGCGAACGGAAACGACTGGGATTCTTCACCCGGCTGCTGGACCGGGCACCGGCGGCCGACCGCTACCGGCTGGCCCTGGAGCAGATCCAGCACGCCGAGGCCCACGGCTTCGACACCGCATGGGTGGCCCAGCACCACTTCGACGCCGACGAGGGAGGGCTGCCCGCGCCACTGGTCTTCCTCGGCCACGCCGCCGCCCGCACCAGCCGGATCCGGCTCGGCACCGGCATCATCACCCTCCCGCTGGAGGACCCGGTGCGCGTCGCCGAGGACACCGCGGTGCTCGACCTGCTCTCCGGCGGACGCCTGGAGGTCGGCGTCGGCAGCGGCGGCACCCCCTCCTCCTTCGCCGCCTTCGGCAGGGCCAGCGAGGAGCGCGCGGCCGTCTACGCGGAGCACCTGCGGGTGCTGCTCGACGCCTGGTCCGGCCGCCCGCTCGGCGGCGGCAACCGCCTCTACCCGGCGGCGCCCCGGCTCGCACGGGCGGTCTGGGAGGCCACCTTCTCCGAACACGGCGGGGCCCGCGCCGGCCGGTCCGGCAACGGCCTGATGCTCTCGCGCACCCAGCCCCGCCCGAAGGACGCCCCGCGGGCCACCCTCGCGGAGATCCAACGGCCCATCGTCGACGCCTACCACGCCCACCTGCCGCCCGGCGTGGCGCCGCGGATCGTCGCCTCGCGCACCGCGTTCGTCGCCGACTCCCGGGCCGAGGCGCTGCGCCTGGCGGAGGACGGGCTGGGCCGCGCCGCCGCGCACTTCGCGGCCTCCGGGCACACCGTTCCGGACGGCGGCCCGGAGGCGCTGATCGCCGCGTTCGACGTCCACGTGGGCACCCCGGACGACGTCATCGCCTCCCTGCGCGCCGACCCGACCCTGGAGCGCGTGACCGACCTGGTCTTCCAGGTGCACTCGGTGGACCCGCCGCACCCGCGCGTGCTGCGCTCCATCGAGCTGCTGGCCGCCGAGGTCGCCCCCGCACTCGGCTGGACCCCCGCCGACGGCCCCGCGCCCGGCCCCGCGTCCGACCCCGTCCGCGAACCGACCCTCACCGAATCGAGCACCGCATGAGCCAGCCGACCCCCGACAGCACCTCACGCGTCACGGACGTTACCCCCGCCACGGAAGTCACGGACGTCACCGACGTCATCGACCACCTGGTGGGCATCGCCCCCGGCTCCCGCCTGGACCAGGTGCGCCGCCGGCGCCCGGACGCCCGGGAGAACGCCCAGGCGAGCTACGCCGCGCTCTTCCCGGCGCCGGACGCGGCCAGCGGCGTCACGGGCGAGGTCACACCGGCCGAGCGCCTCGCCGTCGCCGCCTTCGTCGCCGGCCTGCACGGCGACGCCGCCGTCACCGGCTTCTACGCGGACCGGCTCGCCGCGCTCTCCCCGGCGCTCGCCACCGCCGTCGCCACCGAGGTGGAACGCGGCCGCACCACCGGCCCGTACGGCGTCTACCCGGGCGAGGGCCCGCTCGCCGCGGAGAGCTCCCGGGGGCTCCAGTACCGGGCGGGTGACCGCGACGCCCTCGGGGAACGGCTCGCCGCCGCCCTGACCCACGCCCACCTGCTGGTCTTCCGACCCCGGGAGGCCAGCCGCGCGGCGCTGGCGACCCTGCTGGACGCCGGCTGGTCCACCACCGGCGTGGTGACGCTCTCCCAGCTGGTGGCCTTCCTCAGCTTCCAGGTGCGCGTGGTCACCGGCCTCCGACTCCTGGCCGCCGCCTAGCGCGGGCCCGGCCGCCGGCACCGACCACGCGCAGACCAGAGCAGACCAGAAAGGCACCCCGACCCACCATGGCCGACACCGTCCTCGACCCCGCCGTCCCCGATCCGCCGCTCGCCTTCACCCAGGACCAGCTGGGCTGGGCGCCGTGGCTGGAACCCCTCACCGAGGCCGAACTCACCGACACGCACCGCGAGGCGCTGGTCGACCGGGCGCGCGCCGCGTCGCCCTACTTCCGGCTGCTCGCCCGCGACCCGGAGATCCTGCGCACCCGCACCAGGACCGACAACGACATCTTCTACAACACCAAGGACGGCCTGCCGCGCGCGGAACGCGAACTCGCGGCCACCGCCACCTCCCGCCACAACGGCTGCGTCTTCTGCGCCTCCGTGCACGCGCGGTTCGCCGCGCACCACTCCCGGCGGCCGGAGGACGTCCAGCGCCTGCTCGACCAGGGCGTGGAGGCCCCGCAGGACGATCGCTGGCGGGCCGTCATCGACGCCGCCGTCGCCCTCACCGCCACCCCCAGCGCCCTGACCGCCGAGCACATCGCCGCCCTGCGCGCCGCCGGACTCGACGACCTGGCGATCAGCGACGCCCTGCACGGCGCCGCCTTCTTCAACTGGGCCAACCGGCTGATGCTCTCGCTCGGCGAACCCACCCCGGCCGGCAGCTGACCGGCGACCACCGGCTGACCACCGCCGCCACCCCCGTGACGCCACCCCCGTGACGCCACCCCCGTGACGCCGCGGCCGGGGCTCACGGCGCCGGGGCCGGGGCGCGGGCGACCCGTCGTCGCCCACGCCCCGGCCCCGGCCGTGTCATCCCTCGGGAACCGTCCCCCAGGTCAGGCCCGCCCGCGCGCCGGATACGGCTTGGGCAGGGCGTAGCCGCGGTCGGCCAGCACCTCGCGGAGCCGGTCCGGGTAGTCGGTGATGATCCCGTCCACGCCGAGGTCGATCAGGTACTCCATGGTGGCGGTGTCGTTCACCGTCCACGGCACCACCTCCAGGCCGAGGGCGTGCGCCTGCTCCACCATCGCCCGCGTCACGTACGGACGGTAGGCCGGGTCGGTGATCGTGCCGTTCTGCGGGAAGCCGTGCACCGGCGAGAACGCGGCGGCGCCGAAGGAGTCCACCGCCCGCAGCGGGTCCCCGCCGAAGTCGTCGATGTCGATGCCGCCCAGCCACGGCGAGGCGCCCGGCTGGCCCACCTGGAGGAAGTCGTAGTTGGTCAGCGCCACCAGCGGCAGCCGCGGCTCCACCTCGCGCATCCGCATCAGGGCGCCCCAGTCGAAGGACTGGATCGTCACCTGCCGCAGCAGCCCGGAGGCCCGCACCTCGCGGGCCACCACCTGCACGAACTGCTCGCGCGGGGCGGTCTGCTCGGGCGCCCCGGCCTCCACCTTGGTCTCGATGTTCAGCCCCACCCGGTACGCGTGGCGCTCCCGGACCAGCGCGAACACCTCGGTGAGCAGCGGCATCCGGGCGCCCGGCACGGTGACCTGCTCCGGGTACCCGGCCAGCTGCCGCGATCCGCAGTCCAGGGTGCGGACCTGCGCGAGGGAGAGGGTGTTCACGTACTTGCCCACGTAGGGGAACTCCGGGTCCCCGGGCGTCACCGGCGCGGTGTCCTGGCACTTGCGCCCGTCGACCCGCCGGTCGTGGGTGACGACCGCCCGCCCGTCCTCGGTGATCTGCACGTCCAGCTCCAGCGTGGACACCCCGAGGTCCAGCGCGCGGGCGAACGCCGGGAGCGTGCTCTCCACCGTCAGCCCGAGCCCGCCCCGGTGCGCCTGGACGTCGAAGGCGCGTCTGCCGTGGCCGTCGCCGGGCTCCCCGTCCTGGGGAGCGGCCGAGGCCGCCCCCGGCACTCCCGCCAGCACGATCACCGCCACGGCCGCCGCCCGGGTGAGATGGCGACACAGCGTTCGCAGCATCACAGCTGTCCGTCCCTTTCCACACCGCCGCCGCACGCCGCGGGGCCCGCGGTCGGCCCGTCAGCCCGCCGTCCGGCCGGGCCGCTCACCGACGCTGACACGTCAAGGTGAAGCGCGGGAGAGCGTGAGGGAAAGCCGCGGTGGCCGGCGCGGTGCCAGCCCCGGGAACGGGGCGCCGCGGCGGCCCGGCGCGGCGGCTCCGGCGCGGCCCCTCCGCTGGCCGAACCCGGACACCGCGCGCCCCGCCAGGCGTCCGACCACGGCGTTTCCCCGCTTGCTGGCATGCTCGCGACAATTCTCCGCCCGCTCGGTTGTGTTCGATTTGTTCGACTCCTACCGTCCATCGCAACCCGCGGCACCCGGTGACGCAGCCCGGGAACGACGCCGCGCCCGCCCGCCCGACCCCTCGAAAGGCGTGCTCGATGCGGAAGAAGACGCGCACCCTCCTGCTCGCCCCGCTGCTGGCCCTCGGCCTGCTCCTCGGCTTCGGCGCCGGCCCGGCCCACGCCGCCGCCTGGACCTCCTCCGACCAGTGGGGCACCTGGAACAACGGCGGCTACATCCTCTACAACAACATCTGGGGCAGCGGCGCCGGCACCCAGACCATCTGGGCCGACTCCTACCGCTCCTGGGGCGTCACCGCCAACCACCCGAACACCGGCGGCGTGAAGTCCTACCCCAACGCCACCCGCCCGATCAACCGCCAGCTCGGCTCGCTGACCTCCCTGAACAGCACCTTCGCGGTCACCGTGCCCAGCGCCGGCGCCTACGCCACCGCCTACGACATCTGGGCGAACAACCACGCCTACGAGATCATGCTCTGGATGAACAGGTACGGCCCGGTCGGCCCGATCGGCGGCCAGGTGGCCACCGTCACCGTCGGCGGCCACACCTGGGCCGTACACCGCGGCAGCAACGGCTCCAACGAGGTCTTCTCCTTCGTCCGCCAGTCGAACACCTCCTCCGGCAGCGTCGACATCCGCGCCGTGCTGAACTGGATCCGCTCCCAGGGCTGGTTCGGCAACGTCACCGTGGACACCGTCCAGTTCGGCTACGAGATCACCTCCTCCTCCGGCGGCCTCAACTTCACCACCCGCGACTTCTCCGTCTCCTACGGCTGACCGGTCTCCCATGGCTGACCGCCCCGCCGACGCCGGCCCGTCACCCGGCCGTCCACCCCCCGTCGGCGGGGCTCGGCGCACTGGATGTCAAGAACGTGGCGACGTCCCGTCAAGGACACCCGGGCCTCCCGCGAGCAGGATCAGGGGCGTCCGACGGAACGTCTCATCCAGGAGCGCACCATGCCCCGCACACCCCACCGTCTCGGCGCCCTTCTCGCCACGACCGCCGTCCTCGCCGGCACCGCCCTCGTCAACGCCCAGCCGGCCGCGGCCATCCCCTCGCTCAGCGAGTTCTCCTTCGAGCCCACCTGGCCGACCTACGGGCGCAACGTCATGGTCAACCTCGCCGGCGGCATCCCGGCCGGCTACGCGGAGTGGCGCCAGGACCCGGGCAACGGTCACCCGGGCGACGCCGTACGGGTGCACGACACCAACGCCGACGGCTACGGCATCGAGGCCACCCTCCTCTACGACGGTCGGGTCGCCACCACCCGCGGCCAGGACTCTCCCTACAGCAGCCGCTGGGCCACCGGCGACCTCCCGGAGGACCGCAACTGGGCGCTGAGGGTCTGCGTCGTCCGCGGCGACGCCAGCAAGTGCACCCAGATCACCGTCACCTCCTGACCCCCACCCGCCCGCCCACCCAACCAGTCAGCCGACGCGCTGGGGGAGTGGGGTGGGGGAGGGGGTGGGGTGGGCGGCGTGGGTGAGGAGGTGGGCGATGGCGGTGACCATGGTGGCGGCGTCGAGTTCGCGTTCGGCGAAGGCGCGGGCGCGCAGGGCCAGGCGGCGGCGGGCCTCGGGGACCAGGAGGAGCTGTTCCAGGGCGGCGGCGAGGGAACCGGGGTCGTCGGGCGGGACGGTGCGGACGGCGTCGCCGAGGACGGCGGGGATGTCGCCGACCGGTGTGGTGACGCAGGGCAGGGCGGCGGCCATGGCTTCGAGCAGGGCCAGCGGCAGCGCCTCGGCGCGGGACGGCAGGCAGAACAGGTCGAGGCGGTTGAGGAAGGCGGGGACGTCCTCGACGAAACCCGGGAAGGTGACCGGCAGGCCGTGGGCGGCGGCGGCCAGGGCCGCGCGGTGGGGGCCCTCGCCGGCGATCTCCACGGTGAACCGGTGGCCGCGCTGGTGCAGCAGGCGGACCGCCTCCACCAGCACGTCGAACCCCTTCCGGCCGGTGAGGCGGCCCACCGCGCCGATCCGCAGCGGTTGGCGGGCGTCCGGCGGGGCGGAGGAGAGCACGTGCAGCGGGATGTCCACGCCGGGGCGCACCCGGTGCACCCGGTCGTCCGGCAGGCCCAGCTCCACGCGGAGGGTGTCGGCGATCTCGGCGGACAGGGCGATCACCCCCGACAGGCGGCGGTAGAGCCCGGACAGCTCCGTCACCGGCGGCTCGGCCGGCGGGCGCGGCATGTGCAGGGTGGCCACGGTGGGCGCGTGGGCGAGGGCGGCCACCAGGGCGGCCCGGTTGGAGCGCGGATCCAGCAGGCTGACGTGCCAGACGTCGACCGGTCGGGCGGCCAGCAGCCACTCCAGGCCCGGCGCCCGGTCCAGCCCGCGCACCAGCGGGATGACGGTGACGGACGCGCCGCGCTCCGCGGCGGCGTCCCGCAGGCGCGCGGCCACCGGGGCGGCGGCCACGAGGTGGCAGCGGAACTCACCGGGCAGGCGCCGCAGCAGCTGTCGCACATACGCTTCCGGGCCGCCGAAGGCGGCGCTGTCCACGAGCAGACCCAGATCGATCGGCTCGGCGACGCTCGGCTGGGGGGAGAGAACCGCGGACACGAAGGACGCCTCCCGGTGGGGGATCGGGGAACGAACGCCCGCCCGCTGCCCGCCCGAGTACCGGTGAAACGGAGGTTCCCCCGGGTGGGGGGCACCGCGCGCCGCGTCGGGGTGACGCGGGACGGGGTGACGGTGGGTGGGTGACGGGGTGACGGGCGTCGCGGGCGTCGCGGGGCTGGCCGGCGGGCGCCCTTGTGCGTGGCGGGGGCGGGCCGGAGAATCGGCCCACCGTCCGTCGGGGCGGGCCGCGCCCGGCCGGCCCCACCCGGCCGCCGCCGACAGCGGTGGCCGTCGCACCTGGCACCCTCCGCACCCACCGTCCGAGGAGACGCCCGTGCCCGGATCCCGGCGACCCCGCCACCGCCGTCCGCTGTTGTTGGTCACCCTCGCCGCCCTGCTGGGAGGCATGCTCGGTGGCGTGCCGGCCGGCACCACCGTCCACCCAGCCACGGCCGACGTTGCAGTGCACGGCGCCCGGGAGGTGGACGCCGTGCTGGCCGACCTCGCCGCGCACGCCACGATCCCGGGCACGGCCTGGGGCGTCGACCCGAGCGCCGGGCAGGTCGTCGTCTGGCTCGACGAGTCCGTCTCGCCGAACGAACGTGCCCGGCTCGCGCGGGTCACCGCCCGCCACGGCGACGCCGTCCGGGTGGAGGAAGACCCCGGCCGGCTCGCCCCGACCATTGCCGGCGGCGAGGCGATCTACAGCCCCGGCGGCCGCTGCACGCTCGGCTTCAACGTGCGCGGCGGCACCGCGAACTACGCCCTGATCGCCGGCCACTGCGCGCTGGTGGGCACGGTCTGGTACGCCGACCCCTCCTTCACCCAGCGCATCGGCACGACGGCCGGGAGCAGCTTCCCGGGCAACGACTACGGACTCGTCCGCTACGACGGCACGGTGCCGCCCGAGGGCGGGGTCGAGGGCTACCCGGGGCTGATCGACATCGTCTCCGCCGGCAGCCCGAGGGCGGGACAGGCCGTGCGGTTCAGCGGCCCGGTCGGGGGCGTCCGCACCGGCCAGGTGCTGGCGCTGAACGTGACGGTCAACTACGCGCAGGGGTCGGTCCAGGGGCTCATCCGCACCAACATCTGCCTCCACCCAGGCGAGAGCGGGGGCCCGCTGTTCTACGACACCGTGGCGTACGGCATCGCCTCCGGGGCGACCGGCACCTGCGACAGCGGGGGCACGTCGTACTTCCAGCCGGTCGGCGAGCCGCTGGGCGTGTACGGCCTGACGCTGCTGTGACGCGCGCCGCGTACCCGGTGCCGTCCGCCCCGCGGTGCCCGGCGCGCGGCACGGTTCGACCCGGCCGGGCCGGGTAGCCGCGGGCGAGCGGCTCGAGGGAAGGCGGCGGCGGGAATGAGCGGTTTCCGAGCGGGCGCCACGTCCGACCGCGACGGCGACGTGGTGACCGCACTGACCCGGGAGCACGATGCCATCCGGCACCTGCTCGACGAGGTGGAGGTCCGCGAGGGCACGGAGCGCGCGGAGGCGTTCGGGGAACTGCTGCGGCTTCTCATCGCCCACGAGATGGCCGAGGAGGAGGTGGTGCACCCGCTGGTGCACCGCTCTTCTCTCGGCGGACGGCACGTGGTGCGCGGCCGGCTGTGGGAGGAGGAGGAGATCGCCCGGCGGCTGGAACTGCTGGTCGAGGTCTCCCCCGACGACCCGGAGTTCCTGCCGGAGATCCTGCTGCTGCGGGTCGCGGTCTCCACCCACCTGGAGGCCGAGGAGCGCTACGAGTTCCCCTGGTTGATGCACGGCACCCGGCGTCCGGAGCGGGCGCGCATGGCCCGGGCGGTGCACGCCGTCCAGGCGCGCGCGCCGGCGGAGCCCGCGGCCCTGCTGGCGCACACCCGACGGACGCTGCGCGAGGTCGCCGGGGCGGCGGGCGGGGGGTGACGGCGCCCGCGGGGGCATCTCCCTCGGGATGCGGCTGTGTGCGGGGCAAGCGCCGGGCCCCGACTGCCTCCATCACGCCTCGGGGGCCTCGGTTCTGGCGATGTGGGTGTGTGCTCGTCTGGTGGGTGCCCCTTCTCTGCCATGGGCATGCCGGGAGTTATCCACAGGGCGTTGGTTGGGGGCTGCGCTGCGTGCCCGGCGCCTGGGATCCTGAAACCGGGGGCCCTTTTCCCCAAGGGGGCAGTGTGGGCAGGGTGTGATCATGTACACATCATGCGACCCTGCTGGTGCTGGTGCTGGTGCCGGTGCGCGTGCTGGCGGGGGGGGGGCGGTTCAGACGGTGAGCGGCTCAGGCGGGCGGTGGCTCAGGCGGTGGGTAGCGCGGTCGCCAGTGCGGCGATCTGCGCCGGGCCGACGCGGCAGCAGCCGCCGATCAGCCGGGCCCCGGCGTCCGCCCACGCGGCCACCCGCGCCGGCTCGAAGGTCGCGCGCCCGCGCCAGGCGCGGGCTCGGGTGTCCCACTCCTCGCCGCTGTTCGGGTACACCACGACCGGCTTGCCGCTGGCCTCGGCGGCGAGCGGTACCGCGCGGTCGGCGTCGTCCGGCGCGCAGCAGTTCACCCCGACCGCGATGACCTGCTCCACCCCGGCCGCGAGCGCGAACGCCTCGCGGAGCGGTTGGCCGGCGCGGGTGCGGTCCCCGGCCACGCTGTAGGACAGCCACAGCGGCACGCCGAGCCCGTCCGCCGCCCGCAGCACCGCCTCCGCCTCGTCGACGTCCGGCACCGTCTCCACCGCCAGGACGTCCGGCCCGGCCTCGGCCAGCACCTCCAGACGGGGCCGGTGGAACCGCTCCAGCTCGGCCACGCTCAGGCCGTAGCGGCCGCGGTACTCCGAGCCGTCGGCGAGCATCGCCCCGTACGGGCCGACGGACGCCGCCACCCACAGCGGCCGGCGCGCGCCCGTGCGGGCGTCGGTCCGGGCGTCCGTTCGCGCGTCGGTCCGTTCGGTGGCCCGCTCGGTGGCCAGGCGGCCCAGCTCCACGCTGCGGCGCAGCAGCCGGGCGGCCTCGTCGCGGCCCAGGCCCGCCCGGCCGAAGCCCTCGAAGGTGGCCTGGTAGCTGGCGGTGGTGGCGACCTCCGCACCGGCGGCGAAGTAGGCCGCGTGCGCGTCGGCGACGGCCTCGGGCGCGTCGCGCAGCAGCCGTGCCGACCACAGCCGGTCCGACAGGTCGTGCCCGGCGGCCTCGAGCTGGTTGGACATGCCGCCGTCGAGCACGACCGGCCGGAGCGCCAGCGTCTCGGCGAGGGTGCGCGCCGGCCGCTGGTGCGTGCGGGTGGGGGAGCTGGTGGAGCACGTGGGACCCATGGGACCACTGTGCGGCACCGGGAGGGTCAGTGCCGGCCCCGGCCCCCACTTCCACCGGAGCTGGAGTGGCGGTCGTCGTCGTCATCGTCGTCGCCGTCGCCCGAGCCGCCCCCGGAACCGCCCGACGAGTTCGAGCTGTTGCACCGGCCCCAGTCGCCGTCCTGCGCGGTCTGGCCCACCTCCTCGCCCTCGCCCCCGCAGTACCAGCGCACGGTGGCCTCCGCCCCCGCGATCTCCACCGTGGCGGAGGCGTCGCCGGACGGGCAGTGCCGGTCCTCCACGACGAGCATGGTGCCGGTGTTGACGCAGCGCTGGCCGGCCTCCGCCTCCTCAGCGCAGGCGGTCAGGGCGGTGCCGGCCAACACCACCCCGAGCCCGATGCCGAGCAGCCGCCCCGCCCGCCGCCCGCGCGAGGCCCCGCTGCGCGACGACGCCCCGGCGTGTGACGGCGCCCCGTTGCGTGACGGCGCTCCGATGTGTGACTCAGCCATGCCAACCCCCGTGCGGACGCGGTGGCGCGCCGACCCCTCCGCCGGCGCCCTCTGTGCACCAGGGACGCCACCGCCGCGACTTCCGTTCCGTGCTCGGCGGGATCCCGGACGTGCCGATCACTGCCCCCACAACCTGGGCCGCGCAACCCCGGCCGCCGTGACGCCCGGCCGCCGTGACGCCCGGCCGCCGTGACGCCCGGCCGCCCGGCCGCCGTGACGCCCGGCCGCCCGGCCGCCCGGCAGACGCGTCACGCGTCCTGGTGGGTGCTGGTGGGCGGGGGAGGGCCGAGTGGGGCGTCGCCGTCGGCGGCGGGGGTGGCGGCGGACAGCAGGCGTACCGCCTCGGCCGCGGCGCGTCGGGCTTCCGCCAGCCGCTCGGGGTCGGAGGCGTCGACCGGCACGCCGAGCGGGTTGGCCACCGTCCAGGCGCCGGCGAGCGCGAAGACGAAGCTGAGCAGGGCCGACGGGGTGAACCGCGCGCCCGGGGTGCCGGAGCGCTGGCCGGCGGCGATGGCGTCCAGCTTGACCCGGTAGGCCGCCACCTCCGTCGGCGAGGGCCCGTGCTGCCGGCGCTCCAGCGCGTACCACGAGGACAGCCGCACGACTTCGGGGTGGGCCAGGGCGAAGTCGAACATGCGGGCCGTGTAGCCGGGCAGGTCCTGCGCGGTGAACGGCACCTCGTCGTGGACGCGGGTCAGGTGCGCCTCGAGCACGGCGTCGAAGAGCTGCTCCTTGCTGCCGAAGTAGACGTAGATGAGGTTCTTGTTCACCCCGGCGGCCCTGGCGATCCGGTCCACGCGGGCGCCCGCGACACCGTGCTCGGCGAACTCGTCGGTGGCCGCCTGGAGCAGGCGGGCGCGGGTGGCGTCGGCGTTGCGTGGCATGGCCGGAATCCTACCGAGGCCATTTGACTAACTGGTTAGACATGTCACTCTCGGAGGGTGTCCGCCTGGACACATGGCCCGCGGGCGTGCCGTGACACGACCGAATGGCCGTTCGAATCCGATGTTCTGGAGCATCCCGTCATGTCGAAGACCTGGTTCATCACCGGCGCGTCCCGAGGCTTGGGCCGCGCCTTCACCCAGGCGGCGCTGGAACGCGGCGACCGCGTCGCAGCGACCGTCCGCGCCCCCGGTGCCCTGAAGGACCTCGCCGAGCGCCACCCGGACTCCCTGCTCGCCCTGCGGCTCGACGTGACCGACCGGGCCGCCTGCTTCGCCGCGGTGAACGCCGCCCACGCGGAGTTCGGCCGCCTCGACGTGGTGGTCAACAACGCCGGCTACGGGCTCTTCGGCACGGTGGAGGCCGTCACCGAGGAAGCGGCCCGGGCCCAGATGGACACCAACTTCTTCGGTGCCCTGTGGGTCACCCAGGCCGCGCTGCCGCACCTGCGCGCGCAGGGCGCCGGCCACATCGTGCAGGTCTCCAGCGTCGCCGGGATCGCCACCTTCCCGCTGCTGTCCGTCTACCACGCCAGCAAGTGGGCGCTGGAGGGCATGAGCGAGACGCTGGCCCAGGAGGTCGCCACCTTCGGGATCCGGGTGACGCTGCTGGAGCCCGGCCCGTTCCGCACCGACTGGGCCGGCGACTCCGCCCACCGGGTCGAGGACATCGCCGCCTACGACGAGCCGCTGGCCCCGTTCCGCACCGCCTACGCCGCCGACGCCGGGCGGGAGCCCGGCGACCCGGCCCGGGCCGCCGCGGCCCTGCTGACCCTGGTGGACGCCCCCGAGCCGCCGCTGCGCGTGCTGATGGGCAACCTGGTCGCCGACGGCGTGCCCGGCCTCTACCAGGAGCGGCTGCGGACCTGGGCCGAGTGGGAGGAGCTGGCGCGCTCCGTGGACTTCCCGGAGGCCGTCACGCCGCCGGCCCCTCGCACCCAGGACGCCTGAGCCGGGACGCCCCAGCGAGGACGCCCACGCCCAACGCCCCACCGACGAAGCCCCACCGACGAAGCCCCACCGACGACGTCCCACCGACGACGCCTGACCGGCCGCCGCCGGGACGGGCCGGGGGCCGTGCCGCACGGCCGGCGCCCGGCTCGTCCGCTCCCCGGGCATCCAGTAGCTTTGCCAACCATGTGGCGAACCCCGACCCGGTGGCGAACCCCGTCCGGCGGCGGCCGGACCCGGGGGGCTCTGCCGCGCGGCCGCGCCGGCGACCTCGCCCTCGTCGCCGCCGTCGCCGTGGTCTGCGCGGCCACCGCCCTGCTCGCCGTGCGCGACGGCCGGAGCGCGACCGGTCTGTTCACGCCCCTGGACTGCCTGGCCCTGGTCGCCGTGCCGGGCGCCCTCCAGCTCAGGCGCCGCCACCCGGTCGCGGTGGGGATGTTCACCTTGCTGGCCAGCATCCTGTACTTCCCGTCCAGCAGCGTCGACGCGCCGGTGCTGCTGGCCTTCGTGGTCGCCCTCTACACCGTCGCGGCCCGGGGCAACCTCACGGCCGCCGTCATCCTGGGCGCCCTGGCCCTGCTCGCCGTCGTCTACGGCGAGGTGTCCGGCTCCGGCACCCGCAACGTCGACGACATCGCCCTGTTCATGTTCACCGGATGGCTGGTCGCCGTGATCGCGGTCGGCGGCGTCGTCAACAACCGCCGCGCCTACCTCCGCGAGGCCGAGCGCCGTGCCGCGGACGCCGAGCGCGGCCGCGAGGAGGCGCTGGCCCGGCGCGCCACCGAGGAGCGGCTGCGCATCGCCCGCGAGCTGCACGACGTGCTCGGCCACCACATCTCGCTGATCAACGTGCAGGCCAGCGCCGCGCTGCACCGCCTCGGGCGCTCCGGCGAGACGGCGGGCACGTCGTCGCCGGCTGCGGACGGCGCGGCCGAGGAGGCGCTCGGTGCGATCAAGGAGGCCAGCCGGGAGGCCCTGCGGGAGCTGCGCTCCACCCTCGGCGTGCTCCGCCAGGTGGACGAGGAGGCGCCCACCGCCCCCGCCCCCGGCCTGAGCCGGCTCACCGAGCTGACCGAGCGCGCCGGTGCCACGGGGCTGGAGGTGCGGGCGCGGATCGAGGGCTCCCCGCGCCCGCTGCCCCCGGGCGTGGACCTGGCCGCCTACCGCATCGTGCAGGAGGCCCTGACCAACGTGACGCGCCACGCCGACGCACGACGGGCCGTGGTGCGCGTCCACTACGGCGAGGAGGAGATACGGGTGGAGGTCGACGACGACGGCCGCGGCGGGCCGCTCGTCCCCGGCGACGGCATCCGCGGCATGGCCGAACGGGCCCGGGCGCTGGGCGGCGAGTTCGCCGCCGGCCCCCGCCCCGAGGGCGGCTGCCGCGTCGGCGCCCGGCTCCCGCTCGGCGGCGCCCGGTGATCCCCGTCCTGCTGGCCGACGACCAGACCCTGGTCCGCGCCGGCTTCCGTTCCATCCTCGACGGCGAGGACGACATCACCGTGGTCGCCGAGGCGGCCGACGGCGAGCAGGCCGTGCGGCTGACCCGGGAGCTGCGGCCGGCGGTCGTCCTGATGGACATCCGGATGCCCGGCACGGACGGCCTGGAGGCGACCCGGCGGATCGTCGCCGACGAGCGCCTCGCCGGGGTGCGGGTGATCATCCTGACCACCTTCGACCTCGACGACTACGTCTACGGGGCGCTGCGGGCCGGCGCGAGCGGCTTCCTGGTCAAGGACACCGAGCCCATGGAGCTGATCCACGGCGTGCGGGTGGTCGCCCGCGGCGACGCCCTGCTCGCGCCCGCGATCACCCGCCGGCTGATCGCCGAGTTCGCCGGACGGGCGGACCGGCCGGTTCCCGGTCCGCGGCTGAACGCCCTCACCGACCGGGAGCGCGAGGTGCTGACGCTGGTGGCCACCGGGCTGTCCAACGACGAGATCGCCGAGCGGCTGGTGCTCAGCCCGGCCACCGCCAAGACCCACGTCAGCCGCATCATGACCAAGCTGGACGTGCGCGACCGCGCCGGCCTGGTGGTGCTGGCCTACGAGTCCGGGCTGGTCACCCCCGGCTGGCTCGGCCGTGGCGAGGAGCCCTAGCCAACCGGGACCGCAACCAGGGGAGTACGCCGCCGCCCCGGACCACAACCCGGGGGGTACCGCGGGTGTCCACCCCGGACCGACGCGCCGGACGGCGCCCTCCGGCCACCGTGGGGGTGTGGATCCACAGACCCTCGACCTGGCACGCCTGCAGTTCGCGCTCACCGCCGGCGGGCACTTCCTCTTCGTCGCGCTCACCCTGGGCCTGGCCACCCTGGTCGCCTGCGTGCAGACCTGGGCCACCCTCAGCCGCGACCCGCTCGGCGCCCGAATGACCCGCTACTGGGGCCAGCTGTACGTCATCAACTACGCGGTCGGCATCATCACCGGGCTGGTGATGGAGTTCCAGTTCGGCCTGAGCTGGAGCGGGCTGACCCACTTCGCCGGGAACGTCTTCGGCGCCTCCCTCGCCATGGAGACGCTCGTCGCCTTCTTCGTGGAGTCCACCTTCCTCGGCTTGTGGATCTTCGGCTGGGACCGCCTCAACCGGTGGGTCCACCTGGCGGTCATCTGGGTCGTCACCCTCACCGCCTACGCCTCCGCCTACTGGATCCTGGTCTCCAACGGCTTCCTGAACAATCCCCGCGGCCACCGGCTCGCCGCCGACGGCGAGTCGCTGCGGCTGGTGGACGCCTGGGCGGTGCTCACCAACCCCTCCTCGATCGCCGCCTTCTGGCACGTGCTCGGCGGCGCCCTGGTCACCGCCGGGTTCTTCGTCGCCGGAGTCAGCGCCTACCACCTCCTGCGCCGCACCCCGGAGTGGCTCTTCTTCCTCCGTTCGCTGCGCCTCGGGGTGTTCGTCACCCTCCCCGCGCTGATGCTCACCGTCGTCTTCGGCGGCCTGCAGATGGGGCTGATCGGCGAGTACCAGCCGATGAAGCTCGCCACCTTCCAGGGCGACGCCGCCGAGATCGCCCGGCTCCAGGCCGAGATGGTCGCCGAGCACGGCCCCGGCGACTACTCGCCGCCCTCCGGCTGGGTGCGGGTGTCCGCGATCCTCATGGTCACCACCTGGCCGACCATGATGATGTTCTCCGCCGCCAGCACCCTGCTGGCCTCCTTCCGGCCCGTGGCGCTGCGCCTGCAGGTGTGGCACGTGCTGCTGGTGCTCGCCGTGCCGCTGCCCTACGTCGCCATGATCGCCGGCTGGGTGTTCCGCGAGGTCGGCCGCCAGCCCTGGGTGGTGAACGGGCTGCTGACCACCGCGGAGGCCGTCTCGCCGGTCTCGGCGGGGTCCATGCGGGTCTCGCTGGCCGTCTTCACCACCGTCTTCGCCCTGCTGGCCTTGGTCAACGGCTGGCTGCTGCTCCGCCAGGCCGCGCGCGGTCCCGGCGACGTCGCGCTCGGGCGCCCGGCCGCCGAGGGCCGGCCCGAACCGCTGCCCCGGCCGACCTACTGAGCCCACCCACCGAAGGGCCATCCCACCATGGAGATCCTCGCCATCGCCGTCCTGGGCGTGTTCGCCCTCGGCTACCTCGTGCTCGGCGGCGCCGACATCGGCGTCGGCATGCTGCTGCCCTTCCTCGGCCGGGACGGGGCGGAACGCCGCGTCGTCCTCGCCACCGTGGCACCGTTCTTCCTCGGCAACGAGGTCTGGCTGGTGGCCACGGCCGGCGTCCTGGTGGGCGCCTTCCCCGACCTGGAGGGGGAACTGCTGAGCGGCCTGTTCCCGGCGGTCGTCGCCCTGCTGGCCGGCTGGATGGTCCGCGACGCGGGGCTGTGGTCGCGCGGCCGGGTGGAGGCCCGGGCGTGGGCCGCCGGCTGCGACGGCGCGATCGTCCTCGGCAGCTGGACGGTGGCGCTGAGCTGGGGCTGGATGTTCGCCGGACTGCTCGCCGGGGTCACCGACCGGGTGGTCACCGGGCCGGGCGCGGCGCTCGCCGCGCTGGCCGTCGCCACGCTCTTCGCCGCGCACGGGCTGGCCTTCGCCGGGCTGCGCCTCGCCGGCCCGCTGCGGGCCCGCGCCGGCGCCTTCTCCGGCCGGAGCGGCACGGCCGGCGAGGCGCAGACCTTCGCGTTGACCACGGCGGCCATGGTGGCGCTGGGCCTCGCCGTGGGCCTGCGGCTGCCGCTGGCGGAGTCCGCCGTGGACTCCGCGACGCTGTCGCTGCTGGTGCCGGCGATGGCCGCGGTGACGCCGCTGCTGCTGGCCGCCCAGGCGTGGGTGTGGTGGATCTTCCGCCACCGCGTGCACGGCCCGAGCTACCTGTGAGCGGGGCGACCGTGCGGGAGGCGCCCGTGGAGCAGGCGGCGGAGGAGGCACCCGAGGCCCCGGCGGCCGAGGCCCCGGCGGCCCCGGCGGACGGGCGGCGCACGCGTTCCGCCGGCGCGCGGGTGGTCGGGTGGGTGCCGCGGCGGGTGCGGGCGGGGCTGGCGCTGTCGGCCGTGGCGCAGGCCGTGCTGGTGGTCGCCCAGGCGGAGCTGCTCGCCCGGGCGGTCGCCCGGCAGGACACCGCCCCGCTGCCCTGGCTCGCCGCGGCCGTCGCCCTGCGGGCCGGCCTCGGCTGGGCCGGCGGCGCGCTGGCCCGCACGGCCGCCGCCCGGGTGAAGGCCGAGCTGCGCGCGGCGCTGCTGGCCCGGGCGGAGCAGGCGCGGGCCGGCGGTTCCGGCGAGTTCGGCGCCCTGCTGACCAGGGGCCTGGACGGCCTCGACCCCTACCTCGGCGGCTACCTCCCGCAGCTCGCCACCGCGGTGGTCGTCCCGCCGCTGGTGCTGGCCTGGCTGCTGCGCACCGACCCGCCCTCCGGGTTGGTCGTGCTGGCCACCCTGCCGCTGGTGCCGGTCTTCGGCGTCCTGGTCGGCCTGCGCACCCGGGACCTCACCCGTACCCAGTGGACCCATCTGCACCGCCTCGGCGGCCACTTCCGGGACGTCCTCGCCGGGCTGCCCACGCTGCGGGCCTTCGACCGCGCCGAGCACCAGCGCGGCGTGGTGCGGGCGATGGCGTCGGCACACCGCCGGGCCACCATGGCCGCGCTGCGGCTGGCCTTCCTCTCCGGTCTGGTCCTGGAGCTGGTGTGCTCGCTGTCGGTCGCCCTGGTCGCGGTGCCGGTGGGGCTGCGGCTGCTGGACGGCCGGCTGGAGCTGGAGGTGGCGCTCGTCGTGCTGCTGCTGACCCCCGAGGCGTTCTGGCCGCTGCGGGCCGTGGGCAGCGGCTTCCACGCCGGAGCCGAGGGCGTCGCCGCCGCCGAGCGGGCCTTCGCCATCCTGGACGCCCCCGCGCCCGTCGGCGCGAGCGGTGGGCGGCGGGCGAGCGAACGTCCGGCCCGCCCGGCGACCGAACGACCGGCCCGCCCGGCGACGGGGGAGCCGGCCCGGCCGGCGGCGCCCACCCTCCTGCCCGGTGCGGTCGCCCCGGCGGCGACCGGCCCCGCGGAGATCCGCCTGGAGGACGTCACGGTCCGGTTCCCCGGCCACGACCGCCCGGCCCTGGACGCCGTCCGACTGGTCGTCCGGCCCGGCGACCGGATCGCCGTGGTCGGGCCGAGCGGCGCCGGCAAGTCGACGCTCCTCCACCTGCTGCTCGGCTTCGTCACCCCCGACGCCGGACGAGTGCTGGTGGACGGGGTGGACCTGGCGCGGCTCGACCCGGCCGAGTGGCGGCGCCACCTCGCCTGGGTGTCGCAGCGCCCCCGCCTGTTCGCGGCCACCGTCGCCGACAACATCCGGCTCGGCGCGCCCGCCGCGACCCAGGCCCAGGTGCGCGCGGCGGCCCGCGCCGCCTCCGCCGACGCCTTCGTCCAGGAACTGCCGGACGGCTACGACACCCTGCTCGACGAACGGGCCGGCACCCTCTCCGCCGGCCAGCGCCAGCGCCTCGCGCTCGCCCGCGCCTACCTCCGGGACGCCCCGCTGCTCCTGCTGGACGAGCCCACGGCCCGCCTCGACCCGCGCGGCGAGGCCGCCGTGGTCGCCTCCACCATCGGCCTGCTCGCCGCTGGCCCGCCGGACGGGGCGCCCGGCACCGGGCGGCGCCGCACCGCGCTGCTCGTCGCCCACCGGCCCGCGCTGCTCCGGGCCGCCAACCGGGTGGTCCGGCTCCGGGACGGACGGATCGAGGAGGCCCCGTGATCGCGGTGCTGCGCCTCGTCCGACTGCCCCGGCTGCTGCTCGCCGCCTGCGCCGGCACCGCCGCCGAGCTGTGCGCCCTCGCGCTCACCGCGACCGCCGCCTGGCTGATCGCCCGCGCCGCGCAGCAGCCGCCGATCGCCGCGCTCTCCCTGGCGATCGTCGCCGTCCGCGGCTGCGCGGTCTTCCGCGGCGTCCTCCGCTACGCCGAGCGGCTGGCCGGCCACGACGTGGCGCTGCGCGCCGTGGCGGAACTGCGCGGCCGGGTGTTCGACGCGCTGACCCGGCTGCGGGCCGACCCCGCGCGCCCCGCGGACCCCGCGCACCCCGCTGCGCCCGGTCACGGGTCCGCCGGCGAACGGGACGGCGAGGCGCTGACCCGGCTGGTGACCGACGTGGAGGCGGTCCAGGACCTGCTGGTGCGCTGCCTGGCGCCGGCGGCGAGCGCGCTGGCCGTCGGCGCCGCGGCGACCGCGCTGGTCACCGGGCTGCTGCCGGAGGCGGGGCCGCCGCTGGCGGCGGGCCTGCTGGCCGCCGGGGTGCTGCTGCCGGCCGGCGCCGCCCTCGCCGCACGCCGGCTCGGCGACCGGATCGCGGCGGCTCGGGCGGAGCTCGCCGTGCACGGCCTGGACCTGCTGGAGGGCGCCTGGGAGCTCGCCGCCTGCGGCGCCACCGCCCGGGCGCTGGCCCGGGCCGGGCGGCCGGCCGCCGCCCTGGCCCGACTGGAGCGCCGCTCCGGGCGGGTCTCGGCGGCCGTCACCGCGGCCGGTCTGCTCCTCCAGGGCGCCACGACGCTGGCGGTCACGCTGGTCGCGATCGGCTCCGGGGTCGACGAGGTGCGGCTGGCCGTCCTCGCCCTGACCGCGCTGGCCGCGTTCGAGGCGGTCGGGCCGCTGGGCGAGGCCGCGCAGCGGTACGTGCTGCTCGCCCCGGCCGTCCGGCGGATCGGTGCCCTGCTCACCGCCCCGGTCCCGGGGCACGCCCCGCCGCCGCGTTCCCCGTCGGGGCGGATCCGGCTGCGCGGGGTCCGGGTGGTCTTCCGGCCGTCCGGCGGCGGGGCGGCGCGGGGGGACGGCGGCGGCGTGGTCGCGTTGGACGGGATCGACTGGAGCGTGCCGGCGGGCCGCTCGGTGGCGGTCGTGGGAGCCAGTGGGGCGGGCAAGAGCACGCTGCTCGGCGTGGTCGCCGGCCTGGTGCGACCGGACGCGGGGAGCGTCGAACTGCCCGAGGCGCGGGGCGCGTTCCAGGACGCCCATCTGTTCGCCACCACGATCCGCGCCAACCTCGCCCTCGCCCGCCCCGGGGCGAGCGAGGCGGAACTGCGCGGGGCGCTGCGGACGGCCGGCCTGCTGGAGTGGGTCGCCACCCTCCCGGACGGCCTGGACACGCCGGTGGGGGAGGGCGGCCGAGGGCTGTCCGGAGGCCAGCGGCAGCGGCTGCTGCTGGCCCGCGCCCTGCTCGCGGATCCGCCCGTGCTGCTGCTGGACGAACCCACCGAGGGGCTGGACGCGGCGATGGCCGACGCCGTGCTGCGCGCGGTGCTGCGGACCCGGCGGGGGCGCACCACCGTGGTGGTGACGCACCGTTCGGAGGTGCTGCCGGAGTTCGACGAGGTGGTGGTGATGGACCGCGGCCGGATCACCGCCCCGGCCGACGCCCCGGCGCAGGCGTCGGCGGAGGCGTCGGCGGAGGTATCGGCGGTGGCCGCTCGGACGGCCGACTGAGGGCCGCCCGGCCGAGGGTGCGACCGGGCGGCCCACCGGGAACCGGACCCGGTGGGCCGCCGCTACCGGGTCACACCCGAGGGAAGGGGCGAGGTCGGGGATCCACCGGCACCGCGGGCGTCATCACCGGAAGATGACGTCGGAGCAGTTGTAGAACGCCTCCGGGCTGTCCGAGCGCTGCCAGATCGAGTAGATGATGTGGTAGCCGCTCTTGCCCGAGGGCAGGGTGGCGTTCCAGGTGTACTCCCGGCCGTGCGGGCCGCTGCCGTTGATCGGCGGGTTGGTCACCTGGTCGAACGGCACCGGCTCCAGGTCGTCCCAGCCGAGCGGCTCGTTCGGGTTCCAGCCGTCCTTGGTGACGTACTGGTACCACGTACCCGGGTGGGCCGCCCAGGCGTTGTACCGGAACGTGATGTTGGAGCCGGAGGTGAGCTGGGTGGTCGGCCAGTCGGTGCGGCCCTGCCGGAAGCCGGCGAAGGTGGTCTGCGGTCCGCACAGGTTGCCGTTCGGGATGATCTGCTGGTGCCGCCCGCCGGCGTTGCTGATCAGGTTGCCGAACCAGTTCCACAGGGCGGTCTTGCCGCCGATGCGGACGGCTTCGGCACACGCCGGGTTCTTCGGGTCGACGTCGCCGCCGACGCCGCCGGCCAGGCCGTCCACGTAGCAGGCGTAGGTGCGGGTGGCCGGGTAGGTCATGCCGCCGTGCGCCTGGGCGGACTGCGTGGGCATGACAACGAAGATGCTGCCCGCCAGGGCGGCGAGGGCACCGAGTGTCCTCGTCTTGCTGATCTTCACGGGATCTCCTTGAGGCGATTCGTCGCGCCGGGTGGTCGTCCCCGGTGGGGGTGACCGGTCGACGGAGGGGGCGCGCCGGCGGGAGGCGTGCGTCCCTCTGGACTCCCGCGCCGTTGCTGGGAGCGCTCCCATCGTCGAACGACGCTCTGTGCATGTCAATACTCCGGAGCGTGCCAGCCAGCCGGACAGCGAGCGAGCCGAAGGGGGCCCCGGCGTCTGGACTGAGGAGTGACGAGCGGAGCGAGGAACGACGAAGGGCCCCTCCTGCCCGTGGGTGGGCAAGGAGGGCGAAGACGGCGGGTGAGGCCCCCGTAGGCGAGCGAGCCATATATGGAGTGCTGTTTAGACCCCACCCCCCGAGGTACTCGCGCGACGCCCCAACGAGTCCGTGATCCATCCCTGTCCGGCGGCCCCAGCGGTCGCCGGGGCGAAGAACCGAGGGCCCCGTCATGGCCGACGAACCCGTCACCCCGGACGCCCGGGAGAGCCGTCCCGGCGGCGCGCTGCGCACCGTGGTGCGCCTGGTGAGCGTCGTCTTCCTGCTGGTCGGCATCCTGGGTTTCGTCCCGGGCGTCACCACCGACTACGACACCATGACGTTCGCCGGGCACGAGTCCCGGGCCGAACTGTTCGGGATCTTCCAGGTCTCGGTGCTGCACAACCTGGTGCACCTGCTGTACGGCATCGTCGGCCTGCTGATGTCCGGCACGGCGGGCCGGGCGCGGGCCTACCTGGTCGGCGGTGGCGTGGTGTACCTGCTGCTGTGGCTGTACGGCCTGCTCATCGACAAGGAGAGCGGGGCCAACTTCGTCCCGCTGAACTCGGCCGACGACTGGCTGCACCTCGCGCTCGGCGTCGGCATGGTCCTGCTCGGCCTGGTGCTGCCGGGGCGGACCCCCCGGACCCGTGGCGCCCACCGGGCGGCCCGCGGCTGATCCGGTCAAACGACCCAGGAACCGTCCCAAGGTGGTGCTGCCCCCGTGATCCGACCCGCGGCCCTGACGAGCCTGATCCCCCTGCTGGGCGTCCGCGACCACACCCGCTCCCTCGGGTCGTCGCCGCACGTTCCCCGCGGCCCGGCGCCGGTCGCGGTGGTCTCCGGCGGCTCCCGCGGGCTCGGCCTGTGCATGGCGCGCGAGCTGGGGGGCCGCGGCTTCCGGGTGGTGCTCGGCGCGCGCCAGCAGGGGGAGCTGGACGAGGCGGTGGACGCGCTGCGCGCCGTGGGCGTGGAGACCGCGACCGTGGCCTGCGACCTGCGGCGGCCCGGCGAGGCGGCCCGGTTGGTGGAGGCGGCGGTGGACCGCTACGGCCGGCTCGACATGGTCGTCGCCAACGCGGGGGTCATCGAGGTGGGGCCGTTCGAGGCCATGGCGGACGAGGAGTTCCACGACGCCATGGACACCATCTTCTGGGGCGCCTACGGGCTGGTCCGCTCGGCCCTGCCGCACCTGCGGCGCTCGCCGGCGGGCCGGGTGCTGGTGATCAGCTCCATCGGCGGGCGGATCTCGGTGCCGCACCTGCTGCCGTACAGCTGCGCCAAGTTCGCCGTGCAGGCGTTGGGCGAGGGGCTGCGGGCGGAGCTGGCGGGCAGCGGGGTCACCGTCACCACGGCGGTGCCCGGGCTGATGCGCACGGGTTCGCACGTCCAGGTGCGGCTGGCCGGGCAGGCGCGCAAGGAGTACGGCTGGTTCGCGGCGCTGTCCGGGATGCCGCTGCTGTCGATGGACGCCGGGCGGGCGGCCGCGCGGATCGTCCGGGCCGCGATGCGCGGCCGGCCGGAGATCGTGCTCACCCCGGCGGCGAAGCTGGGGGTGCGGGCCCACGGCATCGCCCCGGCCACCACGACCCTGGCCCTCGGGCTGGTCAACCGGGTGCTGCCGGCTCCGGAGGGCGGGCCCCGGGCCACCGTGCCGGCCGGGCCGGTGGACCGGGCACAGCACTCCCGGCTGCTGGGGGTGCTGAAGTCGCTGAACGACCGGGCGGCCCGTTCCGCCAACCAGTTCTCCCCGCAGGGCCGCCCCTGGGGCAACAACCGACCGCGCCGCACGGCCTGAGCGGGTGCCGGTTCCGCGGGGGCGGGCGCGAGTGGGCTGACCGGGCGGGCTCGCGCCGCGCGGCCCGGGAACACGACGGCGGGTGGGGGTGCGCGGCCGGCCAGGGCCGCGCACCCCCACCCGTGTGGTGCGTCGCGAGCGTCCCGCGCACCGCCGGTCCGGTCCGGGGGGCCGGGCGGGGCGGTCCCGGTTCGGCGGGCGGGCCGGCGAGGGCGCCTGGTGGGAGGGCGCTCGCCGGAGTGGCGCGGGCCTAGAAGACGCTCAGGCCGTAGACGCTCAGCGGCTCGGTGACCGGCTGGAAGTACGTGGTGCCGCCGGTGGAGCAGTTGCCGCTGCCGCCGGAGGTGATGCCGTAGGCGGTGGTGCCGGCGAACAGCGAGCCGCCGCTGTCACCGGGCTCGGCGCAGACGCTGGTGCGGATCAGCCCGTAGACCGAGCCCTGCGCGTAGTTGACGGTGGCGTTCAGGGCGGTCACGGTGCCGCTGCGCACGCCCGTGGTGCTGCCGCTGCGCCGGACCGTCTGGCCGACGACCGGGGTGCCGGCCGAGGTGATGTCCTGGTAGCCGGCGCCGTACAGGTACACGCTGCCCTCGGGGGTGACGCTGCCGTCGTAGCGGATGACGGCGTAGTCGTTGCCGGGGAAGCTGCTGCCGGACATCGCGCCGATGCGGCTGGTCAGGCCGGAGTTGCTGTACCACACCGAGCCGGTGGAGCCGCAGTGGCCGGCGGTGATGGCGTAGTACACGCCGCTGCTGCTGCGGGCGTTGAAGCCGAGCGAGCAGCGGGCGCCGCTGCGGTAGATGGCCTGGCCGCCGGCGATGGTGGGGGTGAACTCGCCGGCGACGGTCTCCACCCGGACGGCGTCGCCGTACCGGGCGGTGACCCGCTCGACCTGGGCCCGCTCGGCGCGGGAGACCGTCTCGTCGAGTGAGACGACGACCTGGTTGGTCACCGGGTCGGTGGCCCAGGCGGTGCCCGGGATCTTGGCACCCGCCTCCAGGGCGGCGGTCACCGCGGCGAGCTCCTCGGCGCTGTACTCGACCTTCTCCGGGACCGCGCCGGCGGCCCGGACCTCGGCGGCCGCGGCGTCGGAGGTGACGGTCACCACCAGTTCGCCGTTGGTGCCGAGGTAGGAGCCCGCGGTGGCGTCCTCGCCGAGGTCCTCGGCGAGGTTGACGGCGAGCCGGGCGGTGGCGTCGCTCGCCACGCCGATGTTCGCGGCGGTGGACGAGCTGGCCGGGAGGGCGGCCAGGGTGGCGGCGGCGAGCACGGCGGCCATGGCGGAGCCGAGGGCGGTGCGGCGCCTGCGGGACGGCTTGTGCAGGGTCACGTGAGTCTCCTCATGAGGGGGGTGGGGAGGAACTGTGACGATCTGTTGGGCACGCACGCTGTTGACGTGATCCCGCCCTGTAAGGCGTGATCACGTCAAGCACTTGGATTATTGGGAGCCCGGAACGGCCCGCACAAGGGCCCGGGAGGGACGGAATGGTGCCGCCGACACGTCTTCGCTGGTCAGCGGCGAGAACTCTGGGTGAGGGTTCATAACATTTGCGTACTGGTAATCCGCGGGCAACATCCGGTGAATCACCCCTCATCCGCCCGAAAACGAGCCTCAACGGATTCATTGGTGAGAACCGGAAACATCGGGGCAAAAGCCTCCCGGCGTCCCGGTCGGGACGCCGGGAGCTACCGGGAGGTGGTCACGGTGAGTGAAGGGCGGCGTGGGAGGGGGGAACGGGCGGCGGCGGTGGACTCCCCGGGCAACGCCGGCACGGTCCTCGTGGTGCTCGGCGTGGTGGCGGTGCTCGCCGGCTTCGTCGGGATCCTGTGGGCCGGATTCGCCGGGCTGGCCTCGATGGCGCTCTTCGGCTGGCTGCTGCTGATCGGCGGGGCGGTCGGCCTGGTCCAGGCCCTCAGCTCCCGGCGGGGCGAGGGCTTCTGGCCGGCCCTGGTGGTCGCCGCGCTGAACATCGCCGCCGGCGTGGTGGTGCTGCGCCATCCGACGGTGGTGGCCGAGGGCCTGCTGATGCTCGCCGCGCTGCTCTTCCTGGCCGGCGGACTCTTCCGGATCGGCGGAGCCTTCACCACCCACGGCCGCACGATGGTCTGGCTGCTGCTGCTCGGCCTGTTCGACCTGCTGCTCGGGCTGCTGGTGCTGGCCGAGTGGCCCAACCGCGCGCTGGCCACCATCGGCACCTTCCTCTCCCTGGCGGTGCTGGTCGACGGGCTGGCCCTGATCGGCCTCGGTCTCGGCATGCGCCGCATCCTCGGCGCGTTCCGCACGCCGTCCTGAAGGCTTGCCGGTCACGAGGCCCGGAGGCGAACCGAGCCCAATTCGAGCAACACCTTGCAGGAGCGGGTGCGGTCGGCGGCCAGGCGGAAGGCGTCGCCGGCGCGGTCCAGCGGCAGCACGTCGGTGATCAACGCCTCCAGGGCGGGCGTCGCGGCCAGCAGGCGCAGCGCGTCGTCGAACTCGTCGTCGAAGCGGAAGGCGCCGCGCAGGTCGATCTCCCGGCTCACCAGCAGGTTGCCGGCGAACGGCACCGATCCGGGCGGCAGCATGCCGAGCTGCACCACGGTGCCGCCCCGCCGCACCCGGCGCAGGCAGGTCTCCAGGCCGGCCGGGGAGCCGGAGGCCTCCACGGCGACGTCCACCTCGGCGGGCCAGGCGGCGGACGGGTCGTCCGCCCGCACCGTGGCCGTCGCCCCGGCCGTCGTCGCCGACGCGAGCGCCGCCGGCAGCAGGTCGGAGACGGTCACCGCGCCGGCCCCGGCCGCCCGTGCGGCGGCCACCACCAGGCAGCCGATCGGGCCGGCGCCGGTCACCAGCACGTGGCGCCCGGCGACGTCACCCGCCCGCCGCACCGCGTGCAGCGCCACCGCCAGCGGCTCGGCCAGGGCCGCAGGCCGCAGCTCCAGACCGTCCGGGAGGGCGCGCAGCTGGGCCGCCGGCACCACCAGGTGCTGGACGAAGCCGCCCTGGACGTGCGGCAGGCGTGCGGCGCTGCCCAGGTAGCGGGTGTCCCGGCAGATGTTGGCCCGGCCGGCGCGGCACTCCGGGCAGGCCCCGCACGGGGTGGCCGGGTGGACGGCGACCGGTGTGCCCGGCGCGGGGCCGGCGCCGGAGTCGTTCGCGAGCACGGTGCCGACCACCTCGTGGCCGAGCACCATCGGTTCGCGCAGCGTGAAGTCGCCGACGCCGCCGTGCTTCCAGTAGTGCAGGTCGGAGCCGCAGATGCCGCCGTAGGCGACCTCGACGACGGCGTCGCCGGGGCCCGGCGTGGGGGTTCGCCACCCCGTCACCCGCAGGTCGCCGCGGCCGTGGATCACGCAGGCGCGCATCGGCGCGCTCCCTTCACTGGTGTTGGTGTGCCGTGTGGTGGCCGGGTGCGGTGGCCCGGTTCACAGCACGCTGGTCATGCCGCCGTCCACGTACAGCACCTGGCCGCCGACGAAGTCCGAGGCGGGGGAGACCAGGAACAGCAGCGCGCCCACCAGGTCCTCGGTTCGCCCCCAGCGGCCGGCCGGGGTGCGGCCGCGGACCCAGGCGTCGAACCGCTCGTCGGCGCGGAGCGGGGCGGTCAGCTCGGTGGCGATGTAGCCCGGGCCGAGGCCGTTGACCTGGATGCCGTGCGGGCCCCAGTCGGCGCACATGCCCTTGGTGAGCATCTTCAGCGCGCCCTTGGTGGCCGCGTAGGGGGCGATGCCGGGGCGGACCACCTCGCTCTGCAGCGAGCAGACGTTGACGATCTTGCCGTGCCCGCGCGGCAGCATCCGCCGGGCGACCTCGCGGCCGACCAGGAACGCGCTGGTCAGGTTGGTGTCCAGCAGCCGGTGCCAGTCGCCGTCGGAGAAGTCCTGGAGCGGCGCGCGGAGCTGCGCCCCGGCGTTGTTGACCAGGATGTCGATCGGGCCGGCCAGTTCCTCGGCGCGGGCCACGCCGGCGGTCACCGAGCCCGCGTCGGTGACGTCGAACGGCACGGTGTGCACCGGCCCGGGGCCGGCCTCGGCCAGTTCGCCGGCGGCGGCCGCCAGCCGCTCGGGGTCGCGTCCGTTGAGCATGACCGCGCAGCCCGCCTGGACCAGGCCGCGGGCCAGGGCCAGGCCGATGCCCCGGCTGGAACCGGTCACCAGCGCGGTGCGGCCGGTGACGTCGAACAGGGGGTGCGACACGGTGCGGATCTCCTGGGCGGGGTTCGGGCGCGGACGGGTTCGGCGATCGGCGGGTTCGGGGGGCGGGTGCCGGCCGGGGGCGGCCGGCACCCGCCCGAGGGGGGAGCGGAACGGGCGCTAGATGACCAGGCTGAGCAGCAGCACGCAGACCAGGCCGACCACCGAGATGATCGACTCCATCACGGTCCAGGTGCGCAGCGTCTGGCCGACGCTCATCCCGAAGTACTCCTTGACCAGCCAGAACCCGGCGTCGTTGACGTGCGAGGCGAACAGCGAGCCGGCGCCGATGGCCAGCACCAGCAGTGCGGCGTGGGTGGTGGACATGTCCGCGGCCAGCGGGGCGACCAGTCCGGCCGCGGAGATCGTGGCGACCGTGGCGGAGCCGGTGGCGACCCGGATGGCGACGGCGATCAGCCAGGCCAGCAGCAGCGGGGAGATGTTCCAGCCCTCGGAGTAGTGCAGGATCATCTCGCCGACGCCGACGTCGATCAGGGTCTGCTTGAAGCCGCCGCCGGCGCCGACGATCAGCAGGATGCCGGCGATCGGGCCCAGCGAGCGCTCCACGGTGGTGGAGATCCGGGCGCGGTCGAAGCCGGCCGCGCGGCCGAGGGTGAACATCCCGACGATCACGGCGGCGAGCAGGGCGACGACCGGCGAGCCGAGCACCTCGAAGGTCCGGCGGACCAGGTTCTCCTCGTCCGGGATGGTGATCTCGACCAGGGCCCGGGCCAGCATCAGCACGACCGGCAGAAGCACGGTGGAGACGGTGGCGACGAAGCCGGGGCGGCGGTCGAGTTCCGCGGAGGCGCGCTGCGGGACCAGGCCCTCGGGCGGGGTGACCGAGACCCAGCGGTCGGCGAACCGGGCGAACACCGGGCCGGCGACCGCGACGGTGGGTATGGCGATCAGCACGCCGAGGGCGAGGGTGATGCCGAGGTCGGCGCCGAGGGCGTCGACGGCGGCCAGCGGGCCGGGGTGCGGCGGCACCAGGCCGTGCAGCACGGACAGGCCGGCCAGGGCGGGGATGCCGATGCGCATCAGCGAGTGCCCGCCGCGCTTGGCGATCAGCAGCACGACCGGGATCAGCAGGACGATGCCGACCTCGAAGAACAGCGGCAGTCCGATGAGCGCGGCGATCAGCGCCATCGACCAGGGAAGTGAGCGCGGACCGGACCGGGCCAGGATGGTGTCCACGATCTGGTCGGCGCCGCCGGAGTCGGCGAGCAGCTTGCCGATGATCGCGCCGAGCGCGATGAGGACGCCGACACCGGCCACCGTGGAGCCGAGGCCCCCGGTGAAGCTGCTGATGGTCGCGTCCAGGGGGGCTCCGGCCACCACGCCGAGCACCCCGGTGCCCAGCGTGAGGGCGAGGAAGGGGTGCATGCGGAAGCGGGTGATGAGCAGCACGATCACCGCGATGCCGGCGAGCACGGCGATGCCGAGCCGGCCGTAGTCGTCGGTGAGGTACTCGCTGCTCCCGGAACCGGCCGCCAGTAGCTCGACGTTGAGAACTGTCACGCCATTACTCCGTCAATGGGATCGCCGCAGCGCGGCGATGCTGTGCTCGATGATGGTCGCCGGGTCGGTGTCCACGCGGACGACCGCCCCGGCCTCGTCCCCCTCCAGCCGTTCCAGGGTCGCCAGCTGCGAGTCCAGGAGGGTGGTGGGCATGAAGTGGTCCGTGCGCGCGCCCAGCCGGGCCGCGATGACCTCGCGCGGCGCGTCCAGGTGGAGGAAGAACAGGTCGGGGTCGGTGGCGCGCAGCCGGTCCCGGTAGGCGCGCTTGAGGGCGGAGCAGCTCACCACGCCGCCGAGGCCCCGCCGGGACCGCGCCCAGTCGGCGATCGCGTCCAGCCAGGGCGCGCGGTCCTCGTCGTTCAGCGGGGTGCCGGCGGACATCTTGGCGATGTTGGCCGGCGGGTGGAAGGAGTCGGCTTCGGCGTAGGGGACGCCCAGGCGCTCGGCCAGGGCGGGGCCGATCGTGGTCTTGCCGACTCCGGACACCCCCATGACGACGATCACCCGCGTCGTGGCAGGGGAGCGCGTCTCCGGGCTCATGTGGACCCACCTCACTGTGGAAGTCGAAACGTCGGTCCACCGCCTCGGGAGTGAGGGTGGGCCGTCCCTCGCGCCGGCTGGCTGGAGGGGCCCCACAGGTGTAACTCCATAGGTATGACTTATTCAAGTCACTGAACCAAAAAAGTCATACCAATGTGATGTGTGGGGTGGATGGGTTCGGTGGATGCCCTACGCTGATGCGCGGCAGAAGGGACGGGACCGGCAGATGGCGACCGAGGGGCTGTACCACCGCGTGCTCGGCACGCTCGGGCCGGCCATCGTCGCCGGGGAGTACCCGCCCGGCAGCGTGCTGCGCACCGAGGAGCTCGAGGAGCGGTTCGGGGTGTCCCGGACGGTGGTGCGCGAGGCGGTCAAGATCCTGGAGTCCATGCGGCTGGTTGCCTCGCGCCGCCGGGTCGGTGTGACGGTCCTGCCGGCGAGCGAGTGGAACGTCTTCGATCCGTGGGTCATCCGCTGGCGGCTCGCCGGGGCCGACCGTCCGCGTCAACTGCGCTCCCTCACCGTGCTGCGTTCGGCGATCGAGCCCACGGCCGCCGGCCTGGCGGCTGACCACGCGCTGCCCGAGCACTGCGCCCGGATCACCCAGCGTGCCATGGACATGGTCGCCGCGGCCAAGGCCCGCGACCTCCAGGAGTACCTGGTGCACGACATCGCCTTCCACCGCGCGATCCTCGACGCCTCCGGCAACGAGATGTTCGCCCGGCTCGGGGACGTGGTGGCCGAGGTACTGGCGGGGCGCACCCACCACCACGTGATGTTCAGCGAGCCGGATCCGGAGGCGGTGCGCTGGCACGTGGAGGTCGCCGAGGCGGTGCGCTGCGGCGAGGCGGAGCGGGCCGAGCGCACCATGCGGGACATCTGCGTGGGCGCCATGCGGGAACTGGACATCCTCGCGCCCTGACCCGGCACGCGGCGGTGTGGGCGCTCCCGCGGCGGAGACCGTTCATCAACGGTCGAATATCAGTCCGTATCGATCGGCAAGCGGCGTCCATTGGTCGGAATTGACCGTCTTCTGTCGTCATGCACCCGTGCGCTCCCGTGCGCCTACAGTGACGGACAGGAGCCGCGGCGGAGGATCCGCCAGGGCAGGAGCGCTCCACGACGGCCCCCGTACGGGGCCACGAGCAGGGCGGGATGGACGGCATGGACGGCTGCGAGGGTGATCTTCCCGCTTCCACGGGGGCGGCGGCGCCGGTCGACCGCCGGTACCAGATGGACGCCCACGGCCGGTGCAGCTTCCGCCTCCCCCCGGTGGAGCCCTCGGTGCCCCGGGCCCGGCACGTCGTCCGGGACACGCTGGCCGCCTGGGGCGTCCCGGCGGGGGAGGAGCTCTCCGACGCGGTGCAGCTGATCGTCTCCGAGCTCGTCACCAACTCCGTCCGCTACGCGGCGAGGTGCTCCGAGAACGTCCGGGTGGAACTGCGCCTCGCCCCCGACCACGTGCGGATCGCCGTGGCCGACCGTGACCCGGTGGCCCCGCGGGCGTTGTGGCAGGTGCCCGGACTGTCCCAGGCGTCCACCGCGCGCGAGGGGGGCAGGGGGCTGTTGCTGGTGCGCGCCGTCGCCGAGGGCCACGGTGGCAGCTGCGACATGGACGGCACGGTGGAGGGGGGCAAGGAGATCTGGGCGTTACTGCCGAGGGTCCCGACCCGCCCCGGCCGAACGACCACGGGTTCGCTGCACGCCGTGCAGTGAGGTGCCCCGCACCGTCCGGGGCATCGGAACAACACCGAGCGATCGATCCCGCATTCACCCGAGGGCCGCGCCCCGTCCGGAATCCTCCGGACGGGGCGCGGCCCCCGTGCGATCAGGCGCGGAAGCCGAGGTCCATCTCGCGCAGGACCGGCTCG
Organism: Allostreptomyces psammosilenae; assembly: GCF_013407765.1. Lineage (GTDB taxonomy): Bacteria > Actinomycetota > Actinomycetes > Streptomycetales > Streptomycetaceae > Allostreptomyces > Allostreptomyces psammosilenae. The sequence goes on from NZ_JACBZD010000001.1 coordinate 5,258,071, forward strand.
ACCCCGCCGAGGACCACCGGGAACCACACCGAGAACGGCTCCTTGTTGCGCAGTTCGTCGAGTTCGTCCGGGGTGACGAAGGTGGTCTCGGCGATCTCCGCCGGATCCGGGGCGAGGCTGCGCGGGGCGACCCCGACGAACAGGTGGTTGAACTCCCGCTCGACCAGGCCCGAGCTGGGGTCCGGCAGGTCGTAGCGGACGGTGCCGGCCTCGCGCAGCAGGGCCGGGGCGGAGCCCAGCTCCTCCGAGGTGCGGCGGGCGGCGGCCACGAACGGGGCCTCGCCGGGGTAGGGGTGGCCGCAGCAGGTGTTGGACCACACCCCGGCGGAGTGGTACTTGCCCTGGGCGCGCCGCTGCAGCAGCATCCGCCCGGCGTCGTCGAAGAGGAACACCGAGAACGCCCGGTGCGGCATGCCCGGTGGCCGGTGGGCGGTGAGCTTCTCCTCCGTGCCGATCGTCCGACCGTCCTCGTCCACGAGTTCCAGCATGCCCACAGTGACAAGCCACCTTCCTCGGCGCCCCGGCGCCTCACGACGTCCCGTCGATCTTCGCTCATCACGGCCCCGGACCGCGAACGAACACGTGCTCGTCGCACGCGGCGGCCGGCCCGCGCCGGGTCAGTGGCAGACGCCCTCGTGGTTGCTGTGCGCGGCCGGCTCGATCTGGAAGGTGCAGTGCGAGACGTCGAAGTGGTCGCCGAGGCAGGAGTGCAGCTCGTCCAGCAGGGTGTGCTGCCCGCCCGCGCAGTCGGCGATCCCGCCGCCGGCCACGGCGGGTTCCACCACGACGTGCGCGGAGAGCACCGGCAGCCCGGAGGTGACCGTCCAGGCGTGCAGGTCGTGCACGTCGAGCACGCCGTCCAGCTCCAGGATGTGCTGGCGCACCCGGGCGAGGTCGACGTCCTTCGGGGTGGCCTCCAGGAGCACGTCCACCGCCTCGCGCAGCAGCCGCCAGGTGCGCGGCACGATCATCAGGCCGATCAGGGCCGAGGCGATCGGGTCGATCCGGTGGATCCCGGTGAGCCCGACCAGCACGGCGGAGACCAGCACGGCCACCGAGCCCAGGGTGTCCGCCAGCACCTCCAGGAAGGCGCCGCGGACGTTCAGCGACTCCCGCTGCGCGCGGACCAGCAGCAGCATGGAGACGCAGTTGGCGACCAGGCCGACCAGCGCGAACACCACGGTGAGCCCGGATTCCACCTCCGGCGGGTCAACGATGCGGCGCGCCGACTGCACCAGGATCCAGGCGCCCACGGCGAACAGCACCACGGCGTTGAGGACGGCGGCGAGGATCTCCGCCCGGGCGTACCCGAAAGTCCGTGCGTCGGTCGCCGGTTTGTTCGCGAAATGCACCGCGATCAGTGCCAGGGCGATCCCCATGGCGTCGGTGGCGAGGTGTCCGGCGTCCGCCAGCAGGGCGAGGGAACCGCTCAGCAGGCCCCCCACCACCTGTGCGACCAGCGCGGACAGTGTCAGCGCGAGCACCACTCGGAGCCGGTTGCGGTGGGCGCCGGCCGCGGTGGCGATGCCGCCGTGGTGGTGACCGCCGGGCCCGTGTCCGTGGCTGTGGCCACCCATGGTTATTCCCCTCCTCCGCGCGGCATTTCCGCGATGCCGGTCAGTTGCCAGTCAATAGTGTGAATACCTCCGGAAGCAAGCGCGCAATGAAGCTCGTTGTCATATTCGCTGGAATGGCGACATTACCCGCGGTCCGTGGTCGGGAGTGGTGGAAAAGAATTCGATTGTCACTCCCGGGCGGGCGCCCCGCGGGGCCTATCCGTGCAGCCGGCGCCCCTCCCAGGCCGAGGCCACCATCTCGCGCAGCCCGTGCCGCGCCGCCCAGTTCAGCTCCTTGGCGATCAGGTCGGCCGAGGCCACCACGCGGGCCGGATCCCCGGGGCGGCGCGGCGCCACCACCGGCTCCAGGTCCGGGCGGCCGGTGACCTGGACGATCAGGCGGCTCATCTCGCGCACCGACACCCCCTCGCCGCGCCCGATGTTCAGGGTCAGCGCGGTGGCCGGGTCGGCGCGCAGCCGGCGGGCGGCGGCCAGGTGCGCGGAGGCCACGTCGGCGACGTGGATGAAGTCCCGCACGCAGGTGCCGTCCGGCGTCGGGTAGTCGTCACCGAAGATCACCGGCGGCTCGCCCGCGGCGATCCGCCGGAACATCATCGGCACCAGGTTGGACTCCCCGACGTCCGCCAGCTCCGGGGTGGCGGCGCCGGCCACGTTGAAGTACCGCAGGTTGGCGTACGCGACGACGTGGGCGGCGGCGGTGTCCCGCACCATCCACTCGCCGACCAGCTTGGTCTCGCCGTAGGGGTTGACCGGGGCGCACGGGGTGTCCTCGGTCACCAGGTCCACGTCCGGCATCCCGTACACCGCGGCGCTGGAGGAGAAGACGAAGCGCCGCACCTCGGCGTCGACCACCGCCTCCAGCAGCGTCTGCATCCCGTGCACGTTCTCCCGGTAGTAGAACAGCGGGCGCTCGACCGACTCCGCCACCCGCTTGCGGGCCGCGATGTGCACCACGCCGGTGACCCGGTACGACCGCAGCACCCGGTCCAGCAGCGGCCGGTCCAGCACCGAGCCGTGCACCAGCGGCACGTCCGGCTCCAGCCGCTCGTCCCGGCCGGTGGTGGCGTCGTCGAGTACCACGACCTCTTCCCCGGCGGTGGTCATGGCGCGCACCACATGGCTACCGATGTAGCCGGTTCCTCCAGTCACAAGCCACGTCATGGGGCGAATCGTAGGGGTTGGCCCACACTTGTCCGAAGTGTCTCGGTCGGGCGCGGCGCGACGGCACACGGGGGAGGGGCGCGAAAGTGAACGCCAGGTCGGCGGCCTGCCCGGCGGCTTCTCCCACGCCCACGAGGGGACCGATCCGGCCTGGTGCGCTTTGGATGCCGGCTGGCAGATCGACTACCGTTCGGACATCGTGTTGGAGCACCCGGCGACCGCGCCGAGCCGGCACGCCGTGTACCACCGCATGGTCGCCCGCAACCGGGCCGGCTGGCCCGGCGGAACCTGCCGTGGCCACTGGTTCCGCGTCCCCGGGCACGTGGATCCTGCTGACCCCGGCCCGGCGGCCCCCCCGGCGGCGCCGCGGGCCCGGTGGGGCGGGTTCCGTGAGGGCTGGCGGAGGCCCTGCGGTACGCGTCGTCCGATGGCCTGGCGTACCGTGTGGCGGCTGACCCGTCCGGGGCGGCCACCCGTGGTGTGAACCTCGGTACGCTCGCTCCCTCTCCGCCCGCGCGCGGGCGGAGGCGCAAGGCTCGACGCCGGAACTGCCTTTGAGGACGAAAGTGTCAACAGTGACCGAACCAAGCCCGAACGGGACGGCGGGGGGCGGCGGCACCTCCGCGCCCGCTGGGGGAGACGAGTCCCTCACTCCGGCGGAGCTCGCCGCCAAGTACGGACTGTCGCAGAGCGGGGCCCGTCCCACCCTGGCGGAGTACTGCCGGCAGCTGTGGCAGCGCCGCCACTTCATCCAGGCCTACTCCAACGCCAAGCTCCTGACGATGTACTCCGGGGCGCGCATCGGGCAGGTCTGGCAGGTGCTGACGCCGCTGCTGAACGCCGCGGTCTACTACCTGATCTTCGGGCTGCTGCTGGAGACCGACCGGGACATCGAGAACTTCCCGGCGTTCCTGATCACCGGCGTCTTCGTCTTCACCTTCACCCAGACGGCCGCGCTCCAGGGCACCAAGGCGATCTCCGGCAACCTCGGCCTGGTCCGGGCCCTGCACTTCCCGCGCGCCGCCCTGCCGATCGCCATCACCCTCAGCCAGCTCCAGCAGCTGCTGATCTCCATGGTGGTGCTGTGCGGGATCGTGATCGCCACCGGCGAGCCGCTGACCTTCAACTGGCTGCTGGCGGTGCCGGTGCTGCTGCTGCAGTCGCTGTTCAACGTCGGCCTGTCGCTGATCATGGCCCGGCTCGGGGCGCAGCTGCCCGACATGTCGCAGCTGATGCCGTTCATCCTGCGCACCTGGATGTACGCCTCCGGCGTCATGTACTCGATCTCGGTCTTCGCCCAGGACGCCCCCACCTGGGTGCGGCTCGGCTTGGAGCTCAACCCGGCCGCCGCCTACATTGAGTTGATGCGTGAGGCGCTGATCGACTCGGTGAACCGGGCGGACAGCGTGCTGTCGGTCGGCCTGCTGTGGGGAGCGGCCGCCGCCTGGGCGCTCGTCGTCGGCATCGGCGGGTTCGTGTACTTCTGGAAGGCTGAGGAGCGGTACGGACGTGGCTGAGCAGCGGGCGGCGGACGGCGCGGTGGCCGTGGCGGACGAGGCGGGGGCGGCGGCGCGGGCCGCGGCCGAGGCGGAGCGGCAGGCGCCCCAGGAGCGGCGCCCCACGGTGGTCGCCGACGACGTGCACATCTACTACCGGGTGTACGGCGGGGCCCGGAGCCGGGGCAGCGCCGCC